>NZ_BAFB01000192.1 GCF_000248075.1 Gordonia otitidis NBRC 100426 | reverse complement strand
AGTGCGGCAACCGTGGTTGGCGGTGCCGTCGGTGACATGCAGGCGTGTGAAGTTCGGCTTGAGCATCGGCAGCTTGTGCATCGCGGCGGCCGACTGATGGGTCACCACACCTGCGACAATGCCGAGCACTGCCGACGCGATCACGGTGAGCCGGTGCGCGTCCTCGGGTGTACGAACGTCGGCGGGTGCGAAGGCACCTCTGACGACGCGGACGATCTCTCCGCGTCTGAGCGCGCGTCGCAGGTCGTCGTCGGTGAGGCCATCGGCCAGTGCCTTCTTGCGGTAGATGATGCCGTGGTCGTCTGCGATGAACGGGGTCATGACAGCTCCGACGCGCGCGAGCACCCGGCGGTTCCCTCGCGCCCCAAACGCGGCCCGAACTGGTAGACGCGGCTGGTACACCGACCGCGTCCACAAGTTCGAGCCGCGTCTGGCCGTGGTCGTGCCCCGGGGGCCGACGCTCCGCGCTACATGCCTGCCGGCGGGTGCCCCAGCGAGATCAGAGCCCCATTGGGATCGTGCAGTGTCGCGAGCGTGCCGTACGGTGTATCGGTCGCGGGCATCATGACCGAACCGCCGATCTCCTCGGCGCGCTTGACCGTGGCGGGCACGTCGTCGACGCAGACGTAGATCTGCCAGAACGAGGGCAGCTCGGGCGGAAACAGGTTGACGGCGTCCATGATTCCCGCGTAGGACATGTCGCCGAAGAACACCTGCGAGTACCGCAGCGGGTTGCCCGGCTCGACGATCTCGACGGCACTGTTGTCGATGACCGTCTCGACGCGGGCGCCGACGACCTCCGGATAGAACACGACCGACTTCGTGTAGTCCTGGCTCACGCACTCGAACCAGTAGGGTGCGCCGTGCACGCCCCACTCGGCGAAACCCTTGTGCCTGTTCGGTTTCCAGAAGCCGATCACGGCGCCGGCAGAGTCCACCGCGACGGCCATCGTGCCCTCCTCGCCGACGTCCATCGGGGGAAGCATGACCGAGCCGCCCGCGGCTGTGACCAGCTCGAGCGTCGCCTCGGGATCGTCGGACCGCAGGTACGACGACCACACGTTGGGTACTGCCCCTTCGCCCATGGCCGGCATCAGACCGGCGACGCGGTGTCCGTTGAGGGTGAAGTTCTGATATCCGCCGAAATCCGGGTTGGGTTCCTCGACCTGCCAGCCGAACAGGTCGCCGTAGAAGTCGATGGCCTTGGCGGTGTCGCTGCTCATCAGGTCGAACCAGACGGGAGCCCCGGGCGGAGCGGTGTACTCGGTCATGACAGTGGCCCTTCTGCTGTGCTGGTGTGAGACGCCGGTACTGACCTCCATCCTCGCGAAAAGTCATCGGTGGCGTCGCCGAACGTCGGAGGTCGATGCGGGAGTGACACAACGGGTGGCACGCTTGACCCATGACAGACCGTGTGCGTGCACTCGCGTGGCCGTTGTTCGCTGTGTCGGGTCTGCTGATCGTCGGGTTCAGTCTGGTGTCGTGGGGGGACTCCGATCAGGGCATCGACTCGAAGATCTCAGGCGTCGGGCGTGTGTCGGTGCCAGGTGCGCAGCCCGAGGACGTTGCGTTCCTCGAGGCGCACACGCAACGACCGGCGCTGGTCACGATCGTGCTGGGGGCGGTGATCGCGCTCGCGGCGCTCGCGGGGTGGTGGCGTCCTCGCCTGCGGTGGACAGCGCTGGCCGTGATCGGACTCGCGGCAGTCGGCTCGGCCGTCGCCGCGGGAATCGTGCTCGCAGACCCCTCCGGTCAACTACTCGACGCCGCGGTGACCAACACCCTGGATCTCGCCCGGGGCGCGCAGGTGCTCCACCCGGGTTACGGAGTGATCGCGGTGCTCGTCGTGGCGATCATCGTGTTCGTCGGCGTGATAGCCGTCGTCGTCACCACCGGGCGTCGTCACCAGTACCCGTCGGGGTCGGATTCCGGCGACTCCGACGGAATGATCCCCTCGGCGACGCCGTGATCGATGCTCGCCGACAACCGTGAGCATGTCGGGACGAGTGCCGGGTTTCCACCCTGCGCGCGAATGCGGGCGAGTTCGGTGCACCGCTCGCGGGCGTCGGGGTTCCACTGCACGCTCGTGTGGTGTGCGCTCGTCTTCTTGACGAGCACGCACGCGTGGCACCCGCGACACTCGATCTCGGTCATCCCGCCGCGGAGGTAATGCTCACGGTCGCGGGCCGTCGACTCGTGCACGGCGGCTCGGCGCTGCGGGTCGTCGCCGAAGTCGGGCGCCTTGGACCACCCGGCGAGCGCGGGCGAGTCGCGCTGCGGCAGCCCGTCCGTGTCGATGCGATCGGTGGCCCTCGTCATGGTCAGACTCGCGTGTCGGTATCAGACGACGTCTCCGATACAGAAGACCCTGACAACTCGGCTTCCGCCCTCTCGCGCTCGTGCTTGCGACGCAGGTTCTCGGCCACCTCGATGTTCCAGCTCTCCACAGCCTTGGTGGTGTCGATCTCGTACTCGAAGCGCTGGGTCATCTCGTCGCTGACCTCGGCGGAGTCGACGTAGAACTGCTCGTACCAACGGCGAAGCTGGTAGACCGGCCCGTCCTCCTCGACCAGCAGTGGGTTGTCGATGCGGGTCTTGTTCTTCCAGATCTCGACGTCCTGCAGGAAGCCGACCTCGACACCCTTGGAGATCTTGTGCGCCATCCGCGACGCCTGCTCGCCGGTCATGCCCTCGGGGACCTTGGCCATCACGCCGTACATGAGAACGAACGAGTTGGCGTCGATGGGGTAGTGGCAGTTGGTGAGGATGGTTTCGATCTTGAAGTCGCCGTAGAACTGGACCATTGGGTTGAGCATGTACGACGGGCCGTAATACGCGGCCATCGACTCGAGTCGGCTCTCGGCGTAGCCGCTCCCGAAATCGATGTCGGGCCTGCCGTGGGAATTCATGTACTGCGCGGCCGTTTCGCCTTCGAAGACGTTCTTGAAATAGTCGGGCAGCGCGTAGTGGACGTAGAAGAAATGCGCCATGTCGACGACGTTGTCGATGATCTCACGGCAGTTCGACCCCTCGATCACGAGGCGATTCCAGGTCCACCCCGTCCAGGCGTCGCTCCCGACCTCGTCGAGTGCCGGGATGATGCAGTCCTCCGGCGGCGGGTTGCCCTCGGGGTCGTTGTACACGAAGACCTGCCCGTTACGGACCATCGTCGGCCACGAACGGGTCTTGGCGAGTTTGGGATTGCGTTTCGCATACGGCACGCCAGCGCAACGCCCGTTGCCCTTCCACATCCAGCCGTGGAATGGGCATGCGACGTTCCCGTCGCGTATCGAACCCTGGCTGAGATCGCCGCCCATGTGTCTGCAGTAGGCGTCGAGGATGTTGACCTCACCGTCATGTACCCAGAGCGCGAGCTTCGTACCGAAGACGGTGATCGAGTGGGGCTCGCCGTCGTCGAACTCGGAGAGCAGTCCCAGGCAGTGCCAGCCCCGCGCGAACCGCGTCGGTGGCACCCCGGTGTCGATCTCGCGCACGTCACTGTCGCGTGCACCACCGGATGGACCGGTGTTCGCAGCGGGTCGTGGGGTGACGGTCATCTCCGGTGCTCCTTGATCGAGGGCTGTTCGACTGCGGCCGGCGGTGGCGCCGAGCCGCGCGGCCGCTGAGCGGTCCGCTGTACTTCGAATACTAGAACAGGTTCCAGTATTCGTGTCCACATCGACTCTGCGTCACACGATCGCACCAGCACATGGGGCCAAGGTCCCGTCTGCGCCAAGATCTCGACAAAAACTAGAACCTGTTCTAATCTCAGATCTGAAACGGAAGTCTCACGACCGTGAATCGACAGGGTAGGAGCCGGGCCAAGATGTCAGCACATGAGCCGTCAGCACAACAATCGATGTCGTCGGGCGCGCAGAGGCGCGACGACCCGGCGCAGGCGGCAGCACAGGTGCTCGAGAAGATCAACGCGTTGCTGCCCGAGATCGAACAGCGGGCCCAGCAGACCGAGGATCTCCGTCAGATTCCGGACGAGACGGTCTCGAGCCTCGACGACGCGGGCTTCTTTAAACTGCTGCAACCGGCACAGTGGGGCGGTTACGAGGCCGACCCGGTCACGTTCTACGAAGCGGTGCGTCGGATCGGCAGTGCATGCGGATCGACGGGGTGGGTCTCGGGCATCATCGGCGTGCACAACTGGCATCTCGCGCTGTTCGATCAGCAGGCGCAGGAGGACGTCTGGGGTGTGGACCCGTCGGTGCGCATCTCCTCCTCGTACGCACCGATGGGTGCCGGTCAGGTGGTCGACGGCGGTTACATCGTCAACGGTTCGTGGGCGTGGTCGTCGGGCAGTGGTATCGCCGACTGGGTGTTCGTCGGTGGCCCGGTCATCAAGGACGGAAAGCCCGTCGACTTCGTCAGCTTCCTGATCCCGCGCGAGGATTACACCATCAAGGACGTCTGGAACGTGGTCGGTCTGCGCGGCACCGGCTCGAACACGATCGAGGTCAAAGACGTCTTCGTGCCACGGCATCGCATGCTGAGTTACCGCACGATGGGGATGGGCCAGGCGCCGGGTCTCGAGCGCAACACTGCCCCTGTCTACAAGATGCCCTGGGGCACAATTCATCCCAGTACTATCTCGACGCCGATCGTCGGCATGGCATACGGGGCGTACGCCGCGCACGTCGAACATCAGGGCAAGCGCGTGCGCGCCGCGTATGCGGGCGAGAAGGCCAAGGACGACCCGTTCGCCAAGGTCCGGATCGCCGGAGCCGCAAGCGATATCGATGCGGCATGGCGCCAACTGTCCGGGAACCTCGCTGCCGAGTACGACCACATCCTGCGTGGCGAGGAGGTGCCGATGGAATTGCGCCTGGCCGCCCGACGCGACCAGGTGCGCGCCACAGGGCGGGCGATCGCGTCGATCGACACGCTGTTCGAGAACTCGGGCGCCCACGCGCTCGAGAACGGCACCCCGATCCAACGCTTCTGGCGCGACGCCCACGCAGGCCGCGTCCACGCCGCCAACGACCCGGAGCGGGCATACGTGGCATTCGGCAACGGGGAGTTCGGTATTCCCGTCGGCGACACGATGGTCTGAGCGGGGCGTCCAGATGAGCGACAGTCCGATCAGTTCCCTCGGCTACATGCGCATCGAGGCCACCGACCTGGCCGCGTGGCGTGAGTACGGCCTCAAGGTCCTCGGCATGATCGAAGGGCAGGGTGCCACGCCCGACGCCCTCTACCTGCGTATGGACGACTTCCCCGCGCGGCTGGTCATCGTGCCGTCCGATCGCGACCATCTCAGCAGTACCGGCTGGGAATGCCGAAATGCGCGCGGGTTGCAGGAGGTCCGTGACCGGCTCGCAGCGGCAGGTGTGATCTTCCGCGAGGGCAAGGACGAGGAGTGCGCCGACCGACGGGTCGACGAGATGATCATCTTCGACGACCCCGCAGGCAACACGCTCGAGGTCTTCCATGGCGCAGCACTCGAGCACCGACGTGTCGTCAGCCCCTATGGTCACTCTTTCGTCACGGGTGACCAGGGCCTCGGTCACGTCGTCCTCACCTGCGATGACGACAAGGCTGCACTCGAGTTCTATCGCGATGTCCTCGGTTTCACGTTGCGCGACTCGATGCGTCTCCCGCCCCAGGCCGTAGGCCGGGAGGAGGGCGACGAGATCCCGTGGTTGCGTTTCCTCGGGTGCAACCCGCGGCACCATTCACTGGCTTTCCTGCCCATGCCTAATGCGACGGGTATCGTCCACCTCATGGTCGAGGTCGGCGACGCCGACGACGTCGGGCTCTGCCTCGATCGGGCTCTGCGCCGGAAGGTGCCGATGTCGGCGTCGTTGGGTAGACACGTCAACGATCTGATGTTGTCGTTCTACATGAAGACGCCGGGCGGATTCGACGTCGAATTCGGTTGCGAGGGAAGACAGGTCGACGACGGCGACTGGGTGGCCAGGGAGAGTACCGCGGTGAGTTTGTGGGGCCACGACTTCACCGTCGGATTCAAGAACCAGTGAACGGAAGGGCGAGTGCCCAGATGGCGCAGACACCGTACGGGTCAAGCGATTTCGACACACGTCAATTCCGGACCGCGATGGGGCAGTTCTGCACCGGCGTCACAGTCATCACCACGCTGACGGCCGACGGCGCGCCGTCGGGTTTCGCGTGTCAGTCCTTCGCGGCGCTCTCGCTGGATCCACCTCTGGTGCTGTTCTGTCCGCAGAGGACATCGCGGACCTGGAAGGTGATCGAGCAGAACGGGAAGTTCTGTGTGAACATCCTGTCCAACCGGCAGCAGGATGTCAGTGCCGCATTCGGTGCGCCGGGCGACGACAAGTTCGCGGGGATAGCCTGGGACCCGTCACCTGCAGGACTGCCGGTGATAAGACACGGCTTGACCTGGGTCGAGTGCTCGGTCGAACGCGTCGACGACGGCGGTGACCACCACATCGTGATCGGACGAGCCCTGACACTCGGAGAAGTGTTGCAGGACAAGCCGCTTCTCTTCTATCGCGGCGGATACCTGTCCACCGAGCACCCGCGGGTCACCCCCGCGCAAGCAGAACTCGAGAACTTCTTGACCTGGACCGGAGGGGACACCTGGCTATGAGCGGCGATGCCGAGACCGCCGTGACGGCAACGACGCCGCGTACCGCGTCGGTCGCGACAGCTGAGCAGGAGCGGATCGTCGACGTCACCGGGCCTCTCACCGATGCCATCTCCCGGGCGCAGGCGCTGGTGGCCGGTGCCGATTTCGTCCGCACCGACGCCGACCTGGCCGAGGGCTTCGACTACCTGGCCGGGAGCATCGCTGCGACGGTGCAACTGGCGAGGGCTCGCAGCCGTACCCATCCGGGTTTCGTCACCTCGACGGGTCCGAGTACCAAGATGGGCCTGGACAACCCCGACACCCTCTATCTGCACGCAGACATCGAGCCGACCGCCACCTATCGCGTCTGGGGGCGGCGCGGCAGCACGACCGATCTGAGCTTCCAGGTACTCCGCGGCGACTACACACCCAGCAAGGTTCCGGGTGGTGACGACGCGTTCGACGACCGTCGGATACCGATCGGCGACGACGGCAGATTCGAGATCATGTTCGGGCCCGACCAGGCCGCGGCGTCCGAGCGAGCCGACTACTTCGGCCTCGGTGACGGTGCGTCGATGCTGGCGGTGCGCGAGGTGTACTCGGACTGGTCGCAACGCAGGGGCGAGATAGCGATCGAGCGTGTCGACACCGTCGGTACTGCGCCTCCCGACCTCGATCTCGAGCGGGTACGTCGACGTTATGCCACCGCGGGGAAGATGCTCCTGGCGCGGCTGAACACCTGGTTCAACTTTCCCACGTGGTTCTACCTCGACGAGCCGGTGAACACCTTCACGCCTCCGCGACTCACACCCGGCGGCCTGTCGACCCAGTACTCGTCGGTCGGTCATTTCAGACTGAGTCCGGACGAGGCGATGATCATCACGGTGCCGAAATCCGCAGCGCCGTACCAGGGTTTCCAACTCGGCAGTATGTGGTACATCTCGCTCGACTACGTCAATCACCAGACGAGTCTGAACTCTTCCCAGGCGCAGGTCGACGCCGACGGTATGATCCGCATGGTCGTCGCGCACCGCAATCCCGGCGTCGCCAACTGGATCGAGACCACCGGACACGAGACCGGGATCATGCAATTCCGTTGGCAGCGGACAGATGTGCCGATTCCACCCGAGCAGGGTCCGACAGCACAGATCATCGATGCGGGCGACGTCGCTGACCATCTGCCGTACCTTGTCGACAACACGATCGATGCCGCCGGATGGGCGTCACGAATTGCCCTGCGACAGCGTGGTTTCGCAGAGAGGATGCTGGGGTGACCGACATGACGGGTCACGGACTGCTCGGCGACAAGGTGGTCGTCGTCTCCGGCGTGGGCCCGGGACTCGGTAGATCGATATCGGTGCGCGCGGCACAGCAGGGCGCGCGCGTCGTTCTCGCCGCGCGTACGGAGTCACGTCTGAAAGAGGTCGCCGCCGAGATCGACGCAGCCGGTGGCCGATCGCTGGTCGTGCCCACCGACATCACAGACGACGACGCCGTCGAGCAGCTCGTGTCGGCCACGGTCAACGAGTTCGGGCGGGTGGACGCCGTGGTGAACAACGCCTTTGCACTCCCGTCGATGAAACCGTTGGCGCGCACAGATTTCGAGCAGATCACCGCGAGTGTCGAACTCACGGTGCTCGGCACGCTACGCGTGGTCAGGGCCTTCACCGGTCCGCTCGCCGACGCCGCGTCGAAGGCGGGATCGCCGCGGGCGACGAGTGCGATCGTCAATATCAACTCGATGGTGATCCGGCATTCCGAGCCGCGCTATGGCAGTTACAAAATGGCCAAGTCGGCGCTGCTCGCTATGTCGCAGACGTTGGCGACGGAACTGGGCGACAAGCGGATACGGGTGAACTCGGTGGCACCCGGGTACATCTGGGACGATCAGCTGAAGTGGTATTTCGGCGAGGTCGCGAAGAAGTACGGCATCGGCGAGGACGAGGTGTATGCGCAGACCGCCGCACGTTCCGACCTCAAGCGACTACCCGAGCCCGACGAGATCGCCGAGGCCGTGGTGTTTCTCGCGTCCGACGCGGCCAGCGCGATCACCGGGCACACCCTCGATGTGAACTGCGGGGAATACCATGACTGACCGTGCAGGCAGGCGCAACGTCGGAACCATCGACGACCTTCACGAGTCTGCGATCAGGACAACGGGTCTCGACGATTTCGGCGACGACGACTATCTCGAACCACTCGGGGTGCTGCTCGAGTCGTACGCGAACGAAGCAGGACTCACCGAACTGGGCAGCAAGATGTTCCGCTACTTCCTCAAGGGCGCGCTGGTGGCACGGCTGATGAGTGAAGCGTCGTGGCAGGCCAACCCGTCGTATGCCGACGTCGCGATCACCCGACCGGTCTTCGTCACCGGCCTGCCCCGCACCGGCACGACGGCCCTGCATCGGTTGCTCGCCGCCGACCCTGCACACCAGGGACTCGAGATGTGGCTGACCGAGTTTCCGCAGCCACGGCCGCCGCGCGAACAGTGGGCGTCCAATCCGGTCTATCAGCAGATCGACGCCGGCATCGCGCAGCACCACGTCGACAACCCCGAGTTCATGGGTTTGCACTATCTCGACGCCGGTGAGGTCGAGGAGTGCTGGCAGTTGTTGCGGCAGAGCATCATGTCGATCTCGTACGAATCGCTCGCCTACGTGCCGACGTACTCGAGGTGGCTCGCCGAACAGGACTGGACACCGGCGTACGCGCGGCATCGTCGAAACCTGCAATTGATCGGCTCGAACGAGCCGGGCAAGCGGTGGGTGCTGAAGAATCCGAGTCACCTGTTCGCACTCGACGCGCTGATGGCCGTCCACCCGGACGCTTTGGTGATCCAGACACACCGGGCCCCGGAGACGATCATCGCGTCGATGTGCAGCCTCGCCGAGCACGCCACGCCCGGATGGTCGACGGTGTTCGTCGGCGATACGATCGGGCGCACCCAGCTCGACCTGTGGTCGCGCGGTCTGCGTCAGTTCTCGCAGGCCCGAGCGCGATACGACGCCGCGCAGTTCCTCGACGTCGAGTTCGACGACCTACGTGCCGATCCACTCGGCACCGTCGAACGCGTGTATGCGGCGCTGGAGATCGAGATATCGGACGAGGCGCGCGCGGCGATGGTGGCACTCGACGCGGAGAGCAGGTCCGGCGCACGTCGCCCACAGCACCGATACGACCTGGCCGATTACGGATTCACGCAGGCGGAGGTCGCCGCCGCGTTCTAGAGTCTGGGCATGGCAGTACCCAACGGTCGACGCACCGCCGAGGGTTTTCGACGGTTGATCGCGTTCGCCGACGCGGTTGTCGCCATTGCGCTGACCCTGCTGGTGTTGCCTCTCGCCGAAATCGGCAAGGAACTCGGTGGCGACACGACGGTCCCGGCCGTGTTCTCCGACCATTCCGGCGAGATCATCGGCTTCCTCATCAGCTTCCTCGTGATCTGGGTGCTGTGGCGCAATCACCATCGGACGATCGAGTACTTCGAGGGCTACGACAGGGTGCTGTTCGATCTGCATCTGGTGTGGCTGCTGACGATCGTCGTCCTCCCGTTCGCAACAGTGCTGCTGAGTGGAAACGGACTGAAGTGGGCCACCGCGTTCTACGTCGCGGTGCTGTTCGTGTCGGTGACGACGCTCGTCGCGATGGGTGAGTGGGGCAGACGGCATCGCGCGCTTCTCGCGACCGGGCCCGACGTCGACGAGTGGGTGGCGAGTGCACCGGACCTGGGCACCGTGGTGGCGCTCGTCGTTGCACTCGTCGGTTCGCTGGTCGTCCCGCAATGGGGGACCTGGTGGCTGGTGGTGCTGTTCCTCGCGGGACCTGCCGACAAGATCCTTGCCGCGCTGAGGCACTCGCGCCGGGAGTGACCGGCACCTCCGGCTTACCCGATCAGCGGACTCACTCGATCAGCGGACGGACTCGACCATCTCGGCGACGAGCTCATGCGGCTGGCCGAAGAGTTGCGCGCTGCCGTGTGCACGTTTGAAGTACAGCTGGATGTCGTGTTCCCACGTGATCCCGATGCCGCCGTGGATCTGGATCGACTCACCCGCGACCGTGGCGAAGGCCTCCGAGCAGTAGACGTGCGCCGACGCCGCCAGCTCAGCGGCTTCCGGATCGCCGGATACGACGGCGTCGACCGCGGCGCGGGCCAGGGACCGGGACGACTCGACCAGCGTGTACATGTCGGCCATGCGATGCTTCAGAGCTTGGAACGAGCCGATGATCCGCCCGAACTGTGTCCGCGACGATGCGTGCTCCACGGCGAGTTTCAACGCACGGTCGGCGCCACCGACCTGCTCTGCGGCCAGCAGCGCGAAGGCCAGTGTGCGCAGGCGCGCCACCAGGTTGCCGTCTGCGGTGACGGCAGTAGCCGCCGTGTCGTCGAACGTGACACGGGCCAGTGGCCGAGTCGGGTCGACGGTGGGCAGTGCGGTCACTTCCACACCGTCGGTGTGGGCGTCGACGACGTGGAGGGTGATGCCCGACGGTGTGCCCGCAAGGACCACGAACTGATCTGCGGATTCGCCGTCGATGACGAAATGCGCCGTGCCCGTCAGCAACCCGGACTCGCTCGCGACGCCGGGGGTACGCCAACCCGAGGCTCCCGCCCAACACAGTGCGGCGTTTCGTGTCCCGGAGGCGATGTCGGGCAGGAATCGCGCGCACGCGTCGGCGTCACCGCTGAGCAGCAGTGCGCCGGTTGCCAGTGCCGTCGAGAAGACGGGCACCGGACTCAACGCCGCACCGAGCTCCTCGAGAACCGTTGCGGTCTCCACGAACGACGCCCCGGCCCCGCCGAACTCTTCGGGAACAGCGAGCGCGGCAACGCCGATCTCGTCGCACAGTGTGCGCCAGAGCTTGTTGTCGATGCGCCCCGGCGCGCCCATCGCAGCTCGTACCTCGACGGAGCCGGATCGCTTCGTCAGGAGGTCGGCAACCGAACCACGGAGTGCTTCACGGTCTTCTGGTGAGACCGCACTCGGCGAGATCGTGGCATCCGGCAGGTGTGTCGTAGCACTCACAGCGACTCCAGGATTCGTGCGCGATGCTGCGCCGGCGTGCCCCACGCGGTCATCAGGGCGCGGGTCTTGGTGATGTACAACGACACGTCGTGCTCCGCGGTGTAGCCGATGGCGCCGAGGACCTGGAGGGCTCGCCGCGACGCGAGGTAGGCGGCGTCTGCTGCGGCGACCTTGGCGGCGGAGATGTCGCGATCGACGACGACGCCCGCGGGCACCGCGCCATCGATGCCCAGTGCCGCAGCGTGTACCAACGGACGCGCCATCTCGAGCGCGATCGCCACGTCGGCGAGATGATGTTTGACCGCTTGAAACGAACCGATCTGGCGACCGAACTGTGTGCGCGACAACGCATACTCCGACGCGATCGTGAGCATCGCCGCGCCGAGTCCGAGCAGCTGGGCCGCTGTGCCGAGCGCTCCGACCTGCGCGGCGCGATCGCCGTCGACGCCCTCGGCGACGGGCTCGGCGGCACGCACGGTCGAGACGGTCCGCGTTGGGTCGACGGTCCGCGCCGTGCTCTCCACAGTGGCAGTCGAGAGGCTGTCGTTCTCGACCACATAGATGCGGTCGGCGACATCGGCGTCCGCGGCGCGCGGTGACATCGGTGCTGCGGCGGCGGAACCGAGGCCGCCTTCCGCGATCGCCCGAAGCTGCTCTTCGGCGTCGGCGTCGGTGTCGCGGAGCAGAACAGGCAGCACTGCTACGGATTCGACGATCGGCCCGGGCAGCGCGTGACGCCCGACCTGTTCGAGCGCGACGACCATCTCGACCGCGCCGGCTCCGGCGCCGCCGTGCCCCTCGTCGATCAGCAGGCCGAAGACCCCGATGTCGGCGAGTTGTCCGAAGACCCCCTTCGCGGGTGCGCGGTCACCAGCGGCCCACGCGCGTGCGAGGGCAGGAGCGTCGGCCTTGGTGAGGAGTGCGTCGACACTCGATGCGAGGTCGTCGTGGATGTCGGACAGCAGGAAGTCCATCGCTCACCTATCCCCACGCGGAAGGCCGAGGAGACGCTCCGCGATCACATTGCGTTGAATCTCGTTGGTGCCGGCGTAGATCGGCCCGGACAGGGAGAACAGGTAGCCGTCCATCCAGGAGTCGTCGATCTCTGCCTCGGTGCCCTGCAGATCCAGTGCGGTTTCGTGTGCTGAGATATCCCACTGCGACCAGAACACCTTGTTGATCGACGACTCCATGCCCAGCTGGCCACCCGCCGCGAGCCGACTGACCGTCGCGTACGTCGACAACTCGTAGGCGCGCGAGCCGATCCACGCGTCGGCGACACGACCATCGACATCAGAACTCGATGGCGCGTCGCGGCGTCGCGTTTTCCACAACTCGACGAGACGGTCGGTGGTGGCCAGGAACCGGCCCGGCGAGCGGAGCGACAGTCCGCGCTCATTGGCGGCGGTACTCATCGCCACCCGCCAGCCGTTGTCCACCGCGCCGATGACCCCGGAGGCGCCGGGGTCGGCAGGGTCGTCGGGAACGAAGACGTTCTCGCAGAACAGTTCGGCGAATCCCGGCTCACCGTCGAGCTGGGGGATGGGTCGGACGGTGACGCCCGGGCTGTGGAGATCGAACATGAAGTAGGTCAATCCGCGATGCCGCTGCGCCGCTTTGTCGGTTCGGAACAGGCCGAAGGCCCTATCGGCAAAGCTCGATCGTGAGCTCCATGTCTTCTGCCCGTTGAGTAGCCAGCCGCCGTCTGTGCGGGTGGCCGTCGACCTGAGTGACGCGAGGTCGCTGCCGGCCTCGGGTTCGCTCCAGGCCTGACCCCAGATGTCATCGGCGCGCGCCATTCGCGGCATGATGCGTGCAAGCTGATCGGGATGCGCGTGTTCGAAAAGGGTCGGTGCGAGTAGAAAGATACCGTTCTGACTCACTCGACCCGGTGCACCTGCACGGTGATACTCCTCCTCGAACACGACCCAGTGCAGCAGCGGGGCGTCGCGTCCACCGAACTCTTCCGGCCAACTGACCACCGACATGCGGTCGGCTGCCATGGTGCGCTCCCACTCGCGGTGGGCCTCGAACCCCTCTGCGGTATCCATCGACGGAAGCGGTTGTGCCGGAACGTGATCGGCGAGCCAGGCGCGGACCTCGGAGCGAAAGGACTCCGTGGCGGCGTCGAAGGTGAGGTCCATCGGTCAGCTCCTTTTCGACGTAGAGCCGGCCGACGCCTTCATGGACTTCGCGTCCATGCCGCCGAGGGAGTCGCCACCGGAGGATTCGGCGTTTGCCGAGTGGGCGAAGTGGTGCCACCCGAACACCGAATCCATTGCGGTGCGCATGCCCATCTGGTCCTCGCAGATGTTCACCGCCTTCTTGGACAGGAACAGTCCCTGCATCGGCATGGCGACGATCTGCTCGCAGATTGCGTCGACCTTGCCGGACAGCGCATCTCGCTCGACGACATGATTGACCATGCCCCATTGCGCTGCCTGCGCGGCGGTGAACCGTTCACCGGTGAACAGGATCTCCTTGGCGCGGCGGGGTCCGAGTACGTAGGCGTGTGCGAAGTACTCGACTCCGGGGATGCCCATGCGTGCAACGGGGTCGGAGAAGAATGCGTCGTCGGAGGCGACGATGAAGTCGCACACCCAGGTGAGCATCAGGCCGCCGGCGATGCACGCGCCGTGTACCGCGGCGATCATCGGTTTGGGGATCTCCCGCCACCGACGGCACATGCCGAGATAGACCTCGGTCTCCCGGGCAAGCCGCTGATCGGCCCCGGTCTTGTCCGTGTGATCCCAGTGCAGGGCGGCGACGTTGTCGTAGTAGGTGTCGAAGTCGCGTTCGGGGGTGCCGATGTCGTGGCCGGCCGAGAAGTGTTTGCCATTGGCACGCAGCACGATGACCTTGACGGCGGCGTCGTCGACAGCCCTGCGGAAGGCCGCGTCCAGCGAGTACGTCATCACCGAGTTCTGGGCGTTGCGGTACTCGGGCCGGTTCAGCGTCACGTACGCGACGGCTCCGTCGGCTCCGCCGACCTCGTAGGCGACGGGAGACGTGTCCGGGCCGAGGTCGTCGGGGCCCAGCGGGGTGGGGATCACGGCATCGCTCATGCTCACGAGCCTAACCTAGCAAATGCTTGGTTGGTAGCCTCGACCGTCTCGGCGAGCGCACCCACTCCCGGTGGCGCCGGTTGCGGGAGCCGGCCGGCGCACGTGGTTCAGGGAATGCTGATGGTGGCGGTGCAGGAGTTCGTGGGGATCGACCAGAGACCGTTGCTGTTCACGGCGCTCAGCGTCACCTTCACCCGTCCTTTGCCGGGTTCGTTGCGTGGGAAGCCGAATCCGAGGGTCCCGGTGTTGGGAGGCTTTGCCACTCCATGCGATCGCATGGTGCCGTGCTTCCCGTTGTCGAGGTGTTTCCAGGTGAGGGTGGCGTCGGAGACGTAGCCCACGCCGAGCCACACACTCGAGAATGTGACGAGCAGCGTGGTGAAACCGTCGTATTGGGTGACGTTGATGCCCGGGGGCGCGAACGGGACGTCGATGATGTTCGGGCTCAGTCCGAAACATTGCGAGAGCGGGAACGAGCGGTTGTAGTCGGCTGATGCTGTGCCCGCTCCGTGTGCGAGACCGGTGGCTCCTCCGGCCACGATCGCCGCGGCGGCCATGCATGCGGTGGTGGTGCGAATTCGATTGCGAATCATCTCTGTGTTCCTTTCGTGAGGGTTAGGGGCGCAGCGTGTCAGCTGAGGACCAGGGTGCCGCTGCACGACGTGGCCGGGATGGACCACAGCGCATTGCGGTTGACAGACCGGAGCGTGACCTTGACCGCGCCCGGCGCTGCCTCACCCGGTGTGAAGACGAAAGTGTGCACACCGGTATTGGGTGGCACGACTCTGGAATGCGAGACCTTCGTGCCTCGCTTGTTCCCCTGCTGCCACTCGAGCCACGCGGTCGAGTCGTAACCGACGCCGATCCACAGGCTGCCGTAGGTGACCGTCACCCAGTTCGTTCCCTGATAGGAGCCGACAAAGATGCGATTGGGCATGTACGGGGTGTCGACGATGTTCGGGCTCGGTCCGAAGCACTGCGACAGCGGATACTCGCCGTCGGCCGACGCCGTGCCTGCACCGTGGGTGAGACCGACGAGCGTTCCCGTGGCGAGTGCGACCGCAGCGGCGATGCCGACGAGCCTGCTCGTGCGCCGACGGCCGGGTGTCGAGGCGGCGTCGTGTGTTGTCGGGTGGGTGACGCGCCTGGACATGGTGTACTCCTTCGGTAGAAGGTCGATCGGACGCGAGTGTGGTCTTGGCGATCCGAGAGGCGAGTGCCACCAGGCGGGTTGGTTGTGTTCGACGACACTCACTGACTACACCGGGCAAAGCGGACGTTTCGTTAGCAGGAAAACCGATCCGTTACGCCACTGTGATCCTTCGGTAGGCGGCGGAACGTGGAAGGGGCGGGCAATGGATGACCGCAACGTGGTGTGGCAGTCGAGCAAAGTGTCTCGCGAGCAGCGCCCACATCGCGGTGGCACGCTGTGGATAACCGGGCTCTCGGGATCTGGAAAATCCTCCGTCGCAATTGAACTCGAGCGTCGACTGGTTGCGCAGGGGCGCCCGGCGTATCTGATGGACGGCGATAACCTCCGGCACGGGCTCAACTCCGACCTCGGCTTCAACGACGACGACAGGCGCGAGAACATCAGGCGCACAGCTGAAGTCGCCGCTCTGTTCGCCGATTCGGGCTCGGTTGCGATCGTGTCGCTGATCTCCCCGTTCGCTGACGAACGTCGTCGTGCCCGAGAGATCCACGAGGAACGCGGGCTCCCGTTCTACGAGATCTTCCTCGACACCTCGCTGCAGGAGTGCGAGCGTCGCGACCCCAAGGGTCTCTACGCCCGTGCGCGGCGCGGCGAGATCAGGCACTTCACCGGGATCGATTCGCCCTACGAGCGTCCGGAGAAGCCGGACGTGGTGATCAGGCCCGCCGACGGCTTGCCCGCGGACACCGCCGCCGCTGTTCTCGCCGAGCTGGGTTTGTGACGTGCGGACACCGCGAGGAACACGACAACCCCGCGGTGAAGAATTCTCGGTGAGCATCGGTACCGTCGTCGTGTGCGGGCCACCTGCCTGCCCGAAGGTGTAGTGGGAAAGGGAACACGAGTGGACGATCGCAGCCTGGCCGGAGAACTGGCAACCGCGGCAGGGGAGTTACTCCTCGACATCCGCGCCAACAGCGGCCTGAGCGGGCGCGCGCTCGGCGACGCCGGTGATCGACGCTCCGACGACTACATCCTCGGCCGACTCGCGCAGTTGCGACCCGACGATGCCGTGCTCTCGGAAGAGTCGGCTGACGACAAAGCGCGACTCATCGCGCCGCGCGTGTGGATCGTCGACCCCGTCGACGGCACGCGGGAGTACGGGAACGTCGACGACTCCGGCGAAGGCCGTAGGGACTGGGCGGTGCATGTCGCGCTCTGGTCGTCGACCGGCGGTGGAACGTTGATCGCCGGTGCTGTGGCGCTGCCCGCACTGGGCGTCACCTACCTCGACGATCCGACGCCGATCGCGCCGACCGAGGGGCTGGCAGACGTTCCGCGCGGTGACAAGCCGCGTGTCGTCGTGAGTGGCTCCCGTCCGCCCGCGTTCTCGCAGGCCGTTGCCGACGCCCTCGGCGGTGAGGTCCTGCAGATGGGATCGGCGGGTGCCAAGGCGATGGCCGTGGTGCGAGGCGAGGCCGACGCCTACGTCCATGCCGGCGGGCAGTACGAGTGGGATTCGGCCGCGCCGGTGGCCGTCGCGCAGGCACAAGGACTGTGGTGCAGCCGAATCGACGGATCGCCGCTCGTCTACAACCAGGACGACACCTACCTGCCCGACCTCGTGATCTGCCGACCCGAGTTGCGGGACACGATCATCGCGGTGACCGCGGCGGAGTGACGCGGGGTCGCTTCGTAATCGGCCGCGTCACCTCGCCAACCCCGACATCAGGTTCGTGATCGCGGTGTGCACGTCACGCGCCTCGATTCTCATCAGATCCTCCTGCGACAGTGAGGTCAGATCGCCTGCGGAAAGGCGATATTCGCGCTCCTCTTCCGCGGACTCGATGATGTTCCGCACGAATCGTCCGTTGCCCGCGAGATCGATGCCGCGGCGGACGCCCGAGTCGTTCTCGCGCACGTCGTGGTAGAGCGGGGTGCAGGCCTGCTCGATTGCCGCCACTGCCTCGGGCGTCAGCGTCGAATCACGACGCTGCGCGAGGTACTCGCCGATGCGGGCCAACTCGTCGGGTGTGTACGACTCGAATCTGATGCGCCGGGCGAAACGTGAGGCCAGGCCGTCGTTGGACGCGAGGAATCGGTCGATCTCGGCGTCATAGCCCGCGATGATGACGACGAGGCGGTCGCGGTTGTCCTCCATCCGGGCCAACAGCGTGTCGACAGCCTCGCGTCCGAAGGCATCTCCGCCCGAGAGTCCTTGCTGGACAAGCGTGTACGCCTCGTCGATGAACAGCACGCCATCCATCGCGGAATCGATCAGGGTCGAGGTCTTGATCGCGGTGCTGCCCAGGTGCTCGCCGACCATGTCGCGTCGGGTGGCCTCGACGACCTTGTCGGACTTGATGAATCCGAGGCCGCAGTACAGCTTCGCGATCACCCGGGCGACAGTGGTCTTGCCCGTCCCGGGCGGCCCCGTGAACGCCAGATGCAGACTGCGCGCCGAGGTCGAGAGTCCCCGATCGGCGCGAATCCTCGCCAACGTTGCGGCCGACTGGAGCTTGGCGACCTGCTCTTTGACCGATGTCAGGCCGATCTGCGCCTCGAGCTCCGCCTGCCTGTGCCGTCGTGACCAGGGCGTCGGCGGTGTCTGCCTCGGCGTCGGAGATATCGGTGGCTGCGAGGACGGTCGGTGTCGACGGCACCGAGGCGGGATCCCAGGGGTCCGTCCGTGCCGCGATCTCGTCGGCACTCGTGATGGTCAGCCGGATCGACGGCGTCCGCAGCGCCTCGGCTGCTGCGGTGAGGGAGGGGTCGTTGGCGAAGGCCTGCTCGAGCAGCGGGGTCGCCTGTGCTTCCTTTCCTTCTCCGCGCAGTGCGAGCCCGTAGGTGTACATCGCGCGACTGGCGCATGCGGGGATCGCGCACGTCATCGCTCGTTCGAGGCGTCGGATGGCTTCGGCCGTCATGCCGAGTTGGGCGCACGCGGTGCCCGTGAGGTAGTCGGCGACGGCAACCATGTAGGGGTCGTGCCACTGTTCCGAACGTGCGAGCGTCGACAGGACATCCGGCCAGCGCCCGGTGCGGAAATAGAGCACGGCTTCGATGAACGAGACGATCGTCGTTCGACGCTCCGGCCCGATGGCATCGAGGACGTGGCGGGCGCCCGCGAAATCGTCGCCCGCGATCAGTGTCGCCGCATATGCGGTGCTGGCCTCGACGGCGTCGGACAGGGGGTAGTCGATGAACATGCCCGTGTACCACCGCCCGACGAGTGTTCGTGGTGGCAGGCCGAGTCGTCGTTGCTCCGCACCGATGTGGTCGCGGTGCCGGAACAGCGCGAGGAACACCTCGTTGGAGGTGTCGCCGCAGGCGAGACGGCCGAGCCAGGCGTCGGCAAGTCCGGGATTCCATTCGCTGGCACGCGTGAACGCCTTGGCGGCCTGCGCCGGATCGTTCACCGGATCGGTGCCCTCGACGGAAATGCCCAACGAGAGCACTCCCAACTCGAAGAGCTGCCTCGCCTTGCGGACGTCGGCCATCATCCCCCCACTCAGTCTGATTGAACCGCTTCGCGTAAGTCCGATTGAACCGCTTCGCGTAGATCAATCACGGTAGCGGGTGCGTACGGCGATCGGGCGTGAAGTATTCGTTGTGGACTCAGAGCCGGGTGCGTGGCTCGACACAGTCCGAGGTCGGCACGGCATGGACGGTAGAATCTGGCGGGTGAGCGATCCTGTGGAGACCGTGTCGGTGGATTCAATCGAGCGTGCTGTTGCCAGCCCCGATCAGCCCCAGCCCTACAAAGAACTCGGGCTCAAGGACGACGAGTACGAGCGCATCAAGCAGATCCTCGGTCGTCGGCCCACCGATTCCGAGCTCGCCATGTATTCGGTGATGTGGTCGGAGCACTGCAGCTACAAGTCGTCGAAGGTGCATCTGCGGTACTTCGGCGAGACGACCACCGAGGAGATGCGCTCGGGCATGCTCGCCGGAATCGGCGAGAACGCGGGCGTCGTCGACATCGGCGACGGCTGGGCCGTCACGTTCAAGGTCGAATCGCACAACCATCCCAGTTACGTCGAGCCCTACCAGGGCGCTGCGACCGGTGTGGGCGGTATCGTGCGCGACATCATGGCGATGGGTGCACGCCCGATCGCGGTCATGGATCAGCTCCGCTTCGGTCGCGCGGACGCGCCCGACACCCGTCGTGTGCTCGACGGTGTGGTGCGTGGTGTCGGCGGATACGGCAACTCGCTCGGCCTGCCCAACATCGGCGGCGAGACCGTCTTCGACTCCAGCTACGCGGGAAACCCGCTCGTCAACGCTTTGTGCGCGGGGGCGTTGCGCACCGAGGACCTGCAACTGGCGTTCGCGTCGGGAACCGGCAACAAGATCATCCTGTTCGGTGCACGCACGGGACTCGACGGCATCGGGGGCGTATCGGTCCTCGCGTCGGAGACGTTCGACGACACCGGCGAGTCCGGTCCCAACCGCAAGAAGCTACCCAGCGTTCAGGTGGGCGATCCGTTCACCGAGAAGGTGCTGATCGAGTGTTGTCTCGAGCTCTATCACTCCGGGCTCGTGGTCGGTATCCAGGACCTCGGTGGTGCAGGTCTGTCCTGCGCGACGTCGGAGTTGGCCTCGGCGGGCGACGGCGGCATGCGGATCGAACTCGAGAAGGTGCCGATGCGCGCGGAGGGTATGACCCCGGCCGAGGTGCTCTCCAGCGAGTCGCAGGAGCGCATGTGTGCCGTCGTCACGCCGGAGAATGTCGACGAGTTCCTCGCCGTGTGTCGCAAGTGGGATGTACTCGCCACTGTCATCGGAGAGGTCACCGACGGCGACAACCTCGTGATCACTTGGCACGGTGAGACTGTTGTCGACGTTCCGCCGCGCACCGTCGCGCACGAGGGCCCGGTATACGAGCGCCCCGTTGCCCGACCCGAGTGGCAGGACGGCGTGATCGAGTCGACCACGGAGGCGTTGCAGCGACCGTCGACGCCTGTCGAACTGCGTAAGACGCTGCTCGACATGTTGGCATCACCCGCTCTGTGCAGTCGCAAGTTCATCACCGATCAGTACGACCGATACGTGCGCGGCAACACCGTCCTCGCCGAACACGCCGACTCCGGCGTAATCCGCATCGACGAAAAGACCGGTCGTGGAATAGCTTTGGCCACCGATGCCTCGGGCCGCTACACCTTTCTCGATCCGTACCGTGGTGCGCAGCTCGCGCTCGCCGAGGCCTACCGCAACGTGGCGGCGTCGGGTGCCACACCGCGCGCGGTGACGAACTGCCTGAACTTCGGTTCGCCCGAGGACCCCGGTGTGATGTGGCAGTTCCAGCAGGCCGTCCACGGACTCGCCGATGGATGCCGACAGCTCGGCATCCCCGTGACGGGCGGCAACGTGAGCTTCTACAACCAGACCGGGTCGACGCCCATCCTGCCGACACCGGTCGTCGGCGTGCTCGGTGTGATCGACGACGTGCATCGTCGGCTCCCCACCGACTTCGGTACGGAGCCGGGCGAGACGCTGATCCTCCTCGGTGAGACACGCGACGAATTCGACGGATCGATCTGGGCCGAGGTCGCCTACGACCATCTCGGCGGAGTGCCCCCGACGGTCGATCTCGATCACGAGAAACTGTTGGCTGACATCCTGACCGCGGCGTCGCGCGACGGGTTGGTCTCTGCCGCACACGATCTCAGCGAGGGCGGGTTGATCCAGGCCGTCGTCGAATCGGCTCTTGCAGGCGAAACCGGCTGTCGGATACTGCTACCCGAGGACGCCGATCCATTCGTGTGGTTGTTCTCCGAGTCGTCGGGTCGAGTCCTGGTCGCCGTGCCGCGTACCGAGGAGTCGCGATTCACCTCGATGCTCACCGCTCGTCAGATGCCGTGGACGCGCATCGGCGTCGTCGATCAGGGCTCGGATTCGGTGACCGTGCAGGACCAGTTCGAGGTGACCCTCGACGAACTGCGAGCCGTGTACGAGGGGACGCTGCCGGCGCTGTTCGGCTGATGCCCGACCCGTTCGGCTGACCCTGGTCGGTGGGCTGATGCCCCCGTCCGCGGGGATCGAGCGGCCGGGATGATCTACTGTCCGGGTCCTCATCACATACGAGACCGTGGTCGACGCCGTGAAGCCCGACCACCGCGGAGAATCCATGTCGAATCCTGTTGACCCGTACCGCGGGCAACCCCAGTTCGGGCAGCCGCCGCAGTATGGCCAACCCCAGTATGGCCAACCCCAGTACGGGCACCCCCTATACGGGCAGCCCCAGTATGGCCAGCCCCGGTACGGATACCCGATGCCCGGCTACGGGCAGCGCAGCGCCGCGGCTTCCGGAGTCACTGCCATCGTCTCGTCGGTGCTGGCGATCCTCGGCGCCGCCTGGGGTCTGTTGGTGATCATCTCGACGGCCGATGCGCTCTTCGACAACGCCAGGTACCTCAGCGGTAGCTACTACGCGTGGATCGTCGTCGATCTGCTCTTCGGGATCGTCGGTACAGCATTGCTCGCGACCGGTGCAGTCATGGTGCTGCGTCGGAAGGCACTCGGCCGATGGCTGATCGTCGGCGGGTGCACAGTCGGAGTTCTGGTGAGCGTTGTCAATGTGGTGGTCAGCGCCGTCTCGCTGTCGTCCCGCTACTCGGGACCCGCGATTCACATCACTCCCACGCTCGTCAGTCTGACTGTGCTCGTCTTTCCCGTTGCCACCGCGATCCTCGCGCTGGTTCCGGCCACCGGTGCGTGGTGTGCCGATCGTGCGCGCGCGCAACAGGTTTCGTTCGGCCAGCCCATGGTGAATCGTCGCTGGTGAGACGGCGCTGACAGCTCGTTGACCGCGGCGAGTCCGCGCGGGCGCCACACGCATGCGGCCTCAGTTCGGCTGCACCGATGCGGCAGCGTGGAAGCCCTCCGGATCGTCGGTCGTGATCTGATCTGCACCTCGTTCGACGAGGCGCCAGAACCGCGCGAGCGTGGTCGCGTCGGCACTTCCGAGCGTGTAGGCGTCGACCCGTCGTTGCATCGCATGGAATGCCGCGATGAGATCGGCACCCCTGTCCGCTGCGGCCAGTACGAGGCTCTGGTCGAGGTAGATCATCTCGGCGCGCGGCGAATTGCGGCACGCTGTGAAGACGAAACCGCGAAAGTCGCCCGAGCGCAACACCCGACCGATCGCGCCGTGGTGGCACGGGTCGTAGCCGACGTGGATCCCAGGTGCGGCGTCGCACAGAATTCTCACCGCGTCGGCGTCGCCGCACGACAGGATCGCGTTGTCCGCGAAGGGAGTCACCGCCGCAGCGAACACCTCGACGGCCGCCTCGTCGAGCGCTGCAGCGTTCTCCTTGAAGTCGAGTTGCAGCATCGAGTCGTCGGCGACGTCGATGTTCTCGAGCAGAGCCGCGAGGTCTTCGAGGAGGACAACCTTCTCGTGGGTCGGCGTCCCGGTGGCATCGCGCAACGACAACCCGCGGAGGTAGGACGCCGACGCCTGCGCGACATTGCCGTGTCCCGTGGTCGCCTGCGCGATGTCGCGATCGTGCAGCAGGGCGAAGCCGCGGTCGGCATGGATCACGAGGTCGACCTCGACGCTCGCTCCGACCCGCAGCGCTTCGACGATCCGCGACGCGGTGAACGGCGTGTCCGACGGCCGACGGCGGGCGCGATGCCACTTGAGTGTGGTTTGACGGCCATCGCTCGACACCGAGATCGGCGGCGGAGAGGATGCGGCGGACGGTTGGGGGCTCGACATCGATGCCGACGTTACCCGCGAAACAGTGCTCACCGATATGGAACGTGTTCTAGTTTGATGGCATGAGTCTGCGCGTCGTCGAATGGTCGACCGGAACCGTCGGAAAGCACGCCATCGCGGGAATCGATGCCCATCCCGATCTGGAACTGGTCGGTGTGTGGGTGTCCGATCCGGCCAAGGTCGGTCTCGACGCGGGAGAGCTCGCCGGACTCGGCCGTGAGCTCGGTGTCGTGGCGACGTCGGATGTCGACGAACTGCTGGCAACGGCTCCCGACTGCATCGTGCACACCGCGATGACCGACGACCGCGTGGTCGAGTCGATCAACGATCTGTCGAGATTCCTCGAGGCGGGAATCAACGTGGTGTCGAGCGGCCCGGTGGTGTTGCAGTTCCCGCACGGCATCCTGCCCGCCTCGATGATCGAGCAGATCGAGGCGGCGGCACGCAGTGGTGGTGCGACCCTGCACGTGAACGGCATCGATCCGGGATTCGCCAACGACGTCCTACCGCTGTCGATCACGAGTCTCGCGCAGCGCATCGACGAGGTCAGGTGCATGGAGATCGCCGACTACTCCACCTATTACCAGCCGGTGGTCATGCGCGACCTGTTCGGATTCGGTCAACCCATGGACAGCACCCCGGTCCTGCTGACGCCGGGCGTCCTCGGGATGGCGTGGGGGAGCGTCGTACGTCAACTCGCGGCGGGGCTCGGCATCACGCTCGACGAGCCGCTCGTGGAGCGCGTCGAGCGGGTCGCTGCCGATCGTGACTATTCGACGGTGTCCGTCGACGTGCCGCGGGGCACGATGGCCGCGCTGCGATTCGAGGTCGTGGGCCAGGTCGACGGCGTCGACCGGATCGTGCTGGAGCACGTCACGCGGACACACCCCGACCAGTGCCCACAGTGGCCCAAGCCCGCGCGCGGAGACGGCTCCTACCGCGTCGTCATCTCAGGGGAGCCGCAGATGACAGTCGAGTTCGGTCATCACGGTGAGAACGGCGACCACAACGTCTCGGGCATGATCGTGACGGCGATGCGCCTGGTCAACGCCGTGCCCGCGGTCGTCGCGGCACCCGCGGGGCTCGCGACCGCGCTCGATCTGCCGCTCGTCACCGGACGTGGGCTCGTCGCTTGCGCGAACGGGGTGTCGGCGGCACCGGTGGGTGACGACGTCGTCCACGCGCGCTGAGTCCTCGTAACCGCACCCGTCGACGACGAAGCGCCGGGTGGTGATCGGTGGCCGGTCATCGCAGGGACTGATCACAGGGACCAGGTGTGCACGGGTTCGCCCTCGTGCATCAACGCGACGTAGTCGGCGAGCATGCCGTGAAGCGCTGCGCTGCGCGTGTCGCCCGCGGCTTCGCGGGCGGCCACCGCACGGCGCTGCCACACCGACCCCGACTGACGAGTGATACACCGTCCCTCGATGACCGAGAGATACCGCGAGCGCGCCTTGTCGGAGACCCCGAACGAGCGCAGCCCGGCGTCGGCCAACGGCAACAGGCGACGAAGCGTGAGCTCGTCAGGACGTATCCAGCCGACGCCCGGCCAGTAGAGCTGGCTGTCGAAGCCGGCTCGTGCGCCGGCATGGAGATTTTCTGCAGCCGCGTCGAACGACATCTGCGACCACAACGGCAGATCCTGTTCGACGAGCCCGCGCACGAGGCCGTAGTAGAACGCCGCGTTGGCCATGGTGTCGACGACGGTCGGCCCCGCGGGTAGCACCCTGTTCTCGACGCGCAGGTGTGCATGACCGTCGACGACGTCGTAGACCGGACGGTTCCAGCGGTAGACGGTCCCGTTGTGCAGACGTAACTCGTCGAGCGCCGGAGTCTCGCCTGCATCGAGCGTGGCGAGGGGATCCTCGTCGGAGGACACGGGTAGCAATGCCGGGAAGTACCTGGTGTTCTCGTCGAAGAGATCGAAAATGGTGTTGATCCAACGCTCACCGAACCAGACACGCGGCCGGACGCCCTGGTTTTTCAGTTCGAGCGGTCGGGTGTCGGTTGCCTGCTCGAACACCGGGATCCGACTCTCGTGCCAGAGGGCGGTGTCGGCGAGGAACGGGGCATTGCCCGCCAGGGCGACCTGAACTCCCGAGATCGCTTGCGCCGCATTCCAATGCGGAGCGAAGTCTTCTGGTGCGACGCGCAGATGTAGTTGCAGTGACGTGCAGGCGGCCTCGGGAAGAATCGAATCGGTCGAGGTGTGCAGATGTTCGGCGTCGTGATGTTCGTCGAGTGGCACGCCGGTGATGTCGAGTTCGATGTCCTCACCGCGAGCGTCGAAGATCTGCCGGTTCAGGAGGTCATACCGGGGGTTGGCCGAAATCCAGTGGTGGGCAAAGTGTTCGGATCGTAACGTCGGGAGCATGCCGATCATGACGAGGTGACTGTCGGTGGCCGCGGCCCGCTTCTCCGCCCGATTGAGCGAGGTGCGCAGGGCCTGCTCGAGTGAGATGGTGTCGTCGGTGGTGAAGGGGCGGGGAGACACGTTGATCTCGATGTTGAACTGACCGAGCTCGGTCTGGTAATCGGGGTCGGCGATGGCGTCGAGGACCGCGGCGTTGGCCATGGCGGGATTCATCGCGGCGTCGACGAGGTTGAGCTCTACCTCCATGCCCAGAAGTGGTTCCGGTGGCGCGCCGTGATCGCTGAACAATCCTTCGGCGAGCATGCGCGCGATCGCCTCCGTGCCACGCGAGACCTGGCGTCGGAAACGGACCCGGTCGGCGCCGGTGAACTTCTGATCGGGCACGTCGGTTCCCATGGGTCAATGGTGCCCGACGCCGCGGGGTCCGGGCATCATTGCGGGGTGCCCGCGCGAAAACCGATCGATCCCGCAGCCGCGCGCGCAGCGGTTCTCGCTGTGACGCCCTGGCTGCGCGACGACACCCAGCCAACCCCTGCTCGAGCCGACCTCGCCGCGGCGGTGCGGCTGACCGCGCGCACCCTCGAGGACATTGCGCCCGGAAACTCGGTCGAGGTGCGTGTGCCACCGTTCGTCGCCGTGCAGTGCATCGAGGGCCCGCGCCACACCAGGGGAACCCCGCCGAACGTCGTCGAAACCGATCCGCGCTCGTGGTTGCTCCTGGCCGTGGGCGACGCCGACTTCGACGAACTGGTCGCCGACGGTGCGGTCTCGTCGTCGGGCAGCAGAGCGGGCGAGGTCGCATCGTGGATGCCGCTCGTTCGGGTATGAGGGCCCGAATCCCGCTCCAGTAGGTTCAGTGCGCTGGCTCACAGCCGGAATAACCGCAGGTGCCGCGCCGCTGCACAAGTGGAAATAGAGGGCTACCGGCACGTAAACTCGCTGGTGGTTCTCTTCGTCACGCGAAGCCATCGACCAGGCCAGCGCCGCCACGTCCAGCCCAGGGAGCTCGTCGTATGCCGGATCTTTCGATCACAAGCACCAACTTGTTGGCTCCTACCCAACACAACTGTCCCGCACGCGACGCGATGGACGAACCGGAGAACGAACCGCGCGAGGAATGTGGCGTCTTCGGCGTATGGGCTCCGGGCGAAGATGTCGCCAAACTCAGCTACTACGGTCTCTACGCCCTGCAGCACCGCGGCCAGGAAGCTGCGGGAATCGCGGTCGGAGACGGCTCCCAGGTGCTGGTGTTCAAGGATCTCGGGCTGGTCAGTCAGGTTTTCGACGAACAGACCCTCGGTGCGATGGTCGGGCACGTCGCGATCGGGCACTGCCGATACTCGACGACCGGGTCGACCACCTGGGAGAACTCCCAACCGATCTTCCGCACCACCGACGCCGGTAGCGGAGTTGCGCTGGGACACAACGGCAATCTGGTCAACACAGCCGATCTCGCGAGCAGGGCGCGTGACCTGGGCATCGCGAGCGGCGCCGCGACGTCGGACTCCGACATCGTCGGCGCGCTGTTGGCACACGGCGCAGCCGACAGCACGATCGAGCAGGCGGCGATGGAACTGCTACCGACGCTGCGCGGAGCGTTCTGCCTGACCTTCATGGACGAGCACACCCTGTATGCCGCGCGTGACCCCCACGGGGTTCGCCCGCTGTCACTCGGACGACTCGACAGGGGATGGGTCGTCGCGTCCGAGACCGCAGCGCTCGACATCGTCGGCGCCTCGTTCGTCCGCGACATCGAGCCCGGCGAGCTGCTTGCGATCGACGCCGACGGCGTGCGCAGTTCCCGCTTCGCCGAGCCGACGCCGCGCGGCTGCGTCTTCGAGTACGTCTACCTCGCCCGACCCGACAGCGTGATCCACGGTAGGTCGGTGCATTCGACGCGCGTCGAGATCGGTCGACGGCTCGCCAGGGAGTTCCCCGCCGACGGTGATCTGGTGATCCCTGTCCCGGAGTCGGGAACACCGGCTGCCGTCGGATACGCGCAGGAATCGGGCATTCCCTACGGCCAGGGTCTGATGAAGAACGCTTACGTGGGGCGTACCTTCATCCAGCCGTCGCAGACCATCCGTCAGCTCGGTATCCGGCTCAAGCTCAATCCACTCAAGGAAGTGATCCGCGGCAAGCGCCTGGTGGTCGTCGACGATTCGATCGTCCGTGGTAACACCCAGCGTGCGCTGATCCGTATGCTGCGCGAGGCAGGTGCGGCCGAAATCCACGTCCGCATCGCGTCGAGCCCTGTCCGCTGGCCCTGCTTCTACGGGATCGACTTCGCGTCTCCCGCCGAGCTGATCGCCAACGGAATGGAGTCAGAGGAGCACATGGTCGAGGGCGTGCGGCAGGCCATCGGCGCCGACTCGCTCGGGTACATCAGCATCGACGAGATGATCGCCGCCACCGACCAGCCTGCATCGTCGCTGTGTGCGGCGTGTTTCGACGGCAACTACCCGATCGAACTCCCGAAGGAGACCTCGATGGGCAAGGCGGTCCTCGAGCAGATGCTCGCCAACGCTGCGGCGGGAGACGCGCGTATCGACCCGCTGACGGTGCCGAACGACAACGCGAATGCTGTCCTGCGTCCCTGATCGTCAACCCCTGTGAGTACTCCCCGCCTGTGACGACTGCCCGCACGCTCTCGGGTAGCGTGTGACCCGACCATCAGCGATTGCGAGCAAGGGGTACGCGCCTACATGTCCGACGAAGGTACGGCGGCCAACGGCCGCGATTCGGCAGCTGAAGGCCAGGACACCGCAGCCAACGACCGCGGTACGACCCCAACGGACTCGGGTGCGTCGTACGCAGCTGCCGGAGTCGACATCGACGCGGGTGAACGCGCCGTCGAGTTGTTCGCCCCGCACGCCAAACGCGCAACGCGTCCCGAGGTGCTCGGCGGGCTCGGCGGATTCGCCGGCCTGTTCGCCCTCAAGGGCAACTATCGGGAGCCCGTCCTCGCTGCGTCGAGCGACGGTGTCGGTACGAAGCTCGCCGTCGCCCAGGCGGTCGGCAAGCACGACACCGTCGGACAGGACCTCGTCGCGATGTGTGTCGACGATCTGGTCGTGTGCGGCGCGGAACCACTCTTCCTGCAGGACTACATCGCGATCGGCAAGGTGATTCCCGAGGTCGTGGCCGAGATCGTCTCGGGTATCGCGGACGGTTGCGTGGCGGCGGGTTGTGCGCTGCTCGGTGGCGAGACGGCCGAGCACCCGGGCCTGATGTTGCCCGATCACTACGACCTGTCGGCGACCGCGGTCGGCATCGTCGAGAACGACGAACTGTTGTCGCCCGAACGTGTGCGCGCAGGCGACGTGGTGATCGCGATGGGATCGTCCGGGTTGCATTCCAACGGCTATTCACTTGCGCGCAAAGTGCTCCTCGAGTGGGGACACATGGATCTCGGCGGACATGTCGAGGAGTTCGGGCGCACCCTCGGCGAGGAGTTGCTCGAGCCGACGCGGATCTACGCGCGTGATTGCCTGGCGTTGGCTGCCGAAACCGACGTACGGATCTTCGCGCACATCACCGGTGGTGGACTCGCCGAGAACCTGGCGCGGGTGATCCCGGACGGCCTCGTAGCCGAACTGGAACGTGGAACGTGGACTCCCGCACCGATATTCGCACTCATCTCGCAGCGCGGCCGTGTCGAACAGGCGGAGATGGAGCGCACGTTCAACATGGGTGTCGGGATGGTCGCGATCGTCGCGCCGGAGGACACCGATCGTGCACTGGCCGTGCTCACCGCGCGCCACGTCGACAGCTGGGTGCTCGGCTCGATCAAGCGCTCGCCCGAACCCAAGAACCACGGTGTCGGGAAGGTGACCGTCGTCGGAGAACACCCGCGTTTCTGAACTCTCGCGGCGCGCCGCGCGGAGTGAGTCGGACGCGCGGACCCGACGCCGACAGACGAGTTTCGTCGGTGGCATGTCCGGGAATGCCGGGCACGCCACCGACGAAACAAAGGTCGTGCGGGTTACCGCAGGAGAAGGTGCGCGTCAGGCGCGCTTCCACTCCTCCTCTTCGGCCCACTCGTCCACCGGATCCGGACGGTCTGCCGAATCACTCGACCCCGACAACTCGCGCTGCAAGCTGTCGAAGTCGGTGTGGGGAGTGGAGTATTTGAGCTGACGAGCAACCTTCGTCTGCTTTGCTTTCGCCCGGCCGCGGCCCATATGGGACCCCCTCGCACAATGACGGGGCGGCCAAACAAGTGGCGGCCCCGTTCTCTAGGTAGTGAATCTGTCGTGCAACCAGTCTAGCGCGCCCGCAGGGATTCTGTGGATTGCCCTGCCTTGCCACGCCGACGCGGTGGCGGGGACGACTACGCGCGCGCCAGCTTCTTGGTGGCCTCGCGGCGGACTTTGGGGGCGAGGTCGTCGATGGCGAGCAGTTCGCGCAGCGAGTCGGCGTCGGTCCCGGTGATCAGGTGACGGACGCGGACGCGGTGATCCGGACGATGCACGACCCGGATGTCGTCGCCTGCCCCAACCGTGCCCGGCCGAAGAACGCGCAGGTAGGTGCCCACATCGCCGCGGTCGTGGAAGCGTTTGATCCACTTGGTCTCGTCGGCCCACACGGCGAAGGTGCGGCACGGGGTGCGGGGGATCGTCGTCTCGAGCAGCAGTCCGTCGTCGCCGACTGCCCACTGTTCCCCGACCAGTGCATCGGTCACCGGGAGTCCGGTGACGCGAAGATTCTCCCCGAACCAACCGTAAGGCAGCTCACGCCCCAGGGTTGCGGCCCAGTGGTGCGCTTCGGCGTGATCGTAGGCGTAGACGGCCTGGTCGACTCCGCCGTGATGTTTGGTATCGCAGACGTGGTCGGTGACGAGTCCTTCTGCGCCGACCATCACCCTGCCCTGCTGGGGTCGCTTGTCGATCGCGCTGGCGCCGATCGAAGGAAGGTCGACGTCGTGGTCGGCGACACAGACCGCGATGACATGGCCGAGGAGTGAGGGCGACTGCTCGCTCACCGACCACGCAGCCTGTCGATCGCGGCACGCCCTGCCTGCACCCGCGCGTCGGTCCGGATGGAATCGGGGTCGATGCGCGCCGGCACACGGTCGCCGACCTCGAGCTCGACGTCGGGACCGATTCCGTTCTTGACCAGGGCAAGTGCGATCGGGCCGAGTTCGAAGTGGTCGATGACTGTCCCCACACGGCCGACCGTGCGGCCGCCCGCTGTCACTGCGGCGCCGGGCTCGGGCTTGTCGTCGGCGCTGCCGTCGAGATGAAGGAGGACGAGTCGGCGGGGCGCCTTGCCCAGATTGTGGACCCGCGCCACCGTCTCCTGCCCGCGGTAGCACCCCTTGTCGAGGTGTACGGCACCGAACTCCTGCGGTCCGCCGATCCAGTTCACCTCGTGCGGAATGGTTCGTTCGTCGGTGTCGATACCGAGGCGGGGGCGCGTGCCCGCGACACGCAGTGCGTCGAATGCCCAACTTCCGGCGGCGCGCCCACCGGCGTCGATCACGGTGTCCCACCAGCTCACGATCTGCGACTCGGGGATGACGAGGTCGACGACGGGAAGGGCACCGGAGGCGTGCGGCCCCTCCGAGAGTGGCGGCATGATGCGCCAGAAGCCGAGCGGTTCCTCCTCGTGATGGGATTCGGGGAGATCGCCTGCCGTGTAGGGGAGCGCGTCGGGATCGATCTCGAGAGTCTCGGCGATGGGGCCGCGCAGGACGTCGGGGCCGATGAGTGTCAGCACCTTCATGTCCGGCCGCGCCGCGGGGGCGACGTCGGCCCAGAAGACCATCTTGGTGAGGAAGTCGAGAAGCGGAGCTCCGCGGTAGCCCTCGGTGTCGATCCATGTGACCTCGTCGACGTCGCTGACCACGAAGTGGTCTTCGATGCGACCGTTCATGTCCAACGACAGTGATTCCGCACTGCGTCGGTCGGGCAGCTGACGCAGGTCCTGGCTGCTGATGTTGTGCAGCCAGGTCAGGCGTTCAGGGCCGGGTACCTCGATCACCGAGCGATCGGACCGGTCGACGATGACCGCCCCACGTACCGCCGCACGCTGTTCGCCGAGCGGATCGCCGTAGTGCCACGCGACGGTCGTCGACGAATCGTCGTCGGGCGAGTGCGGGTCGGCAACCGCGCCCATGGTGGAATACCTGGTCAAGATCGAAGAGGGCGCCACCCCTGAGATTCTACGCAGCCGACGCATTAGCCTCTTGGAGTATGTCGCACTCGATCCTGATGACCCTCGACGGTGAGCGCCACGACCCCGACGCACCGTTTCTGTGCGCCGACGACCTCGCCGCGGTGCGTGGCGACGGGATCTTCGAGACGTTGCTCGTCCGCGGAGGGCGCGCACGATGTGTGGCGCTGCATCTCGAACGCCTCGCGCGTAGCGCGGCAATGCTCGACCTGCCCGAGCCCGACGCCGATGCGTGGCGGGAGGTGATCGACGTAGCAGCCAAGCAGTGGACGGCCGACGCGCCGCGCGGCGCGGAGGGACTCATGCGCCTCGTCTATTCGCGAGGCAGGGAGAGTGCGGGTCACGATGCGTCGCCGACGGCCTATCTGACGGTCGGCCCTGTCGCCGACAGGGTGACCGCAGTCCGACGGGACGGGGTCTCGGTGGTCACCCTCGACCGCGGTTACTCGATCGTTGCGGCGTCGAGTTCTCCGTGGCAGCTCCTGGGAGCCAAGACACTGAGCTACGCGACCAACATGGCTGCCCTGCGGCACGCGACGGCACAGGGATTCGACGACGTCATCTATCTGAGCGCAGAAGGTGCCGTGCTCGAGGGTCCGCGGTCGACGGTGATCGCGGTGTACGACAAGACACTCGTCACGCCGCCGAGCGAGGTGGGCATCCTTCCGGGGACAACGGCCCGGGCGACATTCGAGCTGGCCGAGAAAGAGGGCTGGGACACCAGTACCCGTGTGCTGCGCACGGCAGACCTCATTGCGGCGGATTCCTTCTGGCTGGTGAGTAGCGTCACGCTGGCCGCGCGAGTTACCGCATTGAACAGATACGTGACGCCGGTGGCTTCGAATACCGAGCAATTCGCCGATTTGGTGAACCGGGCGATCGGCGATGACACAGAATAGTCACGTCTGTCACAGTGATTTGTGAGACGAACAGACAGCGTGAGACACAGCTCATAACTTCATCCCGACGACGGGACCTTTGGCTGCTTGTCCCCGTGATCGGCCCAGCGTAGCGTCGTCGACAACGGACTACTACGTGCCGTCGTAGAAGTCCGCGCTCTGCTACCAGACGCGTCTCCCAGCCCGGGGGCGCGGCTATGAGATTCGAGGCGCGATGAACGCTCTGGATTTGTCCCGATGGCAGTTCGGAATCACGACTGTCTATCACTTCATTCTTGTCCCACTGACCATCGGCCTCGCGCCGATGGTCGCAATCATGCAGACGGTGTGGCACAGGACCGGAAATGAGCAGTGGCTACGCGCCACCAAATTCTTCGGAAAACTCTTCCTCATCAACTTCGCACTCGGTGTGGCGACCGGCATCGTGCAGGAATTCCAGTTCGGGATGAACTGGAGTGAATACAGCCGCTATGTTGCCGACGTCTTCGGTGCGCCGTTGGCGCTCGAGGGGTTGATCGCCTTCTTCCTCGAATCGACGTTCCTCGGCCTGTGGATCTTCGGGTGGACGAGGTTGCCGCGGCGTGTGCATCTCGCGACCATCTGGTTGGTCACGATCGGTGTGACGGCGTCGGCCTACTTCATCATCGCGGCGAACAGCTTCATGCAGCACCCGGTCGGGGTCGCCTGGAGTGACGTGCGTGAGCGTCCTGCGATGAACAACTTCTGGGCGGTCATCACCAACAACACGACGCTCGTTGCCTTCCCGCACGTCATCGCCGGATCCTGGCTCACCGCAGCCACTTTCGTCGGTGCGATCGGTGCCTGGTGGATGACACGCAACATGATCCGCGCGAAGAAGCTCAGTGCTGCCATCGAGACCGGTGACACCTCCGACATGCCGAAGACCACGTCGCCGAGTCAGATCGACGCGACCCCGCAGGATCTCGAACGCGACGCGCGTCGGTTGTGGCGGCCTGTCACGAGGTTCGCGTGCTGGTTCGCGATCGTCGCAGGCGTCCTCGTCATCATCACCGGTGACATGCAGGCACAACTGATGTTCAAACAGCAGCCGATGAAGATGGCCGCCGCGGAATCGCTGTGCGATACCGAGCAGCCCGCAGGCTTCTCCGTTCTGGCGGTCGGTCGGCAGAACAACTGCGACAACATCGAGCACGTCATCACCATCCCGCGCATGCTGTCGTTCCTCGCCGATCACCGCTTCGACAGCGAGGTCAAGGGCGTCAATCAATTGCAGGAGGAGTACACCCAGAGACTCGCCGGGACACCGGGTGTCGAGCCCGGTCAGAACTTCGCGCCCAACCTCTTCGTCACCTACTGGGGTTTCCGCGCGATGATCACGTGGGCGCTCGGATCGGTGATCGTGGCGCTCGGCGGATTGTGGCTGACGCGCAAGAACAAGGTGATCACGTCACGCAAGTTCGGTCTGCTCGCGCTCTGGATGATCCCGACGCCTTTCCTGGCCAACGCATCCGGCTGGATCTTCACCGAGATGGGACGTCAGCCGTGGGTGGTCGTGCCCAACTGGGCCGACGATCTCGATCCCACTCGTATCCACATGCTGGTGCAGAACGGTGTCTCCAATCACACGCCGCCGATTCTCTGGGTGACGCTGATCGGATTCACCGTCCTTTACGGCGCGCTCGGCGTCGTGTGGTTCCTGCTGCAGCGGCGCTACATCATCGAGGGCCCAGGACCGCACGACGACGTTCCGCCCATCGTCGACGAGGATGTCACCGACTCCGATGCCGACGGCCCCAAGCAACTGTCGTTCGCGTACTGAGGAGTTAAGGGACATGCTCGGAAATCTCTGGTTCGTCATCGTCGCGATCCTGTTCGTCGGGTACTTCGTGCTCGAGGGCTTCGACTTCGGCGTCGGCATGCTCATGCCGTTCCTCGGCCGCAGCCACACCGGTGGCGACAGCAAGGTGTCGGCGAAGGACGACGCCGCCGACAACGACAAGCGACGTCGCGTGCTGCTCAACACGATCGGACCCGTGTGGGACGGCAACGAGGTGTGGCTCCTGACGGCAGGCGGTGCGTTGTTCGCGGCGTTCGGCGGGTGGTACGCCACGATGTTCTCCGCGTTGTATCTGCCGCTGTTCCTGATCCTCGTGGGCCTGATCGCCCGCGTCGTATCGATCGAATGGCGCGGCAAGATCAACAATCCCAAGTGGCGTCAGTGGTGTGACTTCGGTATCGGACTCGGGTCGTGGATTCCGGCGATCCTCTGGGGCGTCGCGTTCGCGAATGTCGTACGGGGACTTCCGATCGACGAGCGGCATCAGTACACCGGCGGGTTCTTCAACCTGCTCAATCCCTATGGACTGCTGGGTGGGCTCACGACGCTGCTGGTGTTCCTCACACACGGCGCGATCTTCCTGAGTATCAAAACGGGAGGCGTGCTCGAGGAGGACGCCAAGAAGTACGCCAAGACACTGGCCATCCCGACACTGATCGTGGCAGCGGTGTTCCTGCTCTGGACCCAGTTCGCGTACGGCAACGGGTGGACCTGGATTCCGGTGCTGATCGCGGCGGTCGCCGCCGTGGTCATGGTCATCGCCACCCAGGCCGAGCGTGAGGGCATCGCGTTCACCGCCAACGCGATCGCAATCGCAGGTACGGTCGCCTCGCTGTTCGCGTGCCTGTTCCCCAACGTGCTCCCGTCGACGACGAATGCGGCGTGGAACCTGACGGTCGAGAACACGTCGTCGAGCGACTACACGCTCACGGTGATGACCATCGCCGCGGTCATCGTCACGCCGATCGTCATCGCCTACCAGGCCTGGACCTACTGGGTGTTCCGCAAGCGGCTGTCCGTCGACCAGATTCCCGAGTCGATCGGCTTGTCGTCGCTGAAGGCGTGGCAATAAGTCCTGTGGGCGCCCCGGCCGATGGTCGGGGCGACCCACAGGCGAGACCGGTCACCGAACGTCGAGGCGGACCACCGCTCGATCCGCGCCTGCTCAAGTACTCGCCGACCACCCGCAGATACGTTGCGGTCACCGCGGTGTCGGCGTCCATCACGACTGTCGCGATGATCGTCGCGGCCGCGATGACGGCGTCGATCCTGTCCGAGATCATCGTCGATCCGACCACGCGGTCGTTGTCGGCACAGTCCGCGCATCTGTGGATTCTCGGTGTCGCTCTTGTTGTGCGAGTGGGGACATCCTTTGCCCATGACCGTTACGCGCACCGTGCGTCGGCGACGACCATCGCCGAACTGCGTGCGCGTGCACTGCGGGCGCTCACCGATCCGGACCGAACGCCGACGCGAGAACTGTTGCGCCGCAGAGAGCACGCCACGACGGTGTTGCTGCGCGGGCTCGACGCACTCGGCCCGTATCTCTCCGGGTACGTCCCGGCACTGATCGTGACGGTGTTGGTGACGCCGACGGTGGTCGTCGTGATCGGGCTGACCGATTGGCCGTCGGCGCTCATCATCATCATCACGCTGCCGCTCATTCCGTTGTTCATGATCCTCATCGGAGTGATGACCCGGGACAGGACCGAACGCAAGCTCGAGACGATGAGCACTTTGAATTCCCAGGTACTCGACCTCATCACCGGCTTGCCGACGCTCCGTGCTCTCAATCGTGCCAAGGCGCCTGCCGCGCGGGTCGCCGACCTCGGCGCAGAACACAAGCGCAGCACGATGGCGACACTCCGTGTGGCCTTCCTGTCGGGTGGTGTGCTGGAGTTCCTCGCCACGCTGTGCGTGGCGCTCGTCGCCGTGGGTATCGGTCTCCGCCTCGTCTTCGGGGACATGAGCCTCTACGCGGGAGTTCTGGCGCTCATCCTCGCGCCGGAGGCTTATCTGCCACTGCGGCAGGTGGGTGCGCAGTTCCACAACTCCGCCGACGGTGTCACCGCCGCACGTGAGGTGCTCGAACTCATCGAGACCGGAGAAGGCGACGCGACGCCCGTGCATCGTCGCACGCGGACCTGCACCGTTGCGGGACAACCGATTCGCTTGCTCGACGTCGGGGTACACGGCCGCGACGGCTGGGCGCCGTACGGGTTGTCCGCGACCGTGGAGGCCGGGCAGCTGACGTTGTTCACAGGCCCCAACGGGGCGGGCAAGTCGACCGCCATCGCGACGATCCTCGGACTGATCGCACCAGACAACGGGTCGGTTCTGGTCGGGTCGATTCCGGTGGCGGAACTCGACCCCACCGCCTACCACGAGCAGGTGATCTGGCTCCCGCAACAACCGGTCATCGTGCCCGGTACGGTCGCCGAGAACCTCGCGCTGTTCGGGACGCTCAACGCCGATGCCTACGATTCGGCAGCTGCGGCAACGGGTTTCGACGTGGTGCTGTCGAGTCTTTCCGACGGCGTCGAGACCGAGTTGGGTGCGGGTGGAGTGGGGCTGTCTGCCGGACAGCGTCAGCGCTTGGCGTTGACCAGGGCGCTGGCATCCCCGGCGCCGCTGCTGCTGCTCGACGAGCCGACCGCTCACCTCGACGCCGGATCGGAGGCGTCTGTCCTGGCTGCGATCGCGCGGCGTGCCGCGAACGGAGACACGGTCATCGTGGTTGCGCACCGGCCCATCGCCAGGGCTTATGCCGATTCGGTTGTCGATTTTCCGGCGGTGATCGGCGTTGGCTGACATGAAGAACGGTCTCGTGAACGATCCCCTTGTGCGGGCACTCGGTTTCCTCGGGTTGACGTGGCGTCCGGTCGCGAGGTCGCTGCTCCTCGGTATCGCGGGGGCGATGTCGGCGCTCGGTCTCGCCGCGTTGTCGGCGTGGCTCATCACCCGCGCCTGGCAGATGCCGCCGGTGCTGTACCTGTCAGTCGCGATCACGGCGGTACGCGCACTGGGTATCTCACGGGGCCTGTTTCGCTACCTGGAACGGCTGGCCACCCACGACCTCGCACTCGGCGGGATGTCGACGGCGCGGGAACGGCTGTACCTCGCTCTGGCCACCGGTTCGCCCGCGTACTCGGTCACGTTGCGTCGTGGCGACCTGCTCACCCGAACCGGCGACGACATCGATGAACTCGGAAACGCGTTGATCCGCGGACTGATCCCCATCGGGGTCGGATTCACGACGTCGGTCGCCGCGGTGGTCATCATGGCGCTGGTCTCGGGGTGGGCTGCGCTGGTATTGGCTGTCGCGTTGATCGTCAGCGGTGTGATCGCCCCGTGGCTGGCCGCACGCGGATCGGCGCGCGCGATCGCCGATAGTGCAACCGCGACCGCCCGTGCCGTCGACACCGCGGCCACAGCACTGTGGCATGCGCCGGAGTTGATCGTCGGCAGACGTCGCGATGCGGTGCTTGCCGACGCTCGGGCTGCCGACCAGGCAGCCATCTCCGCCGCCGATCGTGGGGTGCGGGTGCAGTCCGCAGCGGCGGCCGCGACACCGCTCGCGCTCGGCGCCTCGTTGATCGCGGCCTGCCTCATCGGAATACACCTGGCCGCACAGACATCCGGTTCTCTCTCCGACGTCGCGAGCGGCCACGGACTGACCCCGATGATCCTCGGTGTGCTGATCCTGTTGCCCCTGTCCGCATTCGAGTCCACCGCCCCGCTGACCGAGGCCGGGATCCAATTGGAGCGCAGCCGTCAGAGCGCATCACGCGTGATGGCTTTGGTCGATGGTGCCCGCGCCGAAGGTGCTGACATTGATGGTGCCGACGTCGGTGCTTCTGCGGATGGCGCCGATGACATCGACGTGCCAGTACACGCTGGGCCGGTGACGATGCAGCTCGAACAACTGAGGTGGGGGTGGCCCGCCTCGGCCGACGCCACACCGCGGACGCTGGGACCCGACCAGGGCATCTCCCAGGTTCTTCCGCCGGGATCGCGGCTTGCAGTCGTCGGCCCGAGTGGCATCGGGAAGTCGACGCTGCTGCTGACCATCGCCGGCTTGCTCGAGTCGCGTGCTGGTTCGGTGACTGCGACCGACCAGGACGGCACTCCGGTCGCATTGCGTTCGGCCGCATGTTATTTCGCCGAGGAAGCGCACATCTTCTCGACGACGCTCGGTGAGAACCTGCGCGTGGCGCGCGGCGACGTGACCGACGACGAGATGCGCGAGGCGCTGGCGACCGTCGGTCTCGGCGATTGGCTTGCGGGTCTGCCCGGCGGCCTCGACACGGTATTGACCGGCGGTGCCGAGGCGATCAGCGGTGGGCAGCGTCGTCGACTACTACTTGCCCGTGCACTGCTGCACCGAGCGCCGGTGGTGTTGCTCGACGAGCCGACCGAACACCTTGACGCCACGGATGCCGAGCAGTTACTGGCCCGCCTGTTGACACCGGTGGGTGGCATGTTTGGTCCCGAGCGGACCGTGGTGGTCGTGACGCACCAACTGCCCGCGGGCGCCCGCACCGGAGCACTCGACGCAGACGTCGTCGACCTGACCCCGCTGGACGCCCTCGGATAGCGTGCCGAGCGCGGTTGGCCCGGTGCGGCGGGGTCCGAGTAGCTGGGTACGTACACAATCCGGTCGTCAGCGGAGAGCGGCGACAATAATTGTCGCGGCCTCGCTGTGACGTCGCAGTTGTGTACGCAGCGGTCGGTGGCGGGCCGTCAGTGGACTGCGCGAAAACCCGTTGCCGAGCGCGGGTAGTGGGCGTACTTTCGTTCGTACACGAGAAAGGAGGTGGTCTGAAGTTGTATGACATACGGACACGTGAGGTGGCCATCCGCTGACGGCGGACCGCCTGTGACTTAGGCCGATTCGCTTCGCGGCGAATTCCAGATGGCCACCCGACCCCCGCACCCGACCAGTCCGGTCGCCCGGCCCGTCCCAGACGGGTGGTGCGGGGGTCGTTCCATGTCGCCGACGGGTACCAGTGCGGGGTGCGGCCGGAGATCGACGACAACGAGTAGCGCGCTACGCATGTAGACATCGGCGCCAGCGGGTGAACTTGGTGGCAGACGACACCGCGTGCACAGCGCGGGGCCCTGCAGAAAGGTCGGAGCCGATGAGAACAGCCAGCGCGGTCAGGACCCTGCATTCACGAATGCACGCCTCGTCGAACCGCACCGTCGCGGTACGCCGCAGATACCTCACCCCGGACGATCCCGAGTGGACGAACGACGGCCCGACCAACTGGATCATCGGCAGAGTCGAGCGCCTCTGGTACAGCAGGTTCGGCGTCGCGGGCTCCATGATCGGGCATCTCGTGCTGTACAACGGCGGCGACGATGATCTCGCCATTCTCTCGACACCGGGTGTGAGCGGCACCGACGGCACGCTGTTCACTTTCCTGCCGAGCGGTGCGTCGCGCATCCTGCCCGACACCGAGTTCCACATCGTGCAGGGCGAGCGCTGCGACGGGCGGCCCGTGCTGGTCGGTGAGATCGTCGACGACGCCCCAGGAGGCCCACAGTTCTTCTTCGACGGTCCGTCCCCGCAACCGCGTTGGTGACTCGACGGTGCTCGGTCACAGCAACCCGACGATCGCGGCGGTCACGAGCACGGCAACCGTTCCGCGCATCATCGAGGTGAGTAGTTGTGGTTGAATGACCGCACCAGTCACCAACGGCTCGCTCATGGCAGGCGAGTCGTAGGGAAGGGGCGGGCGGGTCGCGCGTCGATACACCGCGAACAGTAGGCCGCACAACATGAGTGCTGCGGAGGTCATCGGCAGCGGCCAGGCCACGACGGCAACACCGCCGGTCACGATGACCCCGACCGACGGTATCGCCATGTGTGCCAACATGATCGGTCGATCTGCGAGATCGAAAGCCCGTCGCAGCGCCGGGGTGCCGGCCACCGAGCGAAGGCCGCCGGTCAGGCTGTTGCCCGCGCTGTAGACCAGCATCGCCAGGACGAGTATCGCGCCGTGGTGAATGGTGACCAGCTGCGGCACAACGGCGATCATCGCAGTGCAGATCAGCCAGCGGACACAGGCATCGGGATGCCGGAGCAGTCGTCGCCGATCGAGTTCGACGGCGGCACCGAACCACGACGCGGGCAGCGCTCGCCTCGGTGCGGCCATGCGTCGACGCTGCCACCGCACCACGCGGTTGTCGGTCAGCCACGTGGTGTCGAACATGCTCGCGGCGAGCTGCAGCGCATCCGCGTATCCGTCATGGGGTGCAAAGCTGTTGCGGTGCAGCCACTTCGGTGAGAGCGCCCGTTCCCGCGGCAGCCGTCGCCGATCCTCATTCAGCTGACGAGCATACGCCGCACCCAGTGCCAGCAGTCCCGCTGCCGCACCGGCCGGCACCACGACTGCGATCGATGCGGGATGCAGGGTCGCCAGTATCGCAGACGTCGCTGCGCAGCATACGACCATCGCAGCGCCGACTGTGACGAGGCGTCGAGCGAGTGGGCGGGTGCGGTCGTCGGGACCGGACAGAACCCACCGTGCCGTGGCCCGGCCGACGCGCACCGGTCCCCAGATCGTCGACCAGTGATGTACGAGCACGCCGACCGCCGACACGGTGAGGATCAGCGCGGC
>NZ_BAFB01000193.1 GCF_000248075.1 Gordonia otitidis NBRC 100426 | reverse complement strand
TGTCGTCGTTGGCGATGCCGCGCTCGGAGAGCAGCTTGGAGAACTGCTCACGATCGACGAAGTCGCGGCGGACCGGATCCTGCAGATCGGTCTTCCAGTCGAGCTTCACGGCGCCCTCGATGTGGCCGCCGTCGTAAGCGCTGGTGTCCTCGTCGACCTCGACGAAGACGACCTTGTCGTTGTTGAGGTTCTGCTCAGCCCAATCGGCGCTGACCAGGACGTCGGAACGTGCCATGTCTGGTTCCTTCCAGAGGTGGGATTTCTCGGTGGAGTTGTCCGGTCACCAGAGATGTAGAAAGCGGGCCGGACGTCGATCAAATGACGGGCGAGAAGATGACGGCGGCATCTGGAGCGATGCGGACTGCGATGTCACGAGCGCGCACAACTGCACACACCGGCCGTCACCTGTGGTGAACGTGCCGAGGCGACGCGATCACCGGACTAGAGACAGCAACAGTCGGCGACGCGACAGAAGTCGATCGCCCGCCGACGAGTGAGCAGGAGCTCACGGCGCAGTTGCATGCCACCGAGGGTACAACAGGCACCCTGCAGGCCCCCAACAGTGGCCTGCGTTCGGCTGTAGGTGGGTGTAAATACCGGCATCACCCAATCGTTCGACGGTCGGCGGGACCGGTTCAGAAGTCTCTGGGGCGCAGCTGACGCGGGCCGGTGTCGGCGACGAGCAGCACGTCGCTTCCCTCGCTGTGGGCACCGGTCGGGATGATCCCCCAGGGCAGGGGCAGGCGCGGAAGGGTCGTCGTGAATCGATCGAGCACGGCTGCCCGCAATGCCGCGTTCTCGTCACCGTCGAGCTCCGGTGCGCTCTCGTGTTCTTCCGGGCCGGTGTAGAAGCCCGTCGCCTCCAGGTGCAGTCGTCCGGCGCGGATGGACAGGTCGACGCTCACGCTCACCTTCGCCCTGCGACCCCGATACTCCGACGCCGACGGTGTGTCCGCGGGGACCGGGGTGGTCTCGGAGCCCGTTGACGGCAGTGGATGCGCGGACGGCGGCAGGGCGACGGTTCCGGTGAGCAGCACCCCGGAGGATCGGTGCAGCAGACCATCCTGGGGGCCGCCGCCTCCCGCCTTGCCCTCGGGCGCGGGGGTGTTGACGGTCAGGTCGAGGATGTCGAGGAATCGCCCGAGGTTCACCGAGTCCAGTCGTGTGTACGCGGCGACGGATGCGGTGTGGATCGCCTCCGACGGCCCGATGTTCCAGCCGTTCGGCACGGTCAGCGTGCCCAACCGGGCGCCGAGTTCTGCCGTGCAACCCCGCCGGATGCGGCAGCCGTCGACCGCGACGCCGCGTGCGGTGATCGTCGCACCGGAGAACTCGCCTCGCGACGCATGCGTGACGTAGGGGAACCCGCCGAGGGTGACCTCCGGGTCATAGGTGATCCGCGGCGAGGCCTGCAACGATCGGGACATGCGGTACTCGCCGCGAGCGGCGGTTGCCATGTCGGCGAGAAACGCGACGACCAGCATCATGAGGACGACACAGACACCGACGACGACCGCGCGACGGGCGCGGAAAGTGCCGCGTGCAGGCGTGTCCGATGCCGCGTCGCCGCTCCCATCGGCTGCCTTGTTAACAGCGGAACCCGACATTGGGGCTATTCTGTCATCTATCGCGCACATGGCGGTAAGCCGACGTAAACAATGGAGTTCGTTCGTGTGCGAAGCTGGCGTCCCGGCGAACTCCTCCCCGACGGTCGCGGTTGTGGTGTTCAGGGTGGGAAGACGAGATCGGAGTAATACGTGGATCTCTTACTGTTGACAGCCGATCCGAATCCGGAAGCGGTGCTGCCGTCCCTTTCGCTGCTCGCGCACACGGTCCGCGTCGCACCGACCGAGGTCTCCTCGTTGATGGAGGCGGGCAACGCCGACGTCGCCATCGTCGACGCCAGGACCGACCTCGCCGCGGCACGCGGACTGTGCCGCCTGCTCGGCAGCACCGGTTCGGCGGTCCCGGTTGCCGCTGTCCTGACCGAGGGCGGTCTGGTCGCTGTGAACGCCGACTGGGGACTCGACGAATTCCTCCTTCCCGCGACCGGCCCTGCCGAACTCGACGCGCGGCTCCGACTGCTGGTCGTCCGGACGAGGGGTGTGGGGACCGAAGAGGCTTCGGGCAAGGTCACGCTCGGTGAACTCGTGATCGACGAGGGAACCTATACCGCGCGACTGCGCGGGCGCCCGCTCGATCTCACGTACAAGGAGTTCGAACTCCTGAAATACCTCGCGCAGAATGCGGGACGGGTCTTCACCCGCGCACAACTCCTTCAGGAGGTGTGGGGCTACGACTTCTTCGGCGGCACCAGGACCGTCGACGTCCACGTCCGACGCCTGCGCGCCAAACTCGGCAGCGAGCACGAGTCGCTGATCGGCACCGTGCGCAACGTCGGATACAAGGCGGTGCGCCCGACGCGCGGTCGCAACGGTGGTGCCGAGTCTGCCGGCGACTTCGTGGGTGAGGGTGACATCGGTGACGACCTCTCGGACGACGCCGACCTCGACGATGGCGATCTCGACGATGGCGATCTCGATCTCGACGAGCGCCTGACCGACGACGACCTGACCGACGACGACCTGACCGACGACGACACCCCGACCGACCGCCACGCCCCGACCGACCGCGACTCCTTCGATACCTCGGGAGTCGGTGAGGAGTTCAGTGCCAGCGGAAGCTGACGCGATCGGCAACACCCCGATCGTCCTCGATCGACTCGACGCCGCCGGGGTCGAGCACGCGCATCGCCTTGTCGCGGACGCGACCGTCGTCGACGGCGTCGCGCCATTGTCCGAGCAAGCGGTACTCGCCATCGACGCCGCAGAGCGCACCGACGACGACGCCGCACATGTGCGACACGTCATCTCGACCGCCGGGTACGCGAACATCACACCCGGACGCGACGGTGAGCCGTCGATGATCGAGGCGGTCATCGACCCCGAACTGCGCAGACGCGGGCACGGGAGGGCATTGCTCGACTCGGCGTTCGCCGAGGCACGCGAGGTCTCCGACGCCGACGGACCGTCACCGAGGGCGTGGGCGCACGGCGACCTCCCCGGGGCGCAGGCGCTCGCCGCCAGTATGGGACTGCGAAAAAAGCGTGAACTGCTGCAGCTACGACGTGACGTAGCCGCGGACGGCTCCGATCTACCGCCGCTCGTCGTCGATCCGTCGATCGAGCTGCGCACATACTCCGGACCCGACGACGACGGGGAGATCCTGCGCGTCAACAACGCGGCATTCGAGTGGCATCCGGAGCAGGGCGGCTGGTCGTCGGCGCAGATCGACGAACGCACCTCCGCCGACTGGTTCGACCCGGCCGGACTGTTCCTCGCCTACGACGTCGACGACCCGTCGACCCTGCTCGGCTTCCACTGGACTAAACGGCAGGATGCCGACCTCGGTGAGGTGTACATCGTGGGTGTCGACCCGGCAGCCCAAGGGCGTGGGCTCGGACGGATGCTCACACTTGCCGGACTGCACTATTTCGCCGACCGGCGCATCGGAACCGTCATGCTCTACGTCGAAGGTGACAACACCGCTGCGCTGCACACCTACGAGAGGCTCGGGTTTGCCCGATACGCCGTCGACGTCGCGTACGGCTGAGTCGAGCGCGGCGCGCCGGGCGGTGACGGTTCTCGGCTGCCTGCTGCTAGCGGCCGGACTCCTCGGCGTGATCGCGCACGCCGTTCCGCTCGTCAGCAACACCTGGGCTCGACTGGCCGCTGGAACGCCCGTACTGATCGTGATCGGCATGGTCGGACTGGTGCTCGTGCTGGCGTCACGTGCGTGGATGTGTGCCGTGATCGGCGCGGTGGTGGTGGTCATCGGCATCGGCACGCAGGTACCGCTCTACATCGGCACCGACGAGAAGCAGGCTGCGACCGACATCAACGTCATGCAGGCGAACATCTATCTGGGGCAGGCGGACGTCACATCGATCGTCCGTGATGTCCGGGACAACCGGATCGACATACTCACCGTCGTTGAACTCACCACCGACGCCGTCGGCAGATTCGACGCCGCAGGCATCGCGGGCGATCTGCCCTACCGGTTCGTCGTGCCCAGACCGGGTGGGGGCGGAGCGGGCATCTTCTCGCGCTACCCGCTGTCGGACGAATCCCGCATCGGCAAGATGGCCATGTCGAATCTGCGCGCCGTCGCCGACATCCCCGGCGTCGGGCGCCGCGCCGTGTACGCACTCCACCCCATACCGCCGTGGCCGGAACCCGCGTGGCGCTGGGCGTACGAGGTCGATCTCCTCTCGTCGACTCTCGGCGGGGAGCAACTCCCGCTGATCCTCGGCGCCGACTTCAACTCGACCTACGACCACGCGCGCTTCCGCAGACTGCTCGCCACGCCGCCGGGCCTGGTCGACGCCGCGGAGCACCTCGGCTCCGGGATCGTCGCCACCTACCCCGCCAACAGACGCTTCCCGCCCGTCCTCGCCCTGGACCGCGTGATGACGCGTGGCGGTCCGATGCCGACGAGTTTCCGTCGCGTCGAACTGCCCGGTTCCGACCACGACGGCGTGATCGCGTCGGTCCGGCCCTGACCCATACGGCCCCGCGCAGTCAGGCCACCGGTAGTTAGGTTACCCTTACGCGGACGAGTCGTGAGGGGAGCGCGCTGCGCGATGTATCAATTCGCCACCGGCAGGGAACGGCTGACGGCGCAGACCGTGTCGGTCTCTGTCGTGGTGCCGGTCTATCGCAGCGCCCGCTACATCGATGCGTGCATGCATTCGCTTCTGGGACAGCAGAATTCGGTCGACGAGATCGTTCTCGTCGACGATCGTGGCGGCGACGGCTCGATCGACCGTGCGCAGCGAGTGCTCGCGGGGGGCACGGTCGACCACCGCGTCGTGCGCATGCCGCACAACAGTGGTGTAGGACCCGCGCGCGACGCCGGACTGGCGGCGGCATCCGGAAACGTCATCTGGTTCTTCGACAGTGACGACATCGCCGAGCCGGGGTTCACCACCGACATGCTCGACGCATTGATCGGAACTGATGCCGATTTCGCCACCTGCACGACTCGTTTCGCGGACGAGACGGGGACTCCGACGGGCGTACTCACCCCTGCGTTGGCGGCCGGTACCGTGACGGGCGAACGCTACGCGCAGCTCCTGTTGCGCAGCAAGGCCCGATCGTATGCGAGTGGAAAGCTGTTCCGGCGCGACATTCTCGGCGACGAGCCGTGGGGATCCCGACGAGCTTATGAGGATCTGTCAGCCGCCGCACGGATATCGTTGCGCTCGCGCACGGTGGCGACCGTGGCGCAGCCGTTGTACCTGTATCGGCTGCGCGCCGATTCGGTATCGCACCGGGTCACGGCCGACACCCGGGCCATCTTCGAGATGGGGGACGAGGTTCTCGAAATGCTCGATTCGGTACCCGACACCCGGCAATGGCGCTCGACGGCACGGTCGTTCGTGTACCGCGAAGTACTGGTTCCCGCCGCGCACATGGCGATGCGTGCGGAGCACGACGGTGAACGGAGTACCGTCACGCAAGAGCTGCTGCAGGTCGCGCGTGAGCGCGTATCTCGGCGCGACATACTCCCGTTGCTGGCGGCGCGCGAGGTGAGATCGGCCGTCTTCGCCGCAGCGATATTGACGTCACCGAGACGCTACTCCAACATGTTGCGCCACCGGTGATCTGGCCGCGCGTCCACTGACGAGCTGTCAGGGGAGGGCGTCGACGAAGTGCGCCACGACCTCGGAGATGTGCGGTTCACGGACGATCGACATGTGGTCGGCGGCCGATCGGGCAATCGAGACGTCGCCCGGCGTCAGGTGCTCTGTCCACACCCGTTCGTCGTGATGGTTGTCTGCACCGAGCACCACGAGTACGCGCCCGTGATACGGAACAGGCCGGTGGAACCTACCGACTCGCCAACCGACCTGCTCCATCGCACGTGCTGAGTCGACGGGTCGCTCGGTGAGGAAGCCGGCTCGTAACAACTGAATCCGGTTGCGCCACAGCTGTGAACGTGACTGTGTCGCCTCGGTGGCCGGCACAGACACCCCCGACCGAACTGACGACTCGGTGGCGCGAGCGATCGTGTGCGGCACGAACGTGTCGAGCGTCATCACCAGATCGACCTGCTCGCCGGCATGGCGCAATCTTCGTGCGACCTCGAGGGCGATGAGTCCGCCCAACGAGTGACCGAGCAGCACATAGGGTCCGTGCGGTTGGATGCGACGGAGATCGCGGAGATGCCTTCGCGCCGCGATACCGACCGTCCAGTCGGGGAAGCCGCGATTCTCCAGGCCGTGCGGCTGGAAGCCGTAGATCGCGCCGATGCGGGGGTCCCGCGCAAGATGATCCGCGAGCGCGACGAACACCAACGCCGATGCACCGGCACCGGCGAAGCAGAAGACAGTCTGTCCCAATCCGTGTCGCAGTGGAACCGTCGTCGGTGCGAGCGCCTCGCGCCACACCGCGGAGTTGTCCGGTCGCAGCCGGGAGTCCAAGGTGCGGGCCATCTCCGCCACGGTCGGCGCCGCCGCGGCGTCGGCCTGAGTGAGCGCGACACCGAACCTGCGCGTGACACCGACGAGGATCTGCGCAACGGTCAACGAGTCGGCGCCGATGGCGTAGATGTTCTCGTCACGGCCGACCTCGTCGAGGCCGAGTGCATGCGTCCAGATCGATGCGACCGAACGTTCGAGGTCTCCGGTGGGTGGATCGATACGTCGGCTGGGCGCCGGAAGTGCGGACCGGTCGACCTTGCCCCGCGCGGTTCGCGGCAGCGAAGACAGCTCGATGAGGTGCGCGGGAATCATCCACTCGGGCAGACGTTCTCGCAGACGGTTACGGATCTCCGCGGCGGGCGGGGTTCGGCCGCCCGGGATCGGGGCGACGTAGGCGATCAGTTCGGTGCGTCCGGAACCCGAGTCCGTCCGTGCGATGACCGCGGCCTCCGAGAGGTCGCCGTCGGACATGATCGCGCGGTGTACCTCTGCGGGTTCGACCAGGTATCCCCTGATCTTCACCGCGTCGTCGACGCGACCGGTGAGTGTGAGCGCTGTACCGTCCCACCTTCCGCGGTCTCCAGTACGGAAACTCGACAGTCCCGCGGCGTCACGCGTGAAGCGGCCCCGGTCTGCGCTCGGGTCCAGATAGCCGAGGGCCAGATAGCGCGACGAGACGACGACTCTCCCGTCGTCGTCGATGGTGATTGTCTTGTGCGGAGCAGGACTTCCCGCGGGAAGAGCACCCGCGGCAACGATGTCGCCCGCGCGGAGATCGAAGTAGGCAAGTGCCGAGGTCTCCGACGACCCGACCCAATTGGTCACGGTGGCGTCGGGGGCGTGGGCCAGCACTGCCTGCGCGACGTCGGCGGTCAACGCTTCACCGGTGGTGATGATGCGGCGCAGCGACCTCCACGCCGGGTGGCTCGCGGCATCCTGCGCGCCGCTGAGGGCACGGAGCAATGACGGTGCGAGGAAGGCGATCTCGGCCCGGGATTCTGCGAGTGCGTCGAGTACTGTCCCGGGGGCGCGATCCCGCGGGTCGATGGCCGCGATGTCGGCGCCGTTGATCAGCGATCCGATGAGGACGTTGAGTCCGGCACCGAAACTGATCGGCAGACACAATGCGACACGTCGTCCGGGGATGACACCGAATCCTGTTCGCATCAGCTCGGAGTCGCACAGCCACATGCCGTTCGGGTGTAGCACACCCTTGGGTATTCCCGTAGAGCCGGACGTGAACTGGATTGATGTGACGGTATCGGTGGTCTCGGTACGTCCTGCGCCGAAGGTACGCGCGGGTCGATCACCGGGGCTCGCGGTCATGACCGCGTCGAGTCCTGCGAGCGGTAGATCGCGCTCGCCGGCCAGATCATGCACGGCGTCGAGGTGTTCGGCGTCGGCGATCATCATGCGCGCGGGTCGGCCGTGCCTGTCGAGCTCGGACAGAATCGTCGACACACGTTCGCCGGGCAGCTGCGGATCGAGTGCGACGAGGGGATGGCCGGACAGGAACACGCCGAGGACCAGTGCCACCGCATCGGCTGAGAGACCGACCTGGACGACAACGGGATTCGACGTGTTCGCGTCGCGCGCCGCGATCGAGTTCGCGGCGATGCCCGCGCGGTCGACGAGTTGGCCATATGTCATCGCGTCGGCGCCGGGCCCCGAGTACGGCGCCATACGTACGGCGGAACGGTCGGGGAAGCGTCGAGCACTCGCGATGATCGCCGCGCGCACCGAGCGTGCCGCAAGTGCCGACGGGTCGGCGACTGTGGGGTCTGCAGACGTGGTCACGAGGCGGCTCCGATGAACGAGGCGAGAGTCGTCTTCGGATCCGTGGCCTGACGGATCAGCCGGATCCCGGGAACGAGGAGGAACAGTACGACGGCGACGTCGGCGATCAGATAGACGTAGGCGACGCCCATGATGCCCCAGCGGTCCGCGGCTGCGGCGATCCCGCAGACCACGACCACGCCGAAGACGATCTGGGTGGCCACCGCGAGTCTGAGTTTTCGCTGTACCCGCGCGAGACCGCCGTAGACCACCACGAATGCGACGGTGGGCAATGTGAGGGCCATCAGACGGATCAGTCCGGTGCCCTCACGGGCGTACTGCGGCCCCATGATCGACAGAATCCAGGGCGCGAGTGCGATCAGCAGAACGCATCCGACGACAGCTGCGCCACCACAGAGTGCGATGAAACGCAGTGTGGTCGCGCGCAGGTCGACGTCGGGCTGGGCCGACGCCGACACGAACGGTGCGCATGTGGCGTTGAGCAGGATCGCCGCTGTACTGATCACCAGCCAGCAGACCGAGAAGTATGCGTTCATCTCGGTACCGAGCTGGGCGACGATGACAAGTGGGACAACCAGCGGCACAACCACTCCCACTGCCGTCATGGCCAGCGAGCCGGCGTAGAAGTGCGCGATCTCCCCGCGCCGGGGAAGGGTTCCGGGACCGGTCATCGCCCGGGCGGTGGGCCGCACTGCGCTCAGCCCGATCCAACAGGCGATCAGCGCAGCGGGGATGACCCACGCGGCGACGATGCCGAATCCGGACGCGAACGGGATGAGTGCGGCGACCAGGATCAGTTTGATGGTCGACTGCGTGACGTTCTTGAGCGCGACGGTGCGCGATCTCCCCAGACCTATCAACAGTTGGTCTTGGACGGCGAAGACACCCAGGATCGCGACGAACACCGGATAGAGCCACGGCTCAGCCGACGAGGTGAACAGTGCGTCACGGGGGCCGAGCGCGACGAACGCGAGCCCGAACAGCAGCGCGGTCACGACGATGACCGACCGCCCGATGGTGATGAGCCTATGGGCCTTCGCCCCCGCGATCGGGAGAAAGCGCTCGTACAGACTGCCGAGACTGAGATTCGACAGGGTCGCGATCAGCGTCGCGGAGGTGATGATCGCCGACGCCCTGCCCACCTCGGCGGTGGAATAGCCGCGTGCCGCGATGGTCCAGAAGACGAATCCCAGTGCGCCCGTTGCGACACTCGAGGTCATCACCGCGACGATGTTGATCCCGACACCGGTGTTGTCGTCGCGGAACAGGGTGAGGCGTCGCTGGCTGAGGCTTCGCCTGTCGGTGGCGGTCACCGGGCGGGCGCGGCGTCGACCAGTGGAGAACTGTGGTCGGTTGCCAGTAGCGGCAGCAGCAACTCTGCGGTGATCTCTGCTTCGCGGGCCAGTGGCCACCCCGACAGGATCCAGATGTCGATGCCTGCTCGCCGTGCGACCGACGACATCGCGCTCGCGACGTTCTCGGCACTTCCGACGAAGTAGGTGCCCGTGCCCTTGCCCGCGATGTCGAACGGTGGTTCGGCTGCGGTCCAGGTCGTCAGTCCCGCAGCCATGTTCGGTGCGAACTCGAGCAGTTCCCGGCCCGGGATGCGACCTGCGCGTAGGGCGTCGATGCGTGCCTGCACCTGGGGATCGGCGCTGGTGATCTCGTCGAGACCCGGGTATCCGAAGCTACGTAGGTTGCGATCCGCTGTCGCCAGGACGGTGTCGGGACGTGTACGCGCGAGTTGCTCGGAGAACCGGCTCCATGCCTCGTCCTCGGTGTCACGGACGATCACACTCGCGAGTACCCCGTAGCGCAACGATCGTCCGCGCTCGGCTGCGGCGGCACGGACCTTGTCGAACAATGTTGTGAGGGAGGAGGGTTCGGACATGAACGACAGATAGACGTCGAGAACCGCTGCCGCGTGTGCGATACCTTCTGGCGACGCGCCGGTGCCCCACACCTCGATGCCGCCGGGCTGTCGGGGGCCGGGTATCGCCGGCTTGTATCGCGTTCCGTACGAGAAGAATTCGCCGTCGAAGGCCTCGGTGTCGTCAAGGTAGAGCCTTTTGACCTGTGTCCAGAACTCGGCGGACATGCGGTAGCGCTCGGCCTTGGACTCGACTCTTCCGTATCGGTGCAGCACCGGGTCGGCCCCGTTGACCTGGTTGTAGATGAGTCGTCCGCCGGAGTACTGGTCGAATACCTGTGCTTCTTCTGCCATCAACACCGGAGGCTTGACACCGGGGTACTCCGGGATGAGGAACCGAAGGCGTTCGGTGTCGCCGACGAGCGAGATCGCCTCCCGCGCCGTCGTCAGTGCTCCGTGGTAGCCCAGTCGGTCGAGCGTGCGCGCCTGATGGCGGAGCGCATCGAACGTCGGCGCGATGCGGTACTCCGGCTCCCACGGCACATCACCGTCTGTGGGATTGATGTACCACAGGACGTCGGGACCGCTCATCGTTCGTCGCAGAACTCGGTGATCGGCAGGCCGACGTGGCGCGATTCCTTCGGCGCATACCCCAGGAGCCGGTCGCCGGGAACCAGATCGGTCACATTGTTGACCGAGCCGCCCGGGCCGAGCAGACGGACGTGCCAGTCGTCCTGTGCGATCACGTTGATGGTGCGACCGTCGGGCGCGGTTGCGCTCACCGAGATGAGCGGGCGACGTTCGATCTTGACCCTCCCGATGCGCACCTCACGGACCTCACCGGTGCTGCGAACCGCGAGAATCGGCTGTCCGGCGGCGAGCTCGCTGACATACCGGGTCCGGTTGTCGGGGACCAGCACATACGAGTGCACGGCACCGGCGTTCCACCGGAACGGGCGGGTGGGCATGTACGGCAGCGGGTGGGTCTCGCTGCAGGACAAGAACATCCCGGTCGAGAACGAGCCGATGAGGCATCCCTCATCCTGCGCGAGCAGTGAGCAGGTGTCGATACATGCGCGTTCACCCATACCGATGTGCTCGACCTTGGTGACGGTCAGCTCGGTCAGCTCGATCCGATCGGCGGACGGACGGATCACGTCGGCGAGCGTCGCGATGTCCTCGACGCTCTGCGGGGCGAGCAGCAGACCGTCGGATCCGTGCTCGAGCACCAGTTTGACGATCGCGGCGTCTTCGATGTCGTTGACCACGGTGACGGTGCGCCCACCGGAGTTCTCTGCCGCAGCGATCACGATCTCGAGGGGGATCTTGGTGGGATCGGTGAACGTCAGCAGGGTCCACGGTGCGCGTCGTACCGTCTCACACGCGTCCCGCAGCGTGTCGGCGTCGGAGACGACGACGTGCACGGCGGTCTCCGCGCCGGTGCCGGTCGCGGGGGCCGGGTCGCCCGACTCGCCGTGGGGGATGAGCACGATGTCGGCGGACACGTGATCGCCCGAGATGTCGACGGTGGAATGCCCCGGTGCGTAGATCCGTCGCACGGTGGGCGGCAGACTGTCGAGTAGGTCGATGTCGGCCGAGACGATGCCGTCGATGCGCTGATGGATGGCGGCGGCGACCATGGCGTCGAGAGACCCGGACGCAACCGTGCGGAGGTCGACCCACGCGAAATGCTCCCGCGCGGGCTGCTTCTCGGGCGAGTCCGACGCGCGCTCGGCGGTCGCCTCGAGGGGGGTGATGTCGTCGGTCACGATGTCGGTGGTGTGGCTCATGTGCTTTCTACCTCGATGGTGAAGGGGGAGTGGGCTTCTCGTCGGTTGTCGGATCTCATCCGCGAGGTGCGACCGGATCAGGCCAGCTGCAGGGCACGGGGATCGTGATCGTGCAGATGTGCCGCGAGAGCGGTCGCGACATGCGACGGGTCGTCGGCGCCGAAGATCTGGCGGCCGAAACTGAGCCCTGCGACGCGTGATTCGGCGACCCGGCAGCCGAGTTCGACCGCTGCGTCGTCGGAAGCCGCCGCGGGACCACCGGCAACGAGGATCGGGAGCGGGCACGAGTCGACGACCTGATCCATCGCCTCCGTGGTTCCGGCATAGTCGAGTTTCACGACGTCAGCCCCGAGGTCTGTGGCAATCGCCGCCAGATGAGCCAGGGTGCGCCCTGACGTCGCCTCGGGCGAGGTGGTCGCCCCGCGCGCGTACATCATTGCCAGCAACGGCATCCCGAGTCGCTCGCACTCGTGCGCGACCCTACCGAGATCGGCCAGCTGCTCGGGCTCTGTGTCGGACGAGACGTTGACGTGCACGCTCACCGCGTCGGCTCCGAGACCGAGACACTCCTCGACCGAACCGACCAGAACCTTTCCGGTGGAGTCCTTCGCGAGACTGGTTCCCGCAGAGAGGTGGACGATCAGTCCGAGACCGGTGAACCGGCGGGGATCGATGGTCCGGGCCCTGCCCTTGTGGACGATGAGCGCATCGGCGCCCGCGTCTGCGAGCATGGCGGCCGTCTGGTCGGCATGATCTGCGCGGCCGAGCGGACCGATCGTGACCGAATGGTCGATCGGCACGACGAGCGCGCGGCGTGATGCCGACGAGAACAGGCGTGCCATGCGAAGGGCCTTGCCGGACAATGTTTCCCGTCTTTCCCCACGGCGGTCGTGCATGCTGGGACTCCGATCGTGATGACTGATCACGCTGGGCGGCGTGGTCGACCACCCCCGCTGATCAAGATGAGGGTAGCCTATCCTTCTTGCTGTGACCAAGCTGAATGTGAGATTCCCGACCGACGCATATCTGCGGCGCATCGGCGTGGGCCGTGACATCGTCGAGAGTCTGACGATCGAGCCCGGTGACCTCGGTGCCATCGACGCTCTCGCGCGCAGCCAGCACCGGTCGATACCGTTCGAGAATCTCGACATCCACCGCGGTCACGTTGTCGACGTGGCGCCAACGGCCATCGTCGACAAGGTGATCACTCGACATCGTGGCGGCATCTGTTACGAACTGAACGGCGTGCTTCTGCTCGCGCTCGACGAGATCGGCGTTCCGGCACGGGCTGTCGGAGCACAGGTGCGCA
>NZ_BAFB01000194.1 GCF_000248075.1 Gordonia otitidis NBRC 100426 | reverse complement strand
ACGAACCGAGCAACACCACCGGCCAGGACCCCACCCACCCGCAGACAGCACGAACCATTGGTTCGCCACACCATGTCCCCAACACATCAATCCGCCCGCCGCACACACCCGCACCCAGCACACCCGCCCCGCGACCACCTTTTCGTCCCCCAATCCCTCCACCCTCCGCCAATCTGCTGCCGCGCCCGCCAATCGCAATCCGCCACGCCAATCGCCAATCGCCACCCACGCCGCCGCCCGCCCCACACCCCTCATCCACCCACACATAACCCAGCCCACTACGTGGGCTGAACCACCCGCGCAGGCTCAGCCACGACGGTGGCCGGGTCGACACCGGTAGTCGGTTGCGGAGCAGCTCGCGCGTGAGCGCTGAGGGCGTCGGGGTGTCGCGGTCAGCGACACCCCGACGCGCTCAGTGCGGTTGCTTGTGTCGGTGAACGTGGGTTGTCCCGGAGGGGGGCTGGCAGACGGCCAGCCAGAGGAAGGAGGAGAGCCGGGGCACCCGACCGGGTGCCTCGGGGGCGGCCCGCCCTTCGGGCCTGGGCCGTGTGGTGGTTGGTGTGGGTGTGGGGCTGTGCCCCGGCTGTGGTGGTTGTTGGTGTGGTGAGGCCGCTTGCGGTGACCCCCGCCCTTCGGGCCTGGGGGTCTGTGGTTGGTGGCGTGAGGGTGCGGGTGGCTGCTGGCGGCGGTGCTGGCGGCGGTGTTGTCGCCGGGGGGATGTGCGGTTGTGGTGGTGGTGCACCCCGGCCCTTCGGGGCTCGGGGTGTGTCACCGGGTTGCGTTGTGGTGGTCGGCTGCGGTGACCCCCCGCCCTTCGGGCCTGGGGGTCTGCGAGTGGCGGTGTTGGTGGCGGCGGCCGGTGGCGGCGGTTGTCGACGGCAGCCCGGGGTTGTGTCCGAGACCGTCGGGTTGCGCCAGGGCGTGTGGTGGCGTCGGGGAGCGCAGCGTGCCGGTGACCCCCGCCCTTCGGGCCTGGGGGTCGTGCCCGAGACGGCTTGCGGTGACCCCCGCCCTTCGGGCCTGGGGGTCTTCGTCGTCGGGTCACCTGCCGGTGGTGGGCCGCGCCCGCAGACGTACCCGGCGAGCGTGGTTGGCGGCTGCAGGCTGCGCAGGAGACGACGGCAGGAGACGACGTCGACGACCCCGGCGTCCGGCGACGGCAGCGACCCTTCCGTCGGCAGGTGAGCAGCCACCTGTGGCCCAGTCCCGAAGGGCGGGCCACCCCGCGGTGTTGGCGTCGCTGTCGACGGCTCAGACACCTACCTGGCTGGCGTGGCTGTGTGGCGCGTGTCGCTCGCAGCACACCCCGGTGGGCGGATTTGGGGGAGCTTGCGACCCCGACCGCCCGGGGGTGTGCTGCGGCGGCGCCGCACAGCCGCCGGAGGCGTCGGCAGGTCCGCGAACCCCGTCGCCGCCGGTGGCGTGGTCGGCCGAATAGGTCGACTACGCCGCCGGCGGCGACGGTTGGGTTCGCTCCTGCCGGCGTCGCCGGTCGAGCCACACACCACACAGCACGCACAACATCCGTAAATGCTTTATCCAGGGCGTTGTGCGTGTTGTGTGGGGAGGGGCGAGAGTCGGCATTTTGTTGGGGGTTTGTGAGTCACCTATCGGCGTTGTTTCTGCAGGTATGGGTGTTGAGGGTGTTGAATGTGTGGTGACTTGGTGTAGTTACGGTTGTGGTCACGTAAATCTGTGAGGTGGTGGGCTGGTGGCTGAGGTTGTTCCGAAGTCGTTGGTGGAGGCTCAGCGGGCTGATGCGTTGTTCTCGCGTTGGCGTCGGGAGAAGGCTGCGCGGTTGGCGTCGCAGGAGGCTGGGGTGCGGTCGGGTACGGCGTATCGGGGGCATGGTTGGCGGCGTACTCCGAGGGATGAGCAGCTGCTCGAGTTTGTGACGTTGCACGGCATGATCTTGTTGCGGCAGGCGGCGAAGTGGTTCTACGGCGGTAGTGAGCAGACGGCGTTGAAGCGTGCGGTGAAGATGACGCAAGCGGGGTTGCTGGCGCGTGATGATGGTGTGGAGGAGTGGGCGGGCACGGTGTTGACGCCGACTCGTGCTGGTCAGCGGGTGGGTGTCTCGGCGTTGCCGCGGATGTTTGATGGGTTGACCGTTCAGGATCGTGCGGTGCCCGACAATTTGTTGCACGCAGCGTTGGTGGCGGATCGCATGTTGGTGGCGAGGTCGCAGGGCATCACGGTGTTGACGGAACGTCAGATCCGGTTGCTGGATAAGCAGGATGATCCTGTTGAGGTGCAGGCGTTCTTGGAGTCGGTGGGTGTGCGGTTTGCTGCTGGCGCGACGGATGTGGGGGTGCGGTCGGGTCAGGTGTTTGTGAAGACGGGTGAGGATTCTGCGGGTCGGGAGCTGTTTGAGAAGCGCGATACGTTCGTGGCTGCTCCGGTTCCGTCGACGAGGCAGCGTGGTTCGGATCCGTTGAGTGTGCGGTACCCGGACTTTTTGCAGGTGACTGGTCAGGGCGAGTTGGTGGCGGTGGAAGTGGAGATTGCGGCGAAGCCGTCGGATCGGTTGGGGGCGATCATCGCCGGCTATGCGAAGGCGGTGGCTCGTTATCGTCCGGATGGTCGTGGTGGTGTGGTCCGGGAGCGTAAGCGGGTGCGTGATGGTGAGGGCGGTACGCGTGAGGAGATGCGGCCGGTGTTGGAGCGTCACCAGTTCCGTCAGGTGCAGTGGTGGTGTGTGCCGGAGTCGCAGGCGTTGTTGTGTGGCCGGTACACGCGGGCGACGAACGGTTACTCGCGCGGCATGATCACGAAGACGATGCCGTTGGAGTTCGAGGGTGTTGATTGGGCGGCGCCGCCGACTGGGTTGCCGATGACGGTGCGGGCGGCGGTCGCTGATGATTCGGGGGTGCAGTACAAGCTCGATCAGCGTGTGCTGTACGCCCGCTATCGGTGCTCCTATCAGCGGTGGAAGTTGTGGCGGAAGGTGTGGGAATCGCGTGTCGCGCCGCATGAGCGTGGGGCGTGGACGTTTGTGAAGTGGTTGATGGTGCCGGCCGGTGGGGCGGGTGTGTTGTCGAATCTCGAGTTGTGTGAGGAGGCGGAGCTCGCCGCGGCGAATGCTGTTCCGCCGAGGAAGTCGCGCGCCGTGTGACGTAGGTGCGGCAGCCGGGTTTTCCGCACCGTTCGTTGTGGTTGCGGCGGCTGCGATAGGGGCCGGTGGGGTCGCGGTGGTGGTGTTGTTTTCGGTCACTGTGTCACCCACCGTGTTGGGGTGTAGCGGGGGGCGAGGCGCCGGTAGGCGGCTGCATGGTCGGCGGTGCTGCCACCTGGTTGTGGGCTGGTGGTGCGCGGGTAGCGGCCCAACGTTGACAGCACTGTCGATGCCCACACGGTGTGTTTGTGGTCGTGTGGTGCGGCCAGGAACTCGTGTTCTGCTTGCCACCAGTCCCAGCAGGCTCGTTGGATAGTCCACCGGGTGCGGCGACGATGCCAGGCTCCTGCGGTGCGGGTTTTCTGCGCCGCGTGCTGCCATTGCGTGTCGCTGATCGGGCTGGCGTCGGGTGTGGTGAGCAGGCCTGCGTCGGTGAGGAATCTGGTAGCTCGGGTCACCTGATCTGCGGTGAGGCCGGTAGTGCAGGCTGCGGCTGCCGTATCGCAGCCGGGGATCGTGTGCAGTGCCGCCAGCAGCAGGCTTGCGTGTGTCCCACCGGGCGCAGTCCACACGTCGTGAGCGAACAAACCCAACTTTTTCTGCAGCGATTCGCGGAGAGTTTTCATGGACGGTGCTGTCGTGGCGAGTTCTCGCGTCGGGGCGTGGGGGGCGGGTACCCCTTGTGTCCATGAGGGCTCGTCAGGTGTGCGGAGCTCGAATTCGTGGGCGCGTCGTCCTGCTGCGGGTGTGCGGAGGTCGATGACGTTGAGGTCGACGAGGATGCGGGTGTAGGTGGCGGCGGTTTGCGGCGAGTTGACGGCGGCGATGCGCGCGAGTTCACGGGTGGAGGCGTAGTAGGTGCTGGTTCCGGTGAGCGCGCACACCAGATGCGCTTCGAGGATGCGGCGCAGTAGGTGGGTGTCGCAGCGGTAGGTGATGTGCTGTTGGTCGGCCCAGGCGAGGATGCGGGTGGCGCGGTCGGTGATGTCGTCGATGGTGCGGTCGCGGTCGGTGTCGGGTCGCGGGGTGTAGCGGGTGACGGCGGCGCGGGCGCGGTCGAATTGCCGCAGCAGATGTGTGCGGGCGGCGTGTGGGGTGCGGGGCTGGCGGTGGATGGTGGCGGGCAGCCGTTGGGATTGGGAATGGGTGAATGCGGCGGGCGCGAACGCGTCTTGGAGAAGCGTCACTGTGTCGCTATCCCAGCCGGCGTGCGCGCACGCGAGGAGAACGGACCGTTCGATTCGGCTGGCGTCGGCGCGCATGTCGGTGACGGTGGCTGCCGGATTGAGTAACGCCAGGATGCGTGCCGGTAGCGCGTTGAGGTGGTCGCGGAGGCCGAGACTTTCTGCACGAGTTGCGTAGTCGGCGGGCCACACATCGTCGATCGATGTGTGGGAGTCGCGGTCAGCGACGCAGTCGTCAACGCGGTGGACGGCGGTCGGGGCGATGGTGGTGCTGGTGAGGTCGAGAGGCTGTGGTGGGGGTTGGGTGGCATCCGGCAGCGACGTCAGGCAGACGGCAGCGTCAGCTGCGGTGGGGGTGGTGTGAAGCTGCGGCAGCTGGTCGGCGACATCGGTGGCGGTGAGCTCGAGGGGCGGCAGACCGGCGTCGGTGACGTGCGCGGCGAGCCGATACCGGCTGCAGCGCAGTTCGGTTGTGGCCGCGGTGATCGCGGCGGAAAGGGTGTCTCGGTCGCGCACCACCCAGCCTCGCGGCACGCCCGCAGCCTGGCGTGGTTGTGGGGTGTTCGTGAGGTGGGGTGGGGTGCCGGTCGCGGCGAAGTGGGCGGCGAGGCGGTCAACAATATCGGTAGCTGCGCGGCTGGCTCCGGTCAGTACTGCGGTCGGGTCGCAGTTCGGTGGGGTGCTGACGGCGATGAGTTCGGCGTGGCCGCCGGCGCGGTGCGGTGCGCCGGGGAATCGCAGTGCGCCGCTGTCGGGATTGGTGAGCGGGGTGGGGTCGATCGACGGGTAGCGGGCGGCGAGTAGTCGCCGAAGGGTGGTTGTTTGCGGTGCGGTGAGGCCGTTGTCGGCGCACAGGATCCAGATGTGGCGGCGACGGGTGTGTGGTGAGGACGACGACAGTAGGGCTGGGAGCCCGAGGTGTTGCAGGCAGGTGAAAAGGTCGTCGGCGTCGGTGTCGGGGCGGGCGTGGTGGCCGAGTTTGTCGTCGAAATCGATGCCGATTATTCGTAGCTGTCCGAGTGTGTCGAACAGTTCAACAGCCCATGGCTGCGTCGGCGCGATGCTGTCGTGAACGTTGCGTGGGAAGCGGCGAACCGTCTTGTACTGGTGGGTGTTTGCGGTGTCGACGCGCACGCGGCGACGCGGCGCCCAGGCGGCGGCGATGCGGAAACAGTGGTGTGTGTCCGGGTTGATTCGGGTGCCGTGGACGGGCGCGGTGGCCGGTTGCGGCATGGTCGTATCGCCGCCCCGACGGTGTGGTGGGGGCGGCGTGAGGGTGGCGGTCATGCGCCTAGATGGGGTTTCTC
>NZ_BAFB01000195.1 GCF_000248075.1 Gordonia otitidis NBRC 100426 | reverse complement strand
TGGCGGCTCATTGGCCGTTCGTCGCGGACAGCGACCCGGTCGCGGCCCAGCTCAACTCCGCGGAGAAATACGTCGTCACGAACACGATGACGAGGTTCGATTGGCGTCATACGTATGCGATCGGTGGCGAGGTGGTCTCGGCCGTGCGCTCCTTCAAGGAAGACGGTGACGGCACGGTCACCATCCTCGGTAGCGGTGTGCTCGTCCGCACACTCATCGGGGCGGGACTGCTCGACGGGCTTCGACTCTTTGTCCACCCGCTGATCCTCGGCTCCGGTAGGCGGCTCTTCGATGAACTGGTGAATCCATGCGCGCTCACGCTTGTCGATTCGTACACCACGGGACTCGGAACCATCGCGATGTCGTACAGGATCGGGGCCGACGGAGTCCAGGGGACGACCGACGCGGTGAGCTCCGAGCCGTGTGGCGCAGGTCCGCGTACGAGCGAGAACTCCCTCCGACCGCAGGTCGGAGGGAGTTTGTCGGTGGAGCTAAGGGGACTCGAACCCCTGACCCCCACACTGCCAGTGTGGTGCGCTACCAGCTGCGCCATAGCCCCGTATTCATCACTTGACGTCTCGGAAACCCGTCCGAAGCGCAAAGGCGAAACTACACCATCGACACGGAGGGAACCAAATTCACTCGCTGCCCGCGCGGTAGTGCGCGGGCAGCGGCGCAGCTCTCGCCTCGGGTGAGCACGCGCACCCCGGTCGGTGCCTCCGTCAGTGCGCGGCTTCGAAAGCCTCGAGGACGTTCAGCGGAATGCGACCCCGATCGCTGACCTCATATCCGTTCTTGGTTGCCCACGACCGGATTGCCTGCGTTTGCTCTTTACTCCGGCCTCCGCTGGAGTTCTGCGCTGCACGCTTCGGCGCGCGTGAACCACCGGTACGAGATACCGAAATGTATTTAGCGAGTCCGTCACGGAACTGCTGTGCATGCTTTGATGACGTGTCGAACTCGTAGCTCTTGCCGTCGAGGCTCCAGCGGACGGTTTCATACTCGTCGAGCACCTTGCCGTCGACGTCGTCGATGACCTGAACGATTTCCTTCTTTGCCATTTTCCCTCCGGTTGTTGCTTGCACTGGACTGGGTGCGGTGTCGGCCGACAGTCGGTGGGCACGTCAGAACGTTTCGGTGAACGTCGAGAACGCTGACGATCTGTCGAGCCGGACGGTATATGCATTCTTTTATACACCGTTTGTTTGCGCATCCGGAATCGCAATTCGTACTGACTGGCCGGTCTACGAGTGGTGCCGAGCGTTCAGGTGTTGTAAATGCGGTTTGCGTCACTACTGAGCATTGCTGATCAAACAATGACAGTTTCAGTTCGTCGGAGACGTCGGGTTGTCGACGCCGGGCTGGTCGACCCCTGTTGTCGTAGTTGTCCCGACCTCGTTTTCGCGCGCGTCTCTCAGCGATACCGGCGCCTTGTCCACGGCATTGATGAGTGTGAAACCCTTTGTGCCGAGCGAGAATCCCGATTGCGAGTCGGACTGTAGGCAGTAGATTCCCGAGCTGTCGCTGAGGCAGGAGAATCTACCGACCGAAATGGTCATGCCATCGTCGACGATTGCGCTGCGGAATAAAACCGTATGCTCATTCTCGCAACCACCCTGCTGTGCACGTTCGGCAGTCAAGACCACGAGATTCTCAGCCCAAACACAGGAGCGCGGCGTGCGGGCCGGGCGCGTCGCGGATGATTGGTTGTCATTCGCCCGGCACGTCAGAGCACGACGTGAAGCCTCGACGTTGATCTCGGTGGAACAACTGACGGCTTTGTCCGGGGTTGTGAAGTGAAAGCCTGACGTGTCACGGACTTCGCCATCGGGCGTCGTCGAACCTTGGTGATATCGCGAATTGTCTGCGCGTGGTGCCGTTGCTATCACGCGCCCGATGGTGTCGCTGGCCAGGAAGGTTGCCGTACGACTTTGTGTGACGATTGACGTCGATGTTGTCGGATAATCCGATTCCGTCGACAAATTGTCTGTCGCCGGCAGAACGATCGACGACGGCGTGGTGTCGGTGTTCAAGCCACACGATGTGAGCGCGACTCCGAGGGCTGCGGCAGCGACGAAGGCGGGAACCGCCAGAAAACGCGCGCGGCGGCGACCGTACCCTTGCACTGTGTCGACCCCCAAGATCGTGTTGTTCTACGTATTCACGCCGCTTCCGGACCCTGACGCGATACGCCTGTGGCAAATGACCGTGTGTGAATCGCTTGGTCTTCGCGGAAGAATCATCGTGTCCCCGCACGGTATCAATGGCACCGTCGGCGGCGAACTCGACAGCGTCAAACGCTACGTCAGGAAGTTGCGGGAGTACCCCGCATTTCGCGATGTCGACATCAAATGGTCCGGCGGCCTGGGCGACGACTTCCCGAAGCTCGTCGTGCGCGTACGGCCCGAGATCGTGACGTTCGGCGCGCCGGACGAACTCGACGTCGACTCGGATGGCGTCATCGGAGGGGGCGAGCGACTCGACCCTGACGGTGTACACCGTCTGGTATCCGAACGCGGCGACGACGTCGTGTTCTTCGACGGACGCAACCAGATCGAGGCGCAGATCGGCCGATTCGCCGGCGCTGTCGTCCCTGATGTCGAGACCACGCGTGATTTCGTGCCACTACTCGACAGCGGCGCGTTCGATCACCTCAAAGACCGCCCCGTCGTCACCTACTGCACGGGTGGCGTGCGATGCGAGGTGCTCTCGATGTTGATGCGCAAGCGCGGCTTCTCCGAGGTCTATCAACTCGACGGGGGCATCGTCCGCTACGGCGAGCAGTTCGCCGACGACGGTCTGTGGGAAGGCTCGCTCTACGTCTTCGACAAGCGGATGACGGTGAACTTCTCCGACGACGCTGCGGTGCTCGGTCGCTGTGGTGAATGTGGCGCGGCGACGAGCAACGTCGAGAACTACCCCGACCGACAGGGCCGCGAACTCGCGGTGATCTGCCCCGACTGCTTCGACGGGCTCTCCGGCGCCCGCGCATGACTCCCGCCCACGTGAGTGACGAACCGGTCCCTGTCGTGGTCCTCGCCGGATTCCTCGGCGCGGGCAAGACGACAGTCCTCAACCACCTCCTCCGCACCGGGGGAGCGGGTGACCGTGCACGCCTCGGTGTCCTGGTCAACGACTTCGGCGCCATCAACATCGACGCGCTCCTGGTGGCGGGGCAGGCCGATGGTGCGGTGACGTTGACCAACGGCTGCATGTGTTGCTCGGTCGATCGGGACGGGCTCGATGCGGCGCTTGCTGCCCTGGCGCGACCGGAAGCGGGGCTCGATGCGATCGTGATCGAGGCGAGCGGGATCGCCGAGCCGAAATCGCTTGTCCGCCTCGTCACCGGTATTCCCGACCCGGGGTTGCGCTACGGCGGACTCGTCTACGTGATCGATGCCGCAGGGTTCGCCGCTCTGCGTGCCAAACACCCCGAGGTGGACTCACATATCGCGATCGCCGACCTCGTCGTCGTCAACAAGAGCGACCTCGTCGACGCTGACAGGCTCCCGGATCTGCTCGCCACGGTTCGGCAGGTGAATCCGTCAGCACCGGCCATCGCCGTCGCCGAAGGCGAGGTCGAACCGGAGTTGCTGTTCGATCGACTGGTCCGACCACCCGAGGACGTCTCGACGCCGCGCCAGCTCACCCTCGACGACCTGATGATCTCCGAGGTTGCACGAGACACCCACGACCACGGAGTCAGCGACCACGGACCGCACGGTCATCTCCACGACGCCTACAGTTCCGTCGAGCTCGACACGCCCGACCCGGTCGATCCTCGTCGTCTCGCCGCGTTGCTCCGCGACCCGCCCGTCGGCTGCTACCGCATCAAGGGTGTGGTGCGTTTCGACCTACCCGGATAACCGAGATCGGTATGTCGTGCACGGCGTCGGTGGTTTCGTCCGGGTCTCCCGTAGCGGCTGGGCGGGAGAGGAACCCCGCACCCGGATCGTCGCCATCGGATCGGACATGGACCCCGCCGTGGCCGATCGGGCACTCGCCGAGGTCCTGGCCACGCCGGAGACCCTCGACGACGAGTTCGGCATCCTGCACATCACCCGATATCTACCCGATGCGGGCTGAACGGTCCGAGCCTGCCGCCGATTGCGGTCACGTCACAGCTGCCTAACGAATCCCGTCGTCCCAGGTCACTGATTTCCGCATTGCGCACTCTGCTGCTTAGCTGTTAAAGCTGTGACTGTTGTGACTAGTGTTGCGTCTTGGAAGGAGTGAGGTGCGCTCGGTGAACACCGATCCTGCGCGCCCGAAACCGTGATGACCCAGAAACGACACCTGCGGACGCGTGTATCCGCTGCCACCGCCGCGGTTGCCTTCGCCGCTGCCGCAACCGTCGCCGTGACCACGGGCCTCGGCACTGCTGCAGCAGCGCCCGCACCCACGGCACCGTCCTCGCAGCCGGCCACCGGCTCGACCCTCGCAGGCAAGACCGTGTTCCTCGACCCCGGACATCAGGGCGGTTCGGCAGGCCACAACCTGTCGGCGCAGGTGCCAGACGGTCGCGGTGGCAAGAAGGACTGTCAGACCACCGGCGCGACCGGAGTCAACGGGGCTGCCGAGCACACGGTCAACTGGCAGATCTCTCAGTTGGTCAAAGCCGGTCTGGAAAGCCAGGGTGCGCGCGTCGTGCTGAGCAGGCCCGACGACACCGGCTGGGGTGGATGCGTCGACGAACGCGCCGCCGCGGCCAGCCGGTCGGGCGCCGCGGTCGCCGTCAGCCTGCATGCCGACTCGACGGCCGCGGGAGCCGACGCGGGCAAGAAGGGCTTCCACATGATCGTGCCAACGCTCCCGCTGCCCGACGCGAAGGCCAACGCGGTCCAGGGTGGGGAGGGACGCAAGGCGTCGAACATCATGCGCGACGCCTTCGTCAAGGCTGGCTTCCCGTCGGCGAACTATGCGGGCGTCGTCAACGGCATCCAGACCCGATCCGACATCGCAGCAGTGAATCTCACGACGGTTCCCGCCGTGTTCATCGAGATGGGCAATCTGTCGAATCCCGCCGAAGCTGCAGCGCTCGCGGGTCGCGACGGACAGTTGAAGTACGCCATGGCGATCACCAACGGCATCCTCAACTACGCGCACCCGGGTGCGGTGTCGCCGTCGGCGGACACCCTCAACAAGCCGCCGAGTACCCCGGAGACGAGCACACCGAACTCCGACGGGGGGCTGTCCCTGGTCATCCCGTTCGTCCAGCAACTGCTGAAGTCGGGTGATCCGAAGGAGATCGGTCAGCTGCTCTTGTCGCAGGGTCCCGACGTCTCGGCCCAGGTGCTCAACGCCATGCTCGACATCCTCTACGGACTCTTCGACGGCAAGCTGCCCGTCGGCTGAGTGGCGGAATCCCAGCCGCTCGGGAATCCGGTCCGCACCCGCGAGTTACGTGCACACGGCTAGTGTTGAAAACCATGGGAATCCGCGATCTCGTCGTCATGAAGACGCCGGTACCGACGCTGCGCGGTCGCAAGGTGCTGATCACCGGTGCGGCGAGCGGAATCGGACGGGCAACTGCCGAAGCAGCCGCAGCAGAAGGTGCCGCGCTCGTACTGACCGACCTACATCCCGAACCACTCGACGAGGTGGTCGCGGAGATCACTGCTGCCGGTGGTGACGTGCTGTTCCACCTCGCCGGCGACGTCTCCGATTACGAGTGGGTCGCTGCGTTCGCGAATCAAGTCGACGCCGAGGTCGGCGTGATGGACGTGGTGATGAACGTGGCGGGCATATCGGTGTGGGGCACCGTCGAGAATCTCCAGCACAAGCACTGGCGATCGATGGTCGACGTCAACCTGATGGGTCCCATCCACGTCATCGAATGCTTTGTGCCGCAGATGGTTCGACGGGGCCAAGGCGGTCACCTGGTGAACGTGTCGTCGGCGGCGGGACTTCTCGCGCTACCGTGGCACGCCGCTTACAGCGCCAGCAAGTTCGGCATCCGCGGCGTGTCCGATGTACTCCGGTTCGATCTGCGTCGTCACGGCATCGGTGTCTCGCTGGTCTGTCCCGGGGCAGTCGCCACACCACTGGTCAACACGGTGAGCATCGTCGGAGTCGATCGCGACGATCCACGAGTTGCCAAGCAGATCAGTCGTTTCCATCGGATCTCGGTGAGCCCGGAATCGGCAGCGGCCAAGATCCTCGCAGGCGTGCGGAAGAACAAGTACATGGTCTACACCTCCTTCGACACTCGCTTCGGGTATTGGTGGGCGCGCAAATTCGCACTGCCGTACGAGATCGTCATGCGTGTCGCCAACAACCAGTTCGATCACCTCGGCCGCGTCGCAGGCACGACGCTCGAGACGCGTTCGGAACAGAACGCGCAGTCAGGGACTGCAGCGGACCGCAGGTGACCGACACCTTCGTCAAAACCGCGGCGCCGGGGGCGGACGCGGACTTCTTCGCCGCCGAGGCCGAGTCGCTGCGTTGGTTGGCGGAGGGCGGAGCGCGCGTCGTCGACGTGGTCTCGGTGTCGACCGACGAGATCGAACTCGAACGGCTGGCGACCGGCCGTGCCTCGACGGCGGCAGCCGACGACCTCGGCGCGATGCTCGCCCATATGCACGATTCCGGTGCCGCGCACTTCGGTTCTCCACCCGACGGTTACACCGGACGACAGTTCATCGGGAAACTGCAGCTTCCGACCGTCACGCGCGACACATGGGGGCAGTTCTACGCCGCAGCACGCGTGTTGCCGTTCCTCGACGCGGGTGTCGATGCAGGCAACGTGACCCCGCGCGACGCCGAAGTCACCCGACGCGCCTGCGACCTCGTTGCCTCGGGCAGGTTCGACGACGGCGAACCGCCGGCACGTCTCCACGGCGACCTCTGGGGAGGCAACGTGGTCTGGACTCCCGACGGTGCGGTTCTCATCGACCCGGCCGCCCATGGCGGGCACCGGGAGACGGACCTGGCAATGCTTGCCCTCTTCGGTTGCCCGTACCTCGACCGGATCGTCGAGTCCTATGAGCGGGTGCATCCGCTGATCGCGGGATGGCAGCAGCGTGTTCCGGTTCACCAGCTGCACCCGCTCGCGGTGCACACGGTCAGGCACGGTCCTGGATACGGGGCTGCGCTCGGCGACGCCGCACGGGCCACACTCGCACTGGCAGGACACGACTGGTGACTTCGACGACGACCTCGACGACGCAGAGCCCTGACTTCGATCCGTCGATCCTGGTGGTCTCGGCCACCCGCGCCGAGGCGCGGTATGTCCCCGACAGCGCTCGGCTCCTCGTCACCGGAATAGGAAAAATGCGAGCCACCGAGGCGCTGACCCGCGCACTCGCCGACCCGGCGGCCCCGCCCACGAGACTCATCGTCAACATCGGCACAGCAGGAGCGCTGCACGACCACCACGCCGGACTGTTCCTTCCGTCGGTGGTCATCGAGCACGACATCAGCGCCCCCGAATTGCGTGCGATGGGTTACCCGATCGTCGACCGCTGGGAGGTGGCAGACGGCGACGGTTCGGTGCTGGCCTCGGGCGACACGTTCGTCGCCGATCCGGTACGGCGCGCCGGGCTCGCCGCACACGCCGACCTCGTGGACATGGAGGGCTGCGCGGTCGCGTATGTCGCCGCAGCCTTCGACGTCGGATTCCGATTGGTCAAGGTGGTCAGCGACACCGCAGACGAGAAGGCGATGGACTGGCCGTCGATGGTCGACGACGCCGCCCGACTACTCGGTGACTGGCTCGAGGACGTCGGCGGTCACTAACCGGAATTCACCGTTGGTTGCGTGCCCGGGTGGTCTGGTAGACGGCCGAGCCGGCGGAACGCGTTGCCGGCTCGTAGCGGTCGAGATCAGCGGCAGCTGACGCGTGCACCGTCGTATGGCCGTCGAGCCGCTCACCCGCGGCGGTCCGCTGAACCTGGCCAGCGGTGGCCCGTCGTCGCGGATCCTGCGTCGCCGCGTTGCGCGGGGGATGTTGGCGTGCCGCGTCATCGCGGGTGGGGCGCTCACGTCGGGGATCGGCAGCCTCACGGCTCCGCTGCGGCGCATCGTCTCGTCGGCTGGAACGGTCGGTCGTCGTGCCTTCCGGCATGTCACCGCGGTGGTCGCGAGCCGGTCGTTCGCGCGTTGGCCGTTCGCGACCTTTATCGTCCGCGGGGGCGCGACGGGTGCGGGGTTCGTCAGCCGGCGCGGGCGCCCTGCGCGAGCGAGTGGGTTTGTCGGACTGCGACTTCGTGGCACGCGAAGGGCGCGCACCCGTCGCCCCGGACTTCGTGGCCGAACCTGCGGCGCTGCCCTTCCTGTCGGCGTTCCTTGTGGCCGAACCATGTGCGGCGGCGCCATCTTTCGGGGCGGAACGCTGTGCAGTGGACGTCTTCGACGACGCTTTCCGCGGTGCGCGCGATGCGGCCGAGCGCGGGGCCCGACGCTTGGTCGTCGGTGACTCGGTCTCGGCCTGCCCGCGGGTCGTGTACCAGCGACCGACGCCGAGAGCCAACGTGACGAGGAAGGTGACCAGAATCCACGGAAAGTCATTGGCGATCGGCAGGAGCACCTTGAAGATCAGGCTCTTGAGCCCCGATGCGTCGTCGGCGTTGAGGCCGTACAGGGTGATCACACCCACGCCGAATGCGATCAGCGGTGGCTGGGCGACGGCGGTGAACAAGGCACGCCTGCGCACAGCGAGAACTGCGAGGACACATCCGACGAGATAGAAGAAGTTGAAGACCGAGCCCAGGCTGTCGTTCTGATTGGCGTCGATGACCGCGCCGACGGCGGTGAAGATCGCAGCCACCAGAACGGCGCCCCACCAGGGGATACCCCGGACATTGGGCAGTACCGACTGTTGGTCGACTGGCACCGCGGAACGGCTTCGCTGCGGGAAAGGCACCCCTAGACGGTACCGGGTGATCCCTGGATTTCCCTTAACCAGAGGTCGATGTTGCGCGCGCGTCTGGTTCGTCCGGTATCCGCGAGGTGGAATCGGACGGCGAGCCGACCGTGCCCGGCGTCGAGCGCACCCCGACGTCGATGGAACTCGGTTGTGCAGGCTCGGAGACGACACCGAGTGATTCGAGCGACGCGAGCTTGCGTGCCGTGACTCCGACGCGGCTGTCGACTACGCCGAGCGTCGAGTTGAACGACTCGACCGCTCGGCGAAGTGAGATGCCCATTTTGTCGAGGTGGCCGAGGAGCGAGGCGAGACGGTGATGGAGTTCGACCCCGAGCTCACGAATGGTCGCGGCATCGGCGGCGAGCGCATCGTGACGCCATCCGAGTGCGACGGTGCGCAGCAGTGCGATCAAGCTCGTCGGTGTCGTCAGGACGACATTGCGCGTGAACCCGTACTCGATCAATCCGGGGTCGGCGCGTACCGCAGCGTCGAGGATCGCGTCACCGGGTACGAACAGCACGACCATTTCAGGGGTGTTCGCGAATGCGGTCCAGTAGGACTTCGACGCCAACTGCGCGATATGTGTTCTGACCGCCCGGGCATGGGTGTCCAGGTGCGCGGCCTGCTTGTCGGGGTCGTCGCTGTCGCTGGCGGCGAGGTACGCGTGCAGCGGGACCTTGGCGTCGACGACGATGCTCCGATCGCCCGCCAGATGGATCACCATGTCGGGACGCACCTGGCCCGAAGCCTCCGACTCGGCCGACACCTGGGTGCTGAAGTCGCAATGCTGACTCATGCCCGCCAGCTCGACGACCCGCTCGAGTTGGAGTTCGCCCCAGCGGCCGCGCACGTGCGGCGTGTGCAGTGCGTTGGCCAGCGCGCGGGTCTCGTGCGACAGCTGCTGTGACGCGGTGTGCATCCCTCGGACCTGTTCGGCGAGACCCGAGTACGCGCTGATCCTGTTGTGCTCGACCCTGCGGAGCTCCTCCGACAACTGACCGAGTACGCCACGCAGTGGTTCGACGATGTGGTTGACCTGGGAGCCGATCGCCGTCGACTGCCGGCGCGCCGCATCCTCGCTGGCCGCCGACAGCGAGCGCGCCGCCAGTTCCTGCGATGTACGCAGCGCGTCGGCCTCGGTTCGGGCGGCCGAGACGGCGGCTGCAGACCGGGAGGCGTTGGCGAGCCAGCCCACAACGGCGCCGAGCAGCAGACCAACGAACAGGGCGAGGCTGACGAACAACATGCCCTGATGGTGCCGGTCGATACCGACATGTTTCGGGGGCACGGCATCGTCGCAGGTCAGTGCGTGAGGACTGCGGCTGGGGCGACGAATGCGGTCAGAATGTCGGAATCCCGCCGTCTCGTAGGTGAGCAACCACTGCTTGAGTGCCTTCCCGTAGCGGAAGCCGGCAACGGTGCCGTCCTGACGCAGTACACGGTGACAGGGGACGAAGAGCGTCACGGCGTTCCTCGTGCATGCGGCGGCCGTGGCCCGGATGGCTGTCGGGTGGCCTGCGGCCTCGGCGAGCTGGGCGAAGGACCTCGGGTTGCCGGCTTCGACCTGCCGCAGCGCCTCCCACACCTTCTCCATGTAGGGGCCCGACCGTTGTCTGACGCTCACCGCGTCGATCGCGGAGAGCTGGCCGGCGTAGTAGGCCTCCACCGCGTCGGTCACAGTCGAGAGGCTGTCGGACCATCGCGACGACACCGGGCGGAGCGTTCGGTGGATCGACGGCAACAGTGACTCGACGTCGTCGGTCCAGCCGGACGCCAGAACCGCACCGGAGTCGTCGACAACAGCCGTGAACGGGCCGGTCGGCGTGGAGATGGTGACGTGGGCCGCCGCGGCATCCGGGGCGGGGTCGGGGGAGGCCGGCGCAGCGATCTGTGCCGAGCTGGCGGGGCAACTCATCCCAGCGTGGGAGTCGAGGGTGGTCATGGTTGTCTCCTGTGCGTCGGTGCGGTGGTGCGCGGACACACCGACTCCCCAGGTCAGGAGACCTTGCGGAGCTGGGTTCCGAGCCGATGGCGCCACAGGTGCATGGATGCGTACGAGCGCCACGGTGCCCACGCCTGCGTGGCGGTGAGGTCGATGCGCAGATCGTTCGCCGCCTGCCGGACCACGAGGTCGTGGTGGAGCAGGGTGTCGGGGTCGCCGGTGACCACCATGGTCACGTAGTCGGCTGTCCACGCCCCGACTCCCGTCAGCGTCAGGAGTTGGGCACGCATCTCAGACGCGGGTACCCCCGGGTGAAGTTCCATCGAGTTGTGGGCGATCTCCGATGCCGCAGCCACGATGGCCTCGACGCGTCGGCGTGGCCCTCGTAACACCGTGCCGCCGGACTCGGCAATGGCGGCCGCGGTCGGAAAGGCGCGGTGTGGGCCTGACGCCCAGCCGGTGTCGGCCCCCAGAGCCGAGACCAGTGCACCGATGTGATGACGTGCCGCGCGCACGCTGATCTGCTGACCCATCATCGTGCGGATCAAGGCCTCTGTGGGGTCCGGCGACCCGGGAAGTCTGATACCCGGTGCAGCGTCGACGAGTCGTGCGAGGGCGGGGTCGGTACGCAATACGTTCTCGGCTGCTGCGGCATCAGCGTCGAGGTCGAGCATGCGCCGCACACGCGCCACCCCTGCGCCCAGGTCTCGCGTGTCGAGATGCGACAGGTGGACCACGACAAAGGGACCGCGCCGGTGGTCGTCGGAGCCGGGCGAGACCCGGACCAGCGCGTGCCCACGCGGGAGTGAGAGGACGCGCGAGAACGTCCACGTGCCCGCTGGATCGACGTTGTATTCCTCCAGTGAGTCGACAGCGTGAGCGCCGAGGAGCGTCGCGGGCCACGAGCTGTCGAAGGGTTCGCGGTAGGGCAGCCGCAGAGCGATGGTGGCACCGCTTTCGGCGCCGTCGATCCCCGGGTACGGGTGGCGACTGCCGAACGAGCGCAGCCGCGTCGGGGTGAGGCCGAAGATCTCGCGGATGGTGTCGTTGAACTGTCGTACGCTGGTGAATCCGGCAGCGAAGGCGACGTCGGCCATGGGCATCGAAGTGCGCTGGATGAGGGTACGAGCGGTCGTCGCGCGATGTGCGCGGGCCAGGGCGAGCGCTCCGGCGCCGAGCTCGGCTGTCAGTACCCGGTTGAGATGACGAGGCGAGTAGCCGAGCGCTGCCGCGAGGCCACCGACTCCGTCGCGTTCCACCACACCGTCGGTGATGAGCCGCATCGCCCGCACGCCCAGGTCGGCGTCGCTGTTCCACTGCGGTGAACCCGGCACGGCATCAGGGGCGCAGCGCCGACATGCACGGAACCCGCGGACCTGAGCTGCCGCGGCGGTCGGGACGAACGACACGTTCGTGGGTCGCGGCGTCGGAGCCGGACACGACGGGCGGCAGTAGATGCCCGTCGTGTGCACGGTGACATAGAACTGGCCGTCGAATCGGCGGTCCCGGGCCGACAGCGCCCGATAGCACGTGTCAAAGCCGAGGTCACCGGCTGCCTGCGTCGTGGTCACGATTCACTGTGGCACACCATCGCGCGCCGGTTCTGGCGGAAATCGGCCATCACACAGGCCTCGGTGTAATCCGGGCAAAACGTGATGTAGATCATATTAGGGTGGCACCATGTTCGGCATGAACTCACCATTCGGAGGTTTTCGACATCGACGTCGCAACCGCGAACTCCCCCTCGCGGAGTACCCCGAATGGGGACTGGACATCTTGCGGGGACTCTACGGATGCGAGACGGTCGACAGAATTGTCGCGGAGCAGCAGACGTTCGAGATCGCAGCGTCGCCGGGACGTGCGACCCCCGACGGCTCGTCGTCGGCACACACTGCGCAATCCGACCTCGGACGCGGTGTGTCCTTCGACACTCGACGGCTCGACGACGCCGAACCTGGTTCGAGGCGATCAGAGCGGGGCGCCGAGAGCGCGCATACCAACAGTGCGCAGATCAACCGATCTCGCGACGACGACGCGCCCGTTCCCCGGAGATCCTGACTCCCATGCTCGCCGAGATCGAAGCGATCAACGCGTTGCTGAGGTGGCTCAAGCGGACTTTCGCGCGTCACTGACGGCGCCCTCACGGACGGCTTTTCGCGCGAGCGGACCCGCTCGTGTGAGGATCATCGCGTGACTGCTTCGTCCGATGACGTTCCCGCCGCCTCTGAACCCGCGACAGATCCGAGTGCAACCGACTCCCCAGCCACCGGCGAGAAGGTCGTAGCCGGGAGTTCCGGTGTCGGCAACGCCGCTGTTGGCAACAGCGGGGCCGAGAAGACATATCCGACGCGGATGGCTGTCCTGCGGCAGGGACTGCGTGAGTGCGCGATCGTCGCGTTGCAGTCGGTTCTCGTCGTGGCCGCGGTGTGGGTGCTGCTGTGGGTGGTCGGCAAGCTGTGGGTGGTCCTGCTGCCCGTGCTTCTCGCGATCATCGTCTGCACCGTGCTCTGGCCGCCGGTCGGGTGGCTGCGTCGCAAGGGGGTTCCACCTGCGGCGGCGGCGCTGCTCATGATGGTGATCGCGATCGGTGTCGTCGCAGCGGTGATCGCTCTCATCGTTCCTTCGGTGGTTCGGCAGGCTCCCGAGTTGGCTGCGCGCGCCACCGACGGTCTGCGGCGGCTGCAGGATTGGGCGCAGGGGCCGCCGTTGAACATCCGCGACGAGCAGATCGACAACGCGGTCCACGCCATCATCAGCAAACTGCAGTCGAGTTCTGCGACGATCGCATCGGGTGTGTTCAGCGGTGTTGGGACGGCGACGTCGCTGTTGGTCACGCTGTTCACCCTGATCGTGCTGGTCTTCTTCTTCCTCAAGGACGGGCCGAAGTTCACGCCGTGGATCGACCGCACCGTCGGGCAGCCGTCTGCGACGCACATCAGCGAGGTGCTGCGCCGAATGTGGAGCACGCTCGGCGGATTCATCCGCACGCAGGCCATCGTGAGTCTGGTCGACGCCACCTTCATCGGTATCGGGCTGTTCATTCTGCAGGTGCCGCTGGCCGGCGTGCTCGTGGTGATCACCTTCATGGGCGGTTTCATCCCGATCGTCGGCGCATTCGTCGCCGGAGCGCTCGCCGTCTTGATCGCGCTGGTGTCGAACGGCCTGACCACCGCCCTGATCGTGCTCGCCATCATCATCGGCGTCCAGCAACTCGAGGGAAATGTGCTGCAGCCGTGGCTACAGGCGAAGTCGATGAACCTGCACGCCGTCATCGTGCTGCTGGCCGTGACCCTCGGCGGATCGATCTTCGGCATCACCGGCGCATTTCTCGCGGTCCCCGCTGCGGCCACGTTCACCGTCGTGCTGCGTTATCTGAACGAGCAGATCGCTGAACGTGCAGGGGACAGACTCCCGCCACAGGGTGCGCCGGTAACCGAAAGCGTCGGGGTTCCCGACGATTCGCTACCGCCCGACGCCGATACGTCGGCGTCTTCCTCGACCCGTTCCGCCGGTGGCGGCGACGGTGCATCCAAGGACGAGAACGAGTCGGACTGACCGCCCTCGGGACCAGGCGCAGCTCCCCGTAGACTGGACACCCGTGAGTCTCACCCTCGGCATCGTCGGACTTCCCAACGTCGGCAAGTCCACCCTCTTCAATGCACTGACCCGCAACGACGTCCTCGCAGCGAACTATCCGTTCGCCACGATCGAGCCCAACGTCGGAGTGGTGGAGCTTCCGGACAAGCGCCTCGCGCGTCTGGCCGAGATCTTCGGTAGCGAGCGCATCCTGCCGGCTACCGTGTCGTTCGTCGACATCGCGGGCATCGTCAAGGGCGCCTCCGAGGGCGAGGGCATGGGCAACCAGTTCCTCGCCAACATCCGCGAGGCCGACGCCATCTGTCAGGTTGTCCGCGTGTTCGCCGACGACGACGTGGTGCACGTCGACGGCCGCGTCGACCCGTTCGCCGACATCGAGGTCATCGAGACCGAGCTGATCCTCGCCGACATGCAGACGCTTGAAAAGGCCATCCCGCGGCTGGAGAAGGAAGCCCGCAAGAACAAGGACCAGGCCGAGGTCCTCGAGGCCGCGAAGAAGGCCCAGGCGATCCTCGACTCCGGCAAAACCCTGTTTTCGCAGAAGGATTCGTTCGATCTGGCGTCGGTTCGTGAACTGCATCTGATGACGGCCAAGCCGTTCCTCTACGTGTTCAACGCCGACGAGTCGATCCTCACCGACGATGCCCGCAAGGCCGAGCTCAAGGCCGCCATCGCTCCCGCCGACGCGGTGTTCCTCGACGCCAAGGTCGAGAGCGAACTACTCGAACTCGACGAGGCCGACGCCCAGGAACTGCTCGACTCCATCGGGCAGGACGAGCCGGGTCTGCGTTCGTTGGCACGCGCCGGATTCCACACACTCGGGCTGCAGACCTACCTCACCGCAGGGCCGAAAGAGTCGCGCGCGTGGACGATTCACCAGGGCGACACCGCACCCAAGGCGGCAGGCGTCATCCACACCGACTTCGAAAAGGGCTTCATCAAGGCCGAGATCGTATCGTTCGACGACCTCGACGCCGCCGGCTCGATGCAGGCCGCCAAGGCCGCGGGCAAGGTGCGCATGGAGGGCAAGGACTACGTCATGCACGACGGGGACGTCGTGGAGTTCCGGTTCAACGTCTGAGCCAAGAGGAAGTGACCGCTTCAAAGGACGTAGCCCAGACGGTGATCCGTCGGGCGGCAGGCCCGGAGGAGTACCCGCGCCTGGTGGCGATCTGGCGCAGTGCTGTCGACGCCACACACGATTTCCTCGCCGAGGCCGACCGCGACGAGATCCAGTCACACCTGGCCTCCGACTACCTGCCGCACGTCGAACTGCACGTTGCCGATTTGGATGGTCTCCCAGTCGGGTTCGCCGGAGTCTCGGGGGAGAGCCTCGAGATGCTGTTCGTCGACGCGCGGCACCTCGGCCAGGGGATCGGTACCGGTCTGCTCTCGTTCGTCGTCGCGCAGTGCGGCGTGCGAACCGTCGATGTCAACGAGCAGAATTCGCAGGCGGTCGACTTCTACCGCCGACGTGGTTTCATCGTTGTCGGTAGGAGCGAGCTGGACGATCAGGGTCGCCCCTACCCGATCCTCCACATGACGTTCCGCGGCGCGGGGCCAGAGCCCGAAGCAGTCGACCCTCGACTCACCGTGTAGCCGTCCGGCTACGTGTCGGAAGCGTGCGGGGCCGGTCGATGCCCACGCCTCCGTGACATTTATGCATGCCGCGGCGGCGAGCGCTGCAGCGTCGACGATCCACAACGCGTCGTAGCATCGGCACGTGGGCGAGACCGAGGAAATCTATCTGGCGGGCGGCTGTTTGTGGGGCGTTCAGGCCTTCGTCTCGACGTTGCCGGGGGTGCTCTTCACCGAGGCTGGACGAGCGAACGGCGTCGGGCAGTCGCTCGACGGTGAGTACGACGGTTATGCCGAATGTGTACGGGCCCGGTTCGACCCGACGGTCGTGAGCGTCGCGCAACTGATGGCGTATCTCTTCGAGATCATCGACCCGCACAGCGTGAACCGGCAGGGCCCAGACGTCGGCGAGAAGTACCGGACCGGCGTGTATTCCGACAACCCGACGCATCTGCAGCAGGCGCGAGAGTTCATCGCCGCGAGAGACGACGCCGAACTCGTCGTCGTCGAAACGTTGCCTCTCGCCAACTACGTGCGCAGCGCGGAAGAACATCAGCACCGACTCGCTCGCTTCCCCGAGGACTCCTGCCATATCCCTGCGGACGTGCTGACCAGGTACCGCAGCACGTCCGTCGACGAATGTGCTCTGTGAAGTCGGCGCAGACACTCGACGACGCCGACCGTCGCTTGCTCGCACGGTGGGCGGTCGCGTGTGCGGAGCGGGTTGTCTCGCTGTTCGATGCCGACGCTAACGCGCAGAATGCGATTCGCGACGCCGTCGCCAGGACCCGCGCGTATGCCGACGGCGACAGTACGGCTGCCGAGGAGATCGCCAAGCGGATGCAGGCGGTGACGGCCGCGAAGCAGGCGACCACACCCGCGGGTGCGGCCGCCGCCCGGTCGGTCGCGCAGGCATCCGCGGTCGCCCACATGGGCGCGCACGCACTGGGTGCCGCAGCGTATGCGGTGAAGGCGGTGGGACTTGCGAATCCCGACGATCCGCAAGCAGTGGATGCCGAGATCCGTTGGCAGATAGAGGAGTTGACGGAGGAGGAGCGGTCGGCGTTACGTCGACTTCCATCGCTCGGCTCCGATTCGTCAGGTCCTCTCGGGCCTGGACTGCTGTGCCGCGGGATCCTGGGCACGACGATCCGCACGATCCAGGCGCAGACGGGATGCGCAGACCCTCCGGTCAGTCCTCCATGAGTGAGCGGTCGGTGGACAGTTCCACCGTCGCCCACACCTCATGTTCGGTGGAGGCGAGTCTGTCGACGATGAAGCGGCGAACCTGATCTTCCTCTTCGACTCGCCAGACGCCGGGCGCCACAAGGTAATCGACCTCCACGTAGAGACGCCGCCCGAGTCGAGTGGCGCGAATGACCGGGTCAGCGAGGTCGAAGTGCTCTGTGGCCTCGGCAGCGGCCTGCTCGATGATCGCGCTCAGTTCGTCGGGAGGAGCGGCCTCCATCAGTTCGCGAATGGCCTGTCGGGCGAGCTTGACCGCCATCGGGGCGATGGCTGCCGAAGCGATCAGGACCAGCGTCGGATCGACGTAGGCGGCCGCCGATGCGGCGCCGTGATGTCGGAGTGCGAGGGCGATACCACCGCCGATCGCGACCATGACGCTCATCAGGGTGCCGGCGCGCCAGCCGACGAGCTCAGCTCGGACCAACTGTGACGACCGTGCCGGGCGAGTCAGCAGCACGACGACAAGCAGCGACAGAACGGCCGAGACGACACCGTAGAGGGCCACCGATCCGGGATCGGCGTCGGAGCCGCCCGCGATGATCACCGACACGGCGTCGGCGACGCCATAGGTGAGAGTCGCGATGAGCGCCGTGCCCTGCAGCGCGACCGCGAGCGCCGTCGCACCGTGTCTGCCGAACGGGAACTCGACGCTCGGCGGTGAGGCCGCGGCGTGCGCGGCCACCATCGACGTCCCGACGAGCGCGATTCCCGCGAGCATGTAGATGCCGTCGAACAACACCACACTCGAGCCGCTGATCACGCCCCAGATCACCGCTCCACCGCCGAGCACTGCGGTGGCCGTGAGGCTGGTCTTCAGAGCTCTGCTCTCGCTCCCAACTCCATCGGGCACCTTCGCAGTGTCGCACGGGCCATCCCGCGAGTACGTGCCGCGCCGACCGTCGGCGTCGGACATGTCGCCGTATTCGTCGATCGATGTCGTTGCGATCCGTCGCCTGACCGAAGTCGGGTCCGATGTCCGTCACGCCCGGTAGCGTCCGAGACGTGGCAATAGCACTGGAAAACGTTGGCATCGCCGTCGACGACCTCGACGCCGCCATCGCCTTCTTCACCGACCTCGGCCTCACCGTCCTCGGTCGCGACGAGGTCAGTGGCGAATGGGCCGACACCGCAGTCGGGCTCGACGGCAATCACGCGAAGATCGCGATGCTGGCGACACCGGATGGCACCGGCCGCCTCGAGCTCTTCGAGTACATCCATCCGGAGGCGATTGCTACCTCGCCGACGCTCCCCAACGAGATCGGCATGCACCGCGTCGCATTCTCGGTGGACGACATCGACGACGCGCTTGCCGTCGCTGCGCGCCACGGCTGCCACCCGCTGCGGGGAGTTGCCAACTATCAGGACGTGTACAGGCTCAGCTACGTCCGCGGACCGAGCGGCATCATCGTGATGTTCGCTCAAGACCTGCGCAAGCGCACGACCAGCTCGTCAGAGCAGCTACCGTGAGCGATATGACAGGCGATTGGCGTGAATCCAGAGTCGACGAGATGCGGTCACTGATCATGCGGGCCGACCCCGACATCGTCGAAGAGATCAAGTGGCGCAAGCCGTCGAATCCAGATGGTGTGCCGACGTTTTCGGCCGATGGACTGATCTGCACGCTCGAGACCTACAAGGACAAGATCAAGCTCACCTTCGCCAAGGGTGCGTCGCTGCCCGATCCCGCGCAGGTGTTCAACGCGAGCCTCACCGCCGGAACCAGACGCGCGATCGACATCAAGGAGAACGACGATCTCGACGCCGATTCCTTCGTCGCGCTTGTTCAGGCTGCGATCGCACTCAATAGGGCGTGAGTCCCTCGCTTGCCCGATCAGCTGGGGTGCACGGGTTGAGCACAGTGATGGCGTCGGTACTCGTCGGGGGTGAGGCCGTACTTCGCTCGGAATCGGTTTCGGAAAGTGGCCGTCGAGGAGAACCCCGCAGAGTGGGCGATGTCGCCGAGCCGAGCTTGTCCCGGTTTTTCGAGCTGGCCACGGGCCCACTCGAGTCGCCGAGCGGCGATCCGATCCGCCAGTGAAGGTTGATCCGGGTCAGCGAGTTGTCGGTAGAGATGGCGTTTGCTGATGTGCAGGTGCGTCGCGATGGTGTCGGCAGTGAACGTGGGGTTCCGAAAGTTTCGGTCGATCATGCCGTCGATCGCTTCTCGCAGGACAACCGGTTGCTCGCGCAAGGTCTGATGTCGGCTGGTGTGCTGGTTGAGCAGCATCCGCACGACATCGATGATGTTCTGCTCGGCAGCGGCGTCGACGTCGATCCCGCCGATGACGGCGTCGAGGGCGAAACGTGTCACGAGTCCGGTGCATGCTCGCGTCAGCACCGTGTCGGCGGGGTTGGGGGCGACGGTCGCTCCGGCAGCGATGTCGTCACCGAGCATGTCGGTCGGTATCCAGATCCCGGTCACCTCGGAAGTGCTGTGAGTAGTGAGATCGTAGGGTAGGCGGCTGTCGGTGATCGACAACTCGCCGGCTCGCGCGCGGAAGTCGTGTCCGTTGGCGGTGCCGGTGGTGAGTCCGGTCGAAATGCTGGCCAGCACCAGAAAGTTGGACGGACACTCACGAATGCGCGCCGCGGTTCTCAGCGTCCGGACCGGCGTCTGCAGATAGCAGAATGTGAAGATCGACCCGAGGGGCCGCCAGTAGGCGATCTGCTCGAAGTCCTCCGGAACCTCCGCATCGAATTCGACGATAGGCAGGTAGAGGTCGATACCCTGACGGCCGCGCGAACGCACCTGGATCGACCGGTGGGGTCCGAGCGCGCCCACAGGCCCGATTCGTCTGCGCCACTGGTTCACGAGTTCAGGATCGAGTCCAGACCGGAGCATGGGTGAGCCCCTTTCGTCGGCTTTCCCGTCCGAGTCCAGAATGGCAGAGCGCAGTGTGGTGTGTTCAGCAAAGGGGAGCATCACATCGGTACCGAGGAACGCGTCAGGTCAGGACGCGGAAACAGATGCATAGTCGACGTGTTCGGTCAGTGTGTAATCGCGAGTGATGCCGAGTTCGTTGAGCACGGTGTCGAAGACGGGCCGGGTGCCGCTGGTGTTGATCTCGAGAGTGCCGACGGTGTCGTGGGATCCGTGCAGGAGGAGCCCGCTCTTGACGAGCTGCAATCGAACATCACGCGCTTGGTCCTTGGCCGGGTTGATGAAGGCGACGTGGGGTGCTTTGGCCTCGAACAACGGTTGCAGGATGGGATAGTGCGTGCAGCCGAGCACGATGTCGCGGACCGAGTGGGCGTCGAGCAGGTCGTTGAGGTGGTTGGTGACCTCGGTATCAATGGCGGCGCTGGTGAGATCTCCTTGCTCGATCAGCGCGGCCAGGTTGACGCTGGGTTCGCCGAACACAGCGATATCGGGGTCGAGTTCGTCGATGAGTGTGGGGTAGCAGCGTGAGGCGATCGTGAACGCGGTCGCAATGACGCCCACCGACTGGTAGCGCAGATGCACAACATCTTCGGCCGCCGCTCGCACGATGGACAGGACGGGGACGCCGAACTGGTCCTGATATCCACCGAACTCCGGCAGATCGAACGTCGTGGAGATGGTGTTGCATGCCACCGCCACCATCTTCACGCCTCGATTGGCGAGGTAACGCAGCATGTGTGAAGTGAGTTCGACGATCTCGGCGCCGGTGCGGTTTCCATACGGGGCGTTCCCGTTGTCCCCGCAATAGATCACATTCTCGCCGGGCAACAGCTTGGACAGCGCGGCCACGGTGGTCAGGCCTCCGACGCCAGAATCGATGACGCCGAGAGGGGAGTGCTTGGTGATCACGTGGTGCTCCTGCATCGGTCGACGCGTGCGCTTGGCGAAGGGGAGTTCTGAAGATCCAATAGCCAAGACAGACAGCGCTTTTGCGGTGTATATGCCGCTGCTACAGATAGCAGTGATCCGTCGTATCCCGCTGTGGCCCGTGCGATTCTGGCGCACATTTGCAGTCCCGTGTCGCAGTTTTCCGTACTGTCATTCCGTGTGCCGTGCGCAGAGTCCACAGCACACTGGCCGCGCCGAATCGCGGACAGGACACGCCTTTGCCGATGAGGGTCTCAGAACTACCCTCGATAACGATTTGTCTCAGTGGGTACACATCGAGTTCCGCGTCGCCGATACTGCAGCGGTGACCCAAGGTAGGCGATTCACGTTCTCAGCCATGGCGGTGGTGCTGCTGGCCGTCGTGGGACTGGTGTTCTCGGGCGCGGGAAGCAGTGCCGCGGCGGGTTGGCAGTACACGATGGTGGCCTTCAGCAACACAAGCGACGTGTACATGGACGTGTACACCTCCGCGGAGGGCGCCACCTTCACGCCGGTGGCAAAACCGGCATATCGGCCGCCGACCGGGCGTGTGCGCGATCCCAGCATCTTCCGCCACACCGACGGTTACTACTACGTCACCTATACGACGGTCGACGGCGCGAACATCGGGCTCGCGCGCAGCCGCGACCGGGTGCACTGGACATTCCTCGAGAATTGGCCGGTTCCGCTCTGCTGTGCGTTTCTGCCCGGCACCGGTGACGGCAAGGGGTTCGGCTCGTCGAGCGGGCCGGGCTCGTCCGGTTCTGCCGGCTCGTCCGACGGCCCGTCGCTCTCGCCGTTCACCACCAAGGCATGGGCGCCGGACTGGTTCGTCGAGGGCGGGCGGGTCAACGTGATCTTCTCGATGTCGACCGGCGGTGGATTCGTGCCCTACGTCATGACCGCACTCGATTCCTCGTTGCGGGTGTGGGGCCCGCCCATACCGCTGGCGGGGCTTGGTGCCGACCACATCGACACCACCGTCGTGAAGGTCGGTGCGACGTATCACGCGTTCACCAAGAACGAGACGAAAAAGGTGGTGCAACATGCGGTGTCGTCGTCGCTGTACGGTCCGTACCGGTTCATTTCGCCGGGTGACTGGGGAACATTCGTCGAGGGGCCCGCGGTGATCCAGTTGCCCAGCGGCGCCTGGCGGATCTACCTCGATGCCTACAAGTCGGGTAGGTACCTCTACTCCGACAGTACCGACGGCCTCAACACCTGGACTCCGGTGAAAGAGCTTCCGGGACTGTCGGGGTCGGTGCGGCATCTGGGTGTCATGCGTGAACCCTCGTGAGAGTGACAGTGGCGCGAAGTCGGTGAATGATGCCGACGTCGTCGAGCTGACGATCACCGATGCTGGGGAACTGTTGACGTTGCAGCGAGCGGCGTATGTGACGGAAGCCCAACTGCACGACGACGTTTCTCTGCCCGCCTTGACACAATCGCTGCTCGACCTGCTCACCGAACTGTCGAATTCTGCAGTGCACGCGTGGGGGATCCGTGTCGGTGGCCGGTTGGTGGCGTCGATGCGGATTCGCGTCGACCGTGATGTCGCCGAGGTGATGCGCCTCGTCGTCGCTCCCGACATGCAGGGACGCGGGATGGGGACACGTCTGCTCGCGGCGGTGGATTCGGTGATACCCGAGAATGTGACGCGCGTCGAACTCTTCACCGGCGAGCGGAGCGTCGCCAACATACGGTTGTATGAACGCATGGGCTATCGGGAGATCCGCAGACGCGACACCGGTCCGTATGACCTGGTGTATCTCGCCAGATACCGCGACTGAGTTCTGCCGGGCCGAGGCGATCACCGGGCGGCGCGGGTATCAAGGAGACATGCCCTCCTCCACGTTCACCAAACACACCTCCGGACGCCCGGCTCGCTGGGAGGTCGCAGGTCTGCGGTGGCTCGCAGAACCGATGGAGTCCGGCGGCGCCGCCGTCGTCGAGGTGGTGTCGATCGACGACACGACGCTGACCGAGCGTCGCGTCGCCTCAACCTCACCGAGTGCCGACGCCGCAACGGAGTTCGGTCGACGGCTCGCCATCACGCACACCCTCGACGGGGCTGCGCGCTGGGGCGAGGGGCCGCCGGGCTGGGAGGGCGCGGGATACCAGGGTCCCAACGAACACCTCCTCGACCTCTCGCTGGTCGGCCACGACTCCTGGGGTGCGATGTATGCAGACGAGAGACTCATGCCGCTGCTGCCCGAGAGCGGACTGCGCGGCAACGACGCACGCCTCGTCGAACAGCTCTGTGAGCGGTTGCGCGAGGGGGACTTCGACACCGACGACGCTCCGGCGCGACTGCACGGAGATCTGTGGTCGGGAAATGTGATGTGGTCACCGGAAGGTTGTGTGCTGATCGATCCGTCGGCGCACGTGGGTCATCGCGAGACCGACCTCGCAGCCCTTGCTCTTTTCGGCTGCCCGTATCTCGATCGCATTCTCGGTGGCTACGAGCAGATTCATACGCTTGCCGACGGCTGGCGTGACCGCGTACCGCTCCACTACCTGTCGATGGTGCTCATGCATGCGGTGGTGTTCGGCGGTGGGTATCGCGGCCAGGTGGTCGACATCGCACGCCGCTATGTCTGACAGAGTCGACGCACCATGACCTTTCACGTCGGTACCTCCGGTTGGCAGTACAAGGACTGGCGCGGCCACTTCTATCCGACCGGACTGCCGCAACGCCGCTGGCTCGAGTATTACGCGGAGAAGTTCTCGACCGTCGAGGTCAACAACACCTTCTACCGGCTCCCCGAACGATCGACATTCGAGGGGTGGGATGAGGTGCTGCCGCAGGGGTTTCTGGTATCGGTCAAGATGAGTCGGTATCTCACCCACGTGCGTAGGCTGAAAGATCCTGCAGAACCGGTGGCGCGCTTCCTGGGCCGTGCTGACGCGCTCGGCGCGCACCTCGGGCCCGTTCTGCTGCAGCTACCGCCGAACCTGGCCGTAGACCCTGATGCGCTCGACGCCACCTTGGCGGAGTTCGGGGACTCGGTGCGGGTCGTCGTCGAACCACGTCACACCTCGTGGTGGGTCGATGAGGTCCGTGAGGTGCTCGAGCATCGCAACGCCGCGCTGTGCTGGGCCGACCGGGACAGTCGGGTACTGACCCCGCTCTGGCGAACCGCCGACTTCGGTTATCTCCGAATGCATTCCGGTCTGGCCTCACCGCGGCCGGCGTACGGTCCGCGCGCGATCGACAGCTGGCTCGATCGGCTGCGGGCTGCCTTCGACTCTTCCGACGACGTCTTCGTCTACTTCAACAACGACACCGGTGGCGCCGCTGTGGACAACGCGATCATCATGGCTCGACGGGCCTCCTGACCGGATGCGCGAAGCGGGTGCCGACGCCTCACGGCGTCGGCACCCGCCAGTTCACGCGGAACGCAGGCGCGGGGCCGCTTCTTTCGCGGGCGGCAGCCCGATGCTCGCATCGTAGCCGCGGAAATTCTGCAGCCACCAGCGCCAATCGTCGGGCACCAGGTCGAACGGTGCGGCGTGCCCGAGTTCACGAGCGGCCCACACCGGCCAATGCGGGTTGGAGAGCGCCGGCCGACCGAGGAACACGAGGTCGACGAGCTCGTCACGGATCACGCGGTCGGCAGTCTCAGGAATGCCCAGGTTCCAGCTGGTGCCCACCGGGATTCCGACCTCGGTCCGCACCCTGTTGGTCATCTCGACCATGAACGCCTCGCGACCCATCGGCGGATCGACCATGTCGTCGGTGTTGAAACCGAGCGAGATGTCGGCGAGGTCGAGGCCGTGATCCTTCATCCACCCGATCGCGGTCACGGCGTCCTCGAACTGCGTACCGGCCGGATTGAGGTCATCGGCGCCGAGACGCATTGTGAGCGGGTACTCCTCGGGCCACACCGCGCGGACTGCGTCGAGCGCTTCGAGGTGGAATCGTGCTCGATTCTCGAGAGAACCGCCGTACTCGTCGGTGCGCCGGTTCGCGATCGGAGAAAAGAACTCTGCACCCAGATAGCCGTGCGCATAATGCATTTCGAGCCACTGATATCCGGCGTCGAGGGCGCGGCGTGCTGCGTCGGCGTAGCGACGATGAAGTGCCTTGATCTCGTCGACGGTGAGCGCGTGCACCGGCCAGTGGTGGTCGCCACCGTACGGGATGGGCGAGGGCGCAACGCACTGCCAGCCGTTCGGATGGTCGGCAGGCAGCTGGGAGTTGCCCGGGTAGCCCGGATAGCTCCTGTGTGGCGCGACCTCACTGCCCTTCCTACCGGTGTGGCCGAGCTGGATGGCGGGTACCGCGCCGAATCGCTTGACGATGTCGGTCACGCGCCGGTGTCCCTCGATCTGATCGTCGGACCAGATTCCTGCGCACTCCGTGGTGGTTCTGCCGTCAGGGGTGATGGCGATCTGCTCTGGGAAGATCAGCCCGAAGCCGCCCGACGCGCGTGCGCCGAGATAACTGACGTGATAGTCGCCCATCTGCCCGTCCTGCGACGAGTACATGGTCATCGGGGACATCACGATGCGATTGCGCAGTGTGACGCCCTTCAGGGTGAAAGGGGAGAAGAGGTCTGGCATGGAAAGTCTCCGTGTCGATGTGGGCCCTGCTGGGTACCCACAGTCCAGTCCGGTGGCTTTGCGCTGCGATTACCTGGCACGTCCGCTCCGGTAACAGCTCTCTCACCGACGATCGTCTTCGCATGTGAGCATTTTCCTTACGTGCTCTTTACGCGGCCTCGTCAGTGTCACGGCAGTCCGAAACCGAAGGGAAGTCGCTGACCAGAGCGCCCACCGGACCCGTCGTCAGAACCGCCACCCGAGCCGCTGCCGTCAGGATTGCTGCCCTGCTCGGAGATCGTCGTCTGTTCCTTGTCGACGGTGCTGCCGAGCGTCAACTGCACCGTCTTGGTCTGGCCGCCGGAACTCACGGTGACGGGGACGGTCTCGCCCGGTGCATGCGTGAGGATCTGCGCCATGAGGTCGGCGTAGTTGCTGATGGTGGCGTTGCCGATCTTGGTGATCGTGTCGCCGTTCTTGATACCGGCATCGGCTGCCGGGCCGCCCGACTGCACCGACCGCACCGTGGCGCCGTTGACCGACTCGTCACTCGACGCGAGTGAACCCGACACCCCGAGAACAGGTTTCGTGGCGTGGCCGTCCTGCATCAACTCGTTCGCGATGCGTTTGGCCGTGTTGATCGGAATGGCGAAGCCGAGGCCGAACGCCTGCGGTCCGCCGCTACTGCTCTGTCCCGTGTCGACCGCGGAGTTCACCGCGATGACCTGTCCCTGCAGATTCACCAGCGGCCCACCGGAATTGCCCGGATTGATCGGGGTGTCGGTCTGGAGCCCGTTGTAGACCGTGACGGAGCTGCCCTGTTCGTCGCCCGCGGTGACGGTCCTCGACAATGCGCTCACGATCCCGGAAGTCACGGTGTTGGAGAGGTTCTCCGGACTCCCGACGGCGACGACCTGTTGACCGACCTGAAGTGAACCCGAATCGCCGATGGTCGCCGGTGTCAGTCCCGACGCGCCGTCGAGCTTGATCACGGCGATGTCGTACGAGGGCGAGGTGCCCTTCACAGTGGCGGGATACGTCTTGCCGTCCGGTGTGGTGACCTGAATCCTGGCGCCGCTGCCGACCCCGTTGACGACGTGGTTGTTGGTCAGCACGTAACCGTCCGGTGAGAGGATGATGCCACTACCGACCGCTGCGCCCTGAGTCGTCGACACCTTGATGTCGGCCGTCGACTTCGACGCAACCTGCGCGGCATAGGTGACCGAACCCGGCTGTGCGTCAGCGGCGTTGGTCGCCGCCGCAGGCGCGGAAGCGATGACGGGGGCGTTCGACGACGATCCGTGGTCGAGCAGCGCATACCCGCCGACTCCGACCAGCCCGCCGACCAAACCGGCCAGGACTGCTGTCGCCACAACGGGTTTGGCGATCCCGCGGGTGCGTCGGGGTGCCGTTGGCTCCGATGGTGGAGTCGGATATGCGGTGGTGGGGTACGTCGTTGTGCCGTACGGGTGCCCATACGGTGCGCTGTGCCACGGGGACGTCGGGGCCGACGCGGATGCGGCGCGGGTCTCGTCGCCGCCCTCGTTGACGGGCGGGATCGGCGAGGTGTTCGGCTCGTCGGGAGTGTTGCTGTTCACGGGACCACACTGCCGTCGACGACTGAGAGCATGGGCATGGCGGAACTCTGAATTTGCTGACAAAACACCGGTCTTCTCCTCAGTTGCGTGCCAGGTGATGGAAACGATGCCGATATCCGGACTGCGACGCGGGCATCGGCCGGCCGCGCTGCTGTTGCGCGGCTGCTGTGTGGACCGACGTCGACGACTCGGTGGGTCTCGTGCCCGGACTCAGGTCGTAGACGGTGTAATCGCCGACGGTGTGGCCTGTGTAGTGGCTCGCCACCCATTGCTGAATCGGTACGGTCACCGATCCGCTGCGTGATCCGCCCGCGCCGTGGGTGTAGGTGCTGCCGGACGGCGCGCGATCTGCCGAGCCCGGTCCGCCCGCGGCGACGACGTAGTAGCCGATCTCGTTGTCGGCCACATACTTCTGGAACTGCGCCAGCGTGGGCGTGGGGTCGTTCGAGAACCCGCCGATTCCCATCACCGGAACGCGCGCATCGAGTTCGAGCGCAGCCGCCGTCGACGTACGACTGGTGGCGGCAGCCCACCGTGCGGTGCTCGATGCCAGTAGCCGGTCAAGCGCAGGCGAATCCGGCGCCGAGCCGAACCCACCCCGTTGTCGATCTGTGCTCTCGAAGACACCACCGGCGCGGTTGTGCGTCGGATAGGCCGCCGAATGAGTGATCGCCGAGCCGCTCGAACCCAGGTGGCCTGGCAACACCGATGGGCTGCCGCCCGTGTGCGCCACGGTGTCGCCGTTGATCGCGAACGCTGCGGGCGCCGAGAGGATTGCGAGGACACCGCATCCAGTGGCGATTGCCGCGACGGGTCGACGCGCGGTGATGGGCACGACGGCGAGAACTCCGGCGAGAACGGCGACGATGAGCACGCCCAGCGCAGCCAGGGAAACCACGACGGCTCGCGGTCGAGAAGCGCGAACGCCCAGATGCCGCCCGAGACGATCATCGCTGCCAACCCGACGCGCGCGGTGATCATCTTCCACACGATCGCCGAGGATCGGGCGCGCCAGGCCTCGACGACCCCGATACCGACCAGACCAGCTACCGGTGGCGCGATCGCCAGTGAATAGTAGGGGTGGACCGTTCCGCTCATGTAGGACAACACGATTCCGTCGACCAACAACCACAGGCCGAAGAGCAGCGCACCCGCGCGGACGAGATCGGTGCGTGGCGTGCGCCCGCGAAGCACGAGCACGACGACGAAGGCAACGAGTGCCGACGGGAGCAGGAACGAGATCTCCGCGCCGAACTCGCCGCCGAACAGTCGTGTGATCCCGGGTGCGCTACCGAACATCCCGCCCCCGAATCCCCCTGTGAGAGCAGGATTCTCTCGTGCCAGCTGCTCCATGTCGGCGGGCGCAGGGGAATGGCCGCCACCGTGACCCGCGATCCGATCGAGCCCGTTGTAACCGAGGACGAGATTCATGAAGTTGTTGTCCGTCGAGCCCGCGAGATAGGGCCGTGACGACGCGGGCCACAGGAGTGTGAGGAGCACGTACCACCCGGACGAGACCACCAATGCCAGCGTCGCGGCGAGCAGATGACACACACGGCGGCCCAACGAAGTCGGCGCGGCCAAGAGATAGACGAAGCCCAGGGCCGGCAACACCATCAGTCCTTCGAGCATCTTTGCGAGGAAGGCGAAGCCAAGGGCGACGCCGGCCAACACGAGCCATCGCATGCTCGCTCGTGACGTCGCCCTCACGGTGCAGTAAGCGGCCGCGGTCATGAGCAGGACCATCGCGGCGTCGGGGTTGTTGAACCGGAACATCATGGCTGCCACCGGCGTCAGCGCGAGTGCTGCACCGGCGATGAGCCCGGCCGTACGGCCTGAGACGCGTGTCACCGTCGCATACAGCAGTGCCACCGAAGCCACTCCCATCACGGCCTCGGGGACGAGCATGCTCGCCGACGAGTATCCGAAGACCTGTCCGGACAGACCCATGATCCATTGCGACACCGGCGGTTTGTCGACGGTGATGAAGTTCGACGGATCGACGGACCCGAACAACAGGGCCTCCCAGTTGCGGGAGCCCGCCCATGCCGCGCCGGCATAGAACGTATTGGCGTTCCCGTTGACGGTGATGTTCCACAGGTAGAGCGCCGCGGTGCCCACCAGCAGTGCAACGAATGCGACCCGCTCCCGGGTTGTCGCCCGGGGGAGGGGGATGTCGTCCGGGCTGATGCCGACGTTCTCGATCGACTGGCGTGCGGGAGACGCGCCGAAGTCGGCAGCGCGGGAAGCTGTGGTCACGACGTCGATGGTGCGACGGATCCACTGAGGTATGGCTGAGGCTCCGCTGCCAGGTCGCTGTGAGCAACGAAATGCGGTGCCACCTACCGCTTCCGCGTGTCCGTTCCGCCCCGATCGTCGAGTACTCAGTGCTCTCACAGGCGTCATCACTAACGTTGCCCAGTCGGGGTGGGGGAGTCCGCGCCGCTCCTGTGATGCCGGTCACGGTGTCGGAGGTTCAACGAAACGAGAGAGGCGAAACGGATGGAGCAGGAGGGAATGTCGCGCGGTCATGCTCACCGCGATCCTCCTGGACACGGCGCCCCCGGCCGTCGGCAGTTCCGCGGACCCGACGGCGGGCGGTTGACCGCAGGCGAGGTGGCTGCGCGCTCGCGGCGTCGCGATTCCGCTTCGGAGGGCATGCCACCCCAGAGCTTCCCGGCGCAGAGCCGCACCGGGCGTTGGGGAGTTGCCGACGACCTGACCCAACCCATTCCGGCGGTCACCGACGCGCCCGACATTCCGAGGCGGACGGTCCGAAGGGGCCGGGTCACTCCTCCGCGAGGCCGGTCGTCGCTGTTCCGCATCGGACGAGTGGCGGTCGCGCTGTGCTCGGTGGCGATCCTCGGTGTCGTCGGGCTCGCGTGGGGAACCGCGACCCACGTCGCGGGAGGATTCGGTCGCTCGGGGGCATTGGCGGGCGGTCCGGCATCGGCGGGCGGAGCCGAGAACATCCTGCTGATGGGACTCGACACACGCAAAGACCGTGACGGCAACAATCTGCCGCCCGATATCCTCAAGCAATTGCACGCAGGAGACGGCGATGAGGGCGGTTACAACACCAACACCCTGATCCTCGTCCACATCCCCGCCGACAAGAAGAACATCGTCGCCTTCTCCATACCTCGCGACGATCTCGTCGACGTCGACGGACTCGACGTCAGCCAGGCCAAGATCAAAGAGGCGTACGGCCGCAAGAAGGCGATGGTCGAGGACCAGTTGACCAACCAGGGTGTCACCGACCAGGCCACACTCGAGTCGCGTGGTCGCGAGGCGGGGCGGGCCGAGACGATCCAGACGGTACGCCAACTCACCGGGGTACCGATCGACCGTTTCGCCGAGGTCAGTCTCGTCGGCTTCTACGACATCGCCAAGGCTCTCGGCGGCATCGACGTCTGCCTGAATCATTCGGTGCGCGACTCATATTCGGGCGCACGGTTTCCCGCGGGACGTCAGCACCTGAACGCCTCGCAGTCGCTGGCATTCGTACGGCAGCGCCACGGCCTCGACAACGGTGACCTCGATCGCACACATCGACAGCAGGCATTCCTCCTGTCTGTGACACATCAGTTGCAGAGCACAGGAATGCTCACCGATCCGGGCAAGCTCAACCGACTGACCAGCGCGCTCAACAACGACGTCGTGCTCTCCGACGGCTGGGATCTGATGTCGTGGGGTCAACAGATGCTCGCGCCGTCGGATCAGCGCATCAGCTTCCGCACTCTCCCCGTCGAGCGCTACGACACGGTCGACGGACAGGACGTCAACATCATCGACGTCGCCAAGGTGCGCGCACAGATCCAGACGGCCTTCGGGATGCAGGCGCCGTCGAGTTCATCGCGGCCGTCGGGCAGCACCGACACACAGGACGTGCCATCGGGAGCGAGCGCCGACGCCGCGGGCGCGACGTCGACGAGTGCGGCGCCCAGTGACCCTGCAGAAGACGAAACGACGGCCTCGCTCGACGGACCTGCTCCCGATTCGGGCGATGCGGTCAACAGTGGCGCCGACATTCCCTGCGTCGACTGAGCGGGGGGTCACGGGCGGGGCGCCGAGACTGCTCGCTGCGTCGATCTGTCGCGCTCAAGTGCCCGTGCAACAGACACTTCGTCGGTTGCTCCGCGGGGTGTGAGGCAGGACAGTATCGGCCATGAGCACTGATGTACCCACCGACGACGAGGCCACCGTCTCGCAGTTGAACTACGGCAACAAAGTCCTCGCCGTCGAACCGGGTGGCAACGAGCCGATCCCGGTCGAGGCCAGGCACGGGTCACCGCGCGGGTTGTTCTGGACATGGACGGCACCCAACCTCGAGTTCGCGACGATCTTCGTCGGCGTCCTGTCGGTCGGTGTGTTTGGGCTGTCGTTCTGGCAGGCCGTCGTCGCGATGGTGTTGGGTAATGGCCTCGCGGCCGTCGCGCACTACCTGCTGTCGGCCGACGGTCCGCTGCACGGCGTGCCGCAGATGGTGCTCGGCAGGCTGGCCTTCGGCTATCGCGGAAACATCCTGCCCGCCACGTTCATGGCGGTCATGTGCGGTGTGGGCTGGTTCGCCACCAACAGCGCCAGCGGTGCGTTCGCGCTGTCGACGCTGTTCGGCTTCACGCCTCTCGTCGGGCTAATCATCATCGTCATCGTGCAGACCGCTTTCGCGTTCTTCGGACACAACCTCGTGCAGCGCTTCGAACGCATCGCAGCACCGATCCTCGCGGTCGTCTTCCTGATCGCTGCCGTCATCATCTTCAGCAAGTCTCATCTCGACGCGCCCCCGTCATCGGGTGGGGGTTTCTCGATGTCCGGATTCTGGCTGACCGTCGGCGCCGCCTTCGGCTACACCGCCGGATGGACGCCCTACGCCGCGGACTACACGCGGTACCTACCGCCCACGGTCTCTCGGGCGAAGACCGGGTTGTACGCCTCGCTGGGTCTGTTCGTGTCGTGCACCGTCCTGATGCTCGTCGGAGCGGCGTCGGTGACGATCGGCCCGGCGGCGTCGGACAATCCGACAGCAGCGTTCACCGCCAACCTGCCGACACTGGTGGCCGACCTCACGCTGCTCGCCATTGCCGTCGGCGCGGTCGCCGCCAATGCGATCAACGTCTATTCGGGTGCGATGGCCTTCGTGACGATGGGCTTCAAAATGCCCATGAACACCCAGCGAGCGCTGGTGACGGTGTTGTTCGGCGTCGTCGGATTCCTCGTCGCGTGGTGGGCGCTTGCCGACGCCGCGGCGTCGTACGAGGCATTCCTGCTGTTGGTCGCCTACTGGATCGGTCCGTGGCTCGGAGTGGTCTTCGCCGACCGTCTGCTCCGCAAGGAGAAGCCGTCACTGAATCTTCTGTACGACACCCGGTACGTCAACTGGGGCGGGCTCGCGGCGTTCGTGATCGCGCTCGTCGGCTCGGTGCTGCTGTTCTGCAACCAGGAGAAGTTCGTCGGATACGTCGTGCGAGCGGTCCCCGAATTGGGTGACATCGGAGCCTTCGTCGGGTTCGCGATTGCGTTTGTCGCTTACCTGATCCTCGCGCGCAGGACCGTCGAGGAATCCCAGCGCGCCTACGCCTGAGCTCGTTTGGCACTCGATCACTCGGCGCGGGAGACGGCGAAGGCCATCATGACCGATCCGTACACATCGGGTTGTGTGGGGTCGAAACCGAGTACGGTGCGGATGCGGTCGAGTCGTTGGTACAGGCTCTGCCTGCCGATGTGCAACGCCTGGGCCGAGCGGGTGGCGCTGCATCCGTTACGCAGATGGGTGTCGAGTGTGTGGGCGAGGCGCGTCGACTGTGCGCGATCGTGTGCCATCAACGGTTCGACAAGTGCGAGGAGTTCGTCGCGGACGTCTGCTGCGATGGTTCGGGCCGCGGCATCGGCGGCCAGCGCCCGTGCGGTGAACACCCTGCGCGCGGAACCGCTGGTGCGCGCCGATTCGACTGCGGCGCCCAGCCGTTCGGCGCAGGTGCGCAACGATGCCGCGACCGCGAGCGACAAGGCGGGGCCCGGTGCGGCGTCGATGGTCGGACACGAGTGACCCACCACGACCGTCACTCGACCGCCGTGGGCTCCGATCTGCTCGAAAGCCGCTGCGACACAGTCGACAGCGTCGGCGTGCGGGTCGGCTTCGTCGGTAGCAGAAGGGACGACCACGAGGCCGTGAACCGTCGCGTCGACAGTCTCGTACACGGCGCCGCCGAGCCCTGATGCGGCCCGCACGAGCGCGTTCTCGGCCATGCGCGGGTCCGGTGACTCCACCGTTACAGGAACGATGTGCGCCGACGCCGACACCGGGACACCCGATCCCGACAGGCGCGCGAACAGATCGGCACGTCTGATTGGCCGGGCCGCGAGCAACTCTTCGATGAGCCGTGCACCCACCGCCGATCGTCCGCTGCCCGCCCGCACCAGTGCGGCAGTGAGCGGCCCGCTCGCGCACTCGAGCAACATCGCCACCAGGTGGCGTGCCATTGACCCCTCGGCACGCGCAGCGTGCGCCGACACGCCGGCACGCGCAGCGTGCGCTGACACGCCGGCGGGTCCGGCGAAGAGACGAGCGATGTGACGCCCACGGGCGACGATCGGGACGGACGCGATCTGCTCGTCGACGGCCCGCCACGCCGATCGATCGTCGTCGACGCCGTGGGCGGCGATGAGGGCGCCACCCGAGCCGACGAGCACGATGGGGCAGTGTGCGGCGTCGGAGATGTGCTCGAGCATGCGGGCCACACCGCCACTCGACGCCATGTCGTCGTGCAAAACGGCATCCAGCGCGCCGCGCAGACGCAGATCGGACACCTCCGTGGACACGATCGCCGTGTTCGCCGCGCGACAGATCTCGATGAACGGCACCACCTGTCGGAGTTCGACAATCGGTAGTCGGCGCGCGGAGCCCTCCCGGATCACCTCGTCTGGGATCTCGTCGAAGCTCCGGCCCACCTCGAATGCCAGTCCGGCGACGCCACGCTCGGCGAGATCGCGGATGTAGTGACGGCGCGTCCCGGCGTCGAGGCCCGCAAGTCCGAGCCCTGTGGTCAGCAGTAGCTCGCCGCCGGCGAGCAGTGGCCCTATCTCGTAGATCTCGCTCGAATGAACCCAGCTCACCGGGCGATCGAGGCGATCGTGCGCCGTGAGGACCCGCGGGTTGCCGCCCACCAGGATGTCGTCGATGATGCGCCGTAACGACGGCGCCGATTTGTGAGAGTTGTCGATATGCTGCGAGTCGGTGACCGGCTCGCCGACGGTGCGTGCGTGCATGAGGAGACGATATGCACGTAGTCGTCTGCGCGCGACACGACGGACTGTCGGTTGAACCCGACGGTCGGGGCGCGCACAGTCAGAACATGACCCCACACATCGGTGCGGCGATCACCGTGGACACCACATCTCTCATCGACACCGCCTACCGGCAGGCGCAGACCGGCCTCGCCGAGGGCGGCATCCCGATCGGTGCAGCATTGTTCAGCGCCGACGGCACGCTGCTCGGGCAGGGACGCAATCGACGCGTGCAACATGACGATCCGTCCGTGCACGGCGAGACGGACGCCTTCCGCGCCGCCGGGAGGCAACGTGACTATTCGTCGACGATCATGGTCACCACCCTGGCGCCGTGTTGGTACTGCAGCGGGCTGATCCGACAATTCGGGATCGGTGCCGTCGTGATCGGCGAGAACCGGACGTTCGCCGGAGGCGAGGAGTGGTTGCGCGACCTCGGCGTCGACGTGACGATTCTCGACGACGAGCGGTGCGTCGGCATGATGACGGACTTCATCGCGGATCATCCCGCGTTGTGGAACGAAGACATCGGCGTCGTCGACGGCGGCGTGCGTGAAGCGCGTTCGGAGAAGAGGGGAACGGTCCTGTGACCGAACGGAGTCCGATCCTGACGGTCGACCTGTCGCAGTGGCGAGAAGGTGGTGCCGGTGCCGACGCCGTCTGTGCTGCGGTCGACGAATCGCTGCAGAAGGCGGGCTTCCTGCTCGTCACCGGGCACGGCATCGATCCCGCGTTACCGGCAGCACTACGGGCTGCCGCCCGAGAGTTCTTCGCCATGCCACCAGAAGTCAAGCAGCAGTACGCCGTTGGAGTCGGCGGTCGTGGGTGGATCGGCCCGGGACTCGAGGCCAACGGCTCCTCCGAGGGCACCGAGACTCCACCCGATCTCAAGGAGACCTATAACTCGGGCGCGCAGACCCGGGTCGGCATCGCCGAGGTCGACGACTACTGGTTTGCTCCCGATGTGTGGCCTGCCGAGGCGCCGCGCCTCCGTGAGCTGTTCACGGCCTGGACGGCCGCCTGCAAGAAACTGTCCGACGATCTACTCGCGCTGATGGCTGCGTCGTTGGGTCTCTCGGGCAGCGACAACCCTTTTCGCGATCTCGCGGGTTCGGCGACCTGGACCTCGAACATCAATCACTATCCGCCGCTGACCGACGTGGGCGAGCCGGAACCCGGCCAGTTCCGCATCGGCCCGCACACCGATTTCGGTACGGTGACGATCCTCGACCGGGAACCCGGCGCGGGCGGGCTGCAGGTCTACAGCGACGAGGGTGGCTGGGCGGACGCGCCGTACGATCCGTCGGCGCTGACGGTCAACATCGGCGACCTCCTCGAATACTGGTCGGGTGGACGGTGGCCTGCGGGCAGGCACCGCGTGCTGCCTCCGCAGGCCGACGCTCCCGAGGAGGACCTGGTCTCTCTGATCTTCTTCTACGAGCTCAACCACGACGCCGTGGTGACACCGCTCGAGCCCCCGGTCGGCAAGGTGGCTGGTCGCCCGCCCGTCGTCGGCGGCGAGTTCATCCGGGAGCGACTCGACGCGATCACCGTCGGCTAGTG
>NZ_BAFB01000196.1 GCF_000248075.1 Gordonia otitidis NBRC 100426 | reverse complement strand
TGCAGAAACCCGGGGAAGGGTCCGGCCGACGTGCAGGAACCCAGGGAAGGGTCCGGCCTGCGTGCAGAAAGTCGGGGAAGGATCTGTTCCGCGGGTTTTGTGCGTTTCCGCGGGTTGTTTCTCGGGGAAGCGCGCACAACTAGGGGAAGGCCCCGGGCGCCGGGCAGAAACTAGAGGAAAAGCACCGCCAACGGGCAGAAACTAGGGGAAGAGCCTCGGCCGGCGCGCAGAAAGCCAGCGCCCGCCGCGTGCGAAACCCCGACGCCCCTCAGCCCCAGCCGTGGGCGTGCAGCCAGGCGTCGTCGATGCCGAAGTGGTGGGCGATCTCGTGGATCACCGTGACCGCGACCTCGTGCACCACCTGCTCCCTGGTGTGGCACATGCCGAGAATCGGCTCGCGGTAGATCGTGATGGTGTCGGGAAGGAAGCCGCCGTAGTCGTGGTCCCTGCTCGTGAGCGCGACGCCGGAGTACAGCCCGAGGATGTTCGGGGACTCGGGATTGTTCGGCTCGACGAGGATCACCACGTTGTCGATGGCGTCGGTCAGTTCCTTGGGGATGGTGTCGAGGGCGTCGGACACCAAACCCTCGAACTCGTCGTCGGACATGGCGACGGGCATGGGTGCGTCTCCTGATCAGCCGGCGGGGGCCGGAACCTCTTCGGGGTTCGGTTGGATGCCGGGCGGCAGCGGCACCGGGGTTGGTAGTACGCGGCCGGGCGGTGCCTGCGGAGGCGGTACCGGGAGCTTGCCGTTGATCAGAAGCGTCTGGCGCGCGTCGCCGACCAACGTCGCGAATCCGCCGCGATCAGGCAGCCCGATGTAGCAGACCACCTTTCGGCTGCCGGCGAGCCAGCTCGGCTCGCTGATCACCGACCACTGCGTGTTCAGCGTCGTGGCGTCGAGTTTCTCCTTGCCACCGAGAAACCGCTGCGCCTGGCCGGGGCAGATCCCCGCGAGAAACTTGTTCTGGTCGGCGATCTCCGGCCAGGGCTTGCCCGACGTACGGTTCCCGAAGCGTGCCGACAGGTCGACGATGCCCGTCGTCTGGAAAGCGTGTGGTTCGCTGCAACCCACGACAGTGGCGGGCACGGTGGGCCGTCGGGTTTGTTGGTCGATCCCGATGCACGTGCCGGGGGGCCAGGAGAACGACTGATCGTTGTCGAGGACGCGCCCGGTCACCTGCTCAGGCTGACCGCCCTTGCCGGTCTGCTGCAGACCGCACCGTAGCTCACGAGCGCCCTTGTCCCACTGCGCTTGTGACGGGTACATCATTCCGACGGAATAGCGGCCCTGCGGATCGAGCTTGCCCTGCAGATAGTCGTCGACGATGACCGGGCACTGCTCGTCGCGGATCGCCGCGAACCGTTCGGCCCCCGGCCACGCGGCCGAGTCGCCGAACTCCGAGCCCGGCAGTACCGCCGTATTGAGGGGACCTGCGACTTCGAAGCGGTGCGGTTGGTCGCACCCCACCTTCGACGGCTGGCCGGGCTGGCCGTCGGGCCAATCGAGACAGTCGCCCGCGACCGACCGCGTGAAGGCGTTCTCGGTGAGTCTCTCGTTCTCGCCGATGTCAGTCGTACCGACGTTTCCGTTGTCGGTGAAGACGCCGAGCGTGAACGCGATACCGCCGGCGACGAGCGCACCGATCACCACCGCGGCCAGCACCACCCGCATCGGGTTCGCCGCAAGCGTGCCACTCACGCCGCGACGCCGCGAGCGCGCCCCGGCGTCGTCCGCAGAGTCGGAGCCCGCAGGGAAGGAGTCCACAGAGCCGGAGTCCACAGAGTCGGAGCCCGCAGGGCAGGAGTCCACAGAGCGGAAGTCCGCAGAGTCGTTACCGGCAGGGTTGCCGCCGAGGTCGACGCCCTCGCGCTCATCCGTGGTGTGCGCGGTGTCATCGGTCGTGCTCTCGGCTCCGGCGACGTCGGGTGTCTTGCCGGCCGCCGCGGACTCGGGCCTCTCGTCGGCGTCGGACACCTTGTCAGGATCGTCGTTCATCGGCATCCATCATGCACTTTTCGCCGGTCCCGGTGAGCCGATACCTCTGCCTAGACTCGACAAGGTGAATGAGAACGACGCACAGCCGAGCGCTGACCTCGAAGAACTGGCTGGTCGACTCTTCGACATGGCGCGCGCCGGGGATGCCGCGACGCTGGCCGCCTACCTCGACGCTGGAGTGCCGGTTGACCTGCGGAATCAGGCTGGTGATTCGCTGCTGATGCTCGCGGCCTATCACGGCGATGCGGCGTCGGTCGCGACGCTGATAGAACACGGCGCCGACGTCGACCTCGCGAACGACAAGGGCCAGACGCCCCTCGCGGGTGCGGTGTTCAAGGGATTCGACGACGTCGTCACCGCGCTCGTCGCAGCTGGCGCGGATCCGCGTGCGGGAACACCGAGTGCACACGACGCCGCGTCGATGTTCGGCAGGGCCGACTACCTGGAGTACTGGCAGTAGCCCCCTGACAGCGTCCGACGATCCGACCGATCGGCGCTCCAGTATCGTTGACAGGCGTGATCGACCTCAAGATCGTCCGCGACGACCCCGACCTCGTCCGTGCCTCGCAACGCGTCCGCGGTGAAGACCCCGGCCTCGTCGACGTCCTGCTCGACGCCGACACCGCGCGTCGATCCGCCATCGTCGAAGCCGATTCGCTGCGCTCGGAGCAGAAGGCGTTGGGCAAGCAGGTCGGCAAGGCGTCGGGCGACGAGAAGGCCGCATTGCTTGCCAAGGGCAAGGAACTCGCCGAACAGGTGAAGTCCGCTGTCGCCCGCCAGAACGAGGCCGACGACGCGGCGTCGAATGCGCAACGCGCGATCTCCAACATCGTCGAGGGGGCGCCTCCCGGTGGCGAGGACGACTACGTGGTCCTCGAACACGTCGGGCAGCCGCGCGAGATCGAGAATCCTCGAGATCATCTCGAACTCGGCGAATCCCTCGGGCTGATCGACATGGAGCGCGGCGCCAAGGTGTCGGGTTCGCGGTTCTACTTCCTCACCGGTCAGGGTGCGATGCTGCAGCTGGGCCTGCTCACGATGGCCGCGCAGAAGGCCACGGCCAACGGGTTCACGTTGATGATCCCGCCGGTGCTGGTCCGGCCGGAGGTCATGGGCGGCACAGGCTTCCTCGGTGCGCACGCCGACGAGGTCTACCACCTCGACAAGGACGACGACCTCTACCTGGTCGGAACGTCTGAGGTACCGCTCGCCGGCTACCACATGGACGAGATCATCGACCTCTCCGACGGACCGAAGCGCTACGCCGGATGGTCGACGTGTTTCCGACGCGAGGCCGGCAGCTACGGCAAGGACACCCGCGGCATCATCCGCGTGCACCAGTTCGACAAGGTCGAGGGCTTCGTCTACTGCAAACCCGAGGATGCCGCGGCTGAGCACCAGAAACTGCTCGGTTGGGAGAAGGAGATGCTCGCCGCGATCGACGTCCCGTATCGGGTCATCGACGTCGCCGGCGGCGACCTGGGATCGTCGGCCGCTCGCAAATTCGATTGTGAGGCATGGGTTCCCACGCAGCAGACCTACCGTGAGCTGACCTCGACGTCGAATTGCACGACATTCCAGGCCCGACGCCTCTCCATTCGTTATCGCGACGAGGCGGGAAAGCCGCAAGTGGCTGCGACCCTGAACGGGACGCTGGCGACCACACGATGGATCGTCGCGATCCTGGAGAATCATCAGCAGGCCGACGGTTCGGTTGTGTTGCCCGAAGAACTTGCGCGGTACGTCGGCACCGACGTGCTCAAGCCCCACGCGCTCAAGACTCAGTAGCGTCCGTCGTATGACGCGTGGTGGGCCTGAGATCGTTACGCGATGGGGCCGGGTGGTCGGATGACACTCGGAATCGTCATCGCGGTGATCGGTGCACTCTCGTTCGCTGCGGCATCGGTCCTGCAGGCCCTCGGTGCCGAGCGTGTGGCGCAACGCGCCGAACACCGTGACGAACTCCGGTCGACCACACCACATCCGACGCTGCGCTCGACCGCTGCGACGATGCTGACGGTGCCGTTCCTCGTCGGCTTCGTGTTCGACATCGTCGGTTTCGTCGCGACCATTGTGTCTGCACGTCTGATCCCGCTCTTCCTCTCGCAGACCATCATCTCCGCGCGGATGGTCGCGACCGCGGTGCTGGCCGCGATCGTGTTGAAGGTGAGTCTCACCTGGCGAGAATGGGTTTCGGGTGCGGTCGTCATCATGTCGCTGGTCCTGTTGGCGATCTCGGCGGGCCGTGAGGGCAACGACTACGACGCCTGGATGAGTTGGGCAGTGCTCGTGGCGGGCCCACTGTTGATCGTGATCGGTATCGCCGGAGCGCGTGTGCTCAAGCGTCGGATCGCAGCGTTCGCCGGTTTGATCGCCGGTGCCATCTTCGGAGTGATGGCTGTGGCGTCGCGTGTTCTGACCGGGGTGTCGCCGTTGGATCTCGGTGTGCTGTTCACCGACCCCGCGCTCTATGCCCTCCTGATCAGTGGGATCGGTGGGTTCTACCTGTTCACCGTTGCGTTGCAGACGGGTTCGGTCAACGGCGCGGCCGCTGCGCTGGTCGTCGGCCAGACGGTACTCCCCGGCGCCGTCGGCATCATCTTTCTCGGTGACGTCACGCGATCCGGCTGGGGCCCGGCAGCGATCGTCGCCTTCGTCGCCGCGGTGGTGGGCGGCGTGATCCTGGCGTCGTCGGGGGCCGTTACGGCCGTCGAGAAGGCCGAGTCGGTGAATCTGCCCGCGGGGTACGGGCACGGCGGCTGAGCGCACCGAGCCCGGCTGGTTGAGCCGGCCGGCTCACTTGGCCCCGCTGGTTGAGTCGGCCGGCTCACTTGGCCCCGCTGGTTGAACCGGCCAGCTCACTTGGCCCCGCTGGTTGAGCCGGCGCGAGCGCAAGCGAGTTGCCGTGTCGAAACCAGCCAGCGAGCAACCACATCACTGCCGATATCCGCGCCGTGAGTACGCACGCAGCGCATCGAAGTTCCCGTCGATCAATGCACGACGCTTGGCCCGCGACCATCCGTGCACACGCTTCTCGAACGCGTAGGCCTCGGCGATCGTGGCGAACTCGGCGCAGTACACCAGACGGACGGGCCTTCTACGGCTGGTGTACTCCGCGCCCTTACCGCTGTTGTGTTGGTCGACGCGCTTCTCGACGTCGCGAGTGCTTCCGACGTAGTAGCTGCCGTCAGCGCATTCCAAGATGTACATGAAACCGGACATTCCTATGTTTACCCAGTGTTCCGGACAGAACACGAGGCATCTATCCACAGGCACCGGCGTGAATGCGGGTCCGCGGTGTTGGGTGTTGGGGGTGGCTTCGACTCGGCGCCTCGCTGCGCTCGGGGCCGGCTCAACCAGCGGCTGGCGTGCGGGGTGGCTTCGACTCGGCGCCTCGCTGCGCTCGGGGCCGGCTCAACCAGCGGTTGTTACTCGCGGGCCGGCTTAACCAGCGGTTGTTACTCGTGGGCCGACTCAACCAGCGGTTGGTGTGCGGGGTGGCTTCGACTCGGCGCCTCGCTGCGCTCGGGGCCGGCTCAACCAGCGGTTGTTACTCGAGGGCCGGCTCAACCAGCGGTTGGTGTGCGGGGTGGGTCAGTCGGCTCGGCTGGCGGAACAGTGCTGAATACTGTTCCCATGGTGATCGGCATCGTCGCGGCGGTACTGGCGGCGTTCGCGTACGGTACGGCCTCGGTGCTGCAGGCGCGCGGCGCGCAGAGCGTCGACGACCAGTCGGCAGGCGCGGCGCCGACGTTGCGTTCGACCGTCACAGCGATGCTGACCGTCTCGTTTCTCACCGGTCTGGCACTCGACGGGCTCGGGTTTGCCGGGAACCTCGTCGCGGACAGACTCATACCGTTGTTCCTGGCTCAACCGATCGTCAGTGCGAACCTGGTGGTCACGGCCGTACTCGCCACCATCGTCCTCGATGCGCGGTTGAGTCGTCGGGAGTGGACCGCGGTGATCGTCGTCGTGGTGGCGCTCGTCGTTCTCGGGCTCGGCGCCGGTGACGAGGGGCACCGTGACCGCGAATGGCTTCACTGGGTGCTGCTCGTCGTCGGCATCGGACTGTTCGTTCTGATCACCGCTGTGACCCGCGTGATCCACAAAGGGGTCGCGGTCGTTGCGGGTCTCGGTGGAGGTGCGTTGTTCGGGCTGATGGCCGTCGCGATCCGCGTCCTGGACGGACTCGACCCCTTCGATCCGGGTGCGATGCTCACCGACCCTGCCCTGTACGCCGTCGTGATCTGCGGCGTCGGCGGCTTCTACCTGTTCACCGTCGCGCTGCAGACGGGCGCGGTCAGCGCAGCCGCCGCGTCGATCGTGGTGGGCGAGACCGTGATACCCGGTGCGCTGGGCATCGCGCTTCTCGGCGACACGACGCGCGCGGGATGGGGAGTGGTCACGGTGCTCGCCTTCGTCGCCGCGGTCATCGGCGCGGTCGTCGTTGCGACGTCGTCGGCCGTCGAAGTGACGGAGTCCGCGGGCTGACCTTTCGAGACGGAACCACCTCGTCTGTGCACATTCACCTTCGACGGTGCCGAAGGTGAATGTGCACAGATCGGGTATCTGTACCCGGGCCGCTCAGACGGTCGCGGTGGTCGTCGTCACCTCGACGCGGTGATCGTCGCGCAACGTGTCGACAGCGGCCTCGATCTCGGCTGCGCGCTGCTGGCCGTCCCAGCCGCAGATCTGCGCCATCGCATCACCGAGCTCGCTGAGCACTGCGCCGCTCACACCGCCGACGAAGGCCAGATCCGTACGGCGCAACAAGATGTCGCTGATGTGGACCGCTTGCTCGACCTCGATCATGTACCGCAACTCGGCCGTCGACAGCCCGCTGGCGGGCAGCGGTGCGTCGGGTCCGGCGGAGATCGCGTCGATCACGTCGCTGGCGCGGGTGCCGTAGCGGGTGAGGAGCACCTCGGCACGGTCGGCCGGGACGTCGCCGCGGCGGCTGGCCACCCAAGCTCGACGCTGCGCATCCGTGGTCGGGTAGTCGCGACCGCCACCGATGGGCAGGCCGACAGTGGAGACCTGACGGGCCGCGCCGAGTAGCTCCATGATCCGGTCGGACAGCTGCTCGCCGAGGGCGCGGAACGTGGTCCACTTGCCGCCAACCAGGCTGAGCACCGGCACCGAGACCCCGGGCAGCTGTGTGCTTTCGACGTTGTAGTCACGCGAGACGAAGCCCGGCGTCGTGTCGTCGTGGCGCGGCAGCGGCCGGATACCGGAGAAGGAGTACACGATGTCGTCACGCGACACCGCGATGTCGGGGAACACGTGCTTGATGAGATCGAAGAAGTAGTCGATCTCCTCGTCGGTGCAGTGTGTCGGCCGGCTGGGATCGGCGTCGATGTCGGTGGTGCCCACCAGGACCCGATCCTTGAGCGGGTAGATCAACACGATGCGACCGTCGGAGTGCTCGAAGAAGATCTCTCGTCCGCGCGTCGCGGCAACCAGATCCGGATGATCGAGCACGATGTGGGATCCCTTGGTGCCGCCCATGTATCGGGTGTCGCCGCCGAGTGCGTCGTTGGTGAGGTCGGTCCACGGGCCGCTCGCATTGACGATGACCTCGGCCGAGACGGTGAACTGCTCACCGCTGACGCGGTCGGCCAGCACGACCTCGCCGTCGCGGATGGCCACGGCCTCGACGTGGTTGGTTGCCCGCGCATGTGGACCGGTGGCCAGACCGTCCTTGAGGACGTCGAGTGCAAGTCGTTCGGGATCGTGCACCGATGCGTCGAAGTACGTTGCAGTGTAACGAATTCCGGAGTTCATGCGCGGCATGTCGGCACGGGCCTTGTTGCCCACACGGAACTTGTGCCGCGGTACGCGACGCTTACCCGCGCCGGAGAAGGCGTCGTACATCACCAGCCCGGCCTTGATCAGCGCGGCGCCGCGCTCGTTCGGCTTTCCGGTGTTGTGGGTGAGGAAACGACGCGGCGCGTTGAGGATTCCGCTGAACGTCGAGAAGATCGGGACCGTCGTCTCGAGCGGCTTGACGTAGTGCGGCGCGATCTCGAGCAGGCCGTTACGCTCGTGCACCGATTCACGGACGAGTCGGAACTCGCCGTTCTCGAGGTAGCGGATACCGCCGTGGATCATGTGGCTCGACGCCGACGATGCGCCGCTGACCCAGTCGTTGCGCTCGACGAGAACGACGTCGACGCCCTGCAGGGCCAGGTCGCGGAAAGTGGAGATGCCATTGATGCCGCCACCGATGATCAGGACCTGCGCCGACGGGCGCTCGGTGAGCGCCGCGACGCCGGGCCGCAATGGAGCGATCTTGTTGGGATTTTCGGTCATGATGTCATCCTGTCGACTCGTGCACATAAGCGCAATAGATCTGCACGTATGTGCAGTGGTGGATTCTGCTGGTAGAACGTGTGGGGTGGAACGACTCACGGAGGGTGATCCGAAGCGCACCGCACTCGCGGTACGCGCGGCGCACCTGTATTACATGCAGGATCTCGACATGGCCGCGATCGGACGTGAGTTGGGTATGTCGCGCTCGTCGGTCTCGCGACTGTTGAGCTTCGCGCGGGCGAGCGGTCTCGTCGACATTCACATCCATGCCCCCGCGGGACGCACGGGTGAGGTCGCCGACGAGTTCGGGCGACGATTCGGTGTGACCGCCTCCGTCGTGCCGACGACCGCGCAGATGTCCGATGCAGACCGTCTCGAAAGGGTAGGACAGGAGGCCGCTCGCGTGCTCGGCAGGGCGCTCGACGCCAACACGACGCTCGGTGTCGCGTGGGGTGCAACGGTCAGCGTGGTCAGCAGACACGTCGTGCCCAAGGAGTTGTGGAACACCCAGATCGTGCAACTCAACGGCGCGGGCAATCCCACGAGTTCCGGAATCGACTACGCCAGCGAGATCCTGCGCCGCTTTGCCACCGCCTATTCGGCTCGCGTCGAACAGTTTCCGGTGCCTGCCTTCTTCGACGACCCGAACACCAAGGTCGCACTCTGGCGCGAGCGGAGCACGAGGAGGGTCCTCGACGTCCAGCGGTCGATGGATGTCGTGCTCTTCGGTCTCGGCGCCCCTACCGCCGACGTGCCGAGCCACGTCTACACCGGTGGCTACCTCGAGCCGGACGACTTCGACTCGTTGCGTGCCGAGGCGGTCGTCGGCGATGTCGCGACCGTGTTCTTCCGTCACGACGGCAGCGACTCCGGAATCGAGTTGAACAAGCGGTCGTCCGGACCGGACCTCGACGTGATCCGTGCGGTCCCGCGCCGGATCTGTGTCGTGTCGGGAGAGTCGAAGGCCGCGGCGACCGAGGGAGCGTTCGCCGCGGGCCTCATCACCGACATCGTGCTGGACGAGAACCTTGCCCGGCTGCTCATCCACCGCAACGCTGAGCGCGGGTGAGTGATGGCAGCCGGACGCAGTCATGTCGTCAGTCCACATCCACCCAGTCGAGGGTGCGCTCAACCGCTTTGCGCCACTGCTTGTAGCCCGACTCGCGCTGCTTGTCGTCCCACTCGGGGGTCCACCGGCGCGCTTCGTTCCAGTTCTCCCGTAGCTCGTCGGTGTTGTCCCAGAATCCCACGGCCAGACCGGCGGCGTAGGCGGCGCCGAGCGCCGTCGTCTCTGCGACGACCGGGCGGCTGACCGGTACGCCGAGGACGTCGGCCTGGATCTGCATGCACAGCTCGTTGGCGGTCACACCGCCGTCGACCTTGAGGACATCAAGGGAGACACCGGAATCGGCGACCATCGCCTCGGTGACGTCGCGCGTCTGGTAGCAGATCGACTCGAGCGTTGCCCGTGCGAGGTGTGCGTTGGTGTTGAACCGCGACAACCCGACGATCGCACCGCGCGCATCCGAGCGCCAGTAGGGTGCGAACAGACCGGAGAACGCGGGCACGAAGTAGACGCCGCCGTTGTCCTCGACCTGACGTGCGAGGGCTTCCGATTGCGATGCACCACTGATGATTCCGAGCTGGTCGCGCAGCCACTGCACCGCAGACCCGGTGACCGCGATCGATCCTTCGAGCGCGTAGACGGGCTTCTCGTCGCCGAGCTGGTAGGCGACGGTGGTGAGTAGTCCCGACTTGGATCGGACGATGTCGGTGCCGGTGTTGAGCAGCATGAAATTGCCTGTGCCGTAAGTGTTCTTGGCTTCGCCCGGGGCGAAGCACACCTGACCGACGGTTGCCGCCTGCTGATCGCCGAGCACGCCGGTGATCGGAACCTCGCCGGCGAGCGGACCCGTCGACTCCGTGACGCCGAATGCCTTCGGACTCGACGACGGGAGGATGTCGGGGAGCATCGCTCGCGGAATGTTGAAGAGCGCCAGCAATTCGTCGTCCCAGTCGAGGGTCTCGAGATTCATCAGCATGGTGCGGCTGGCGTTGGTGACGTCTGTGACGTGCTCGCCGCCGCGATATCCGCCGGTCAGATGCCAGGTGAGCCAGGTGTCGGTGGTGCCGAAGATGGCGTCACCGCGTTCGGCCGCCTCGCGGACACCGGGCACGTTCTCCAGAATCCACTGGATCTTGCCGCCTGCGAAGTAGGTGGCGGGCGGTAGTCCGGCCTTGTGGCGGATCGTGTCACCGTGCCCGTTGCGTTCGAGTGCGCTGGCGATCTTGTCGGTACGGGTGTCCTGCCAGACGATCGCGTTGTAGTACGGACGTCCCGTTCGTCGATCCCAGACGACGCTGGTCTCGCGCTGGTTGGTGATGCCGAGCGCTGCGAGGTCCGACGACGCCAAACCGGCTTTGCCCAGTGCGGTCTGGATGACCGCCGAGGTGCGCTCCCAGATCTCGACGGGATTGTGCTCGACCCAGCCCGCGCGGGGCAGGATTTGCTCGTGCTCGAGTTGGTGGCGTGCCACCTCGTTTCCGGAATGGTCGAAGATCATGAAGCGTGTGCTGGTGGTTCCCTGGTCGACGGAACCGACGAATTCTGGCATGGGTATCTCTCGTTCTGTGTGCGTCCACGGACGCGAGTGGGTTGGGATCGGTGAATGTGTGTGAAGTCAGTGTCTCGCGCCGACGTGCTCGGACTCAGTCGGTTCGCTGACTCCGATCTCCTGGCTGTCGTCGGACTCCGACGGCAGGAAGCGCTCGATACCGAAGACGAAGATCGCGCCGCCGAGCAGTCCGCCGATGATGGGGGCCACGATGGGCACCCAGAAGTAGAGTTCGGGACCGTTCGCCGAGAACATCGCGTCGCCGTAGCCGGTCAGCAGCGAGGCGAGGCGAGGTCCGAAGTCGCGGGCCGGGTTGATGGCGTAGCCGGCATTGGTGCCCCATGCCATGCCGATCGCGACGACGAGGATGCCGATGATGAGCGGCGCCATGTTGCCGAGCGGTGGATTGTTGACCGCGTTGGTCAGGGCGAAGATGACGGCCACCAGGATGGCGGTGCCGATCACCTGGTCGATGAACGCCGTGGTCATCGACACGCCGGCGCCCGGGGACGTGGAGAAGATGCCCTGCGTGGCCTTGGTGTGGTCGGGATCGATTGCCCTGATCTGGTCGGCGTAGGCGAATCGGACGATCAATGCGCCGATGAACGCGCCGACCATCTGTGCGCCGATGAACGGAAGCACCTTGCGCCGGTCGAATCCCTTGAAGACCGCGAGTGCGATCGTGACCGCGGGGTTGAGGTGGGCGCCGCTGAGGCGTCCGGCGACGTACACCGCGAGGGCGACGCCGAAGCCCCACGCGAAGGCGATCGAATTGTGGTCGCCTGCTCCGAGCGATTTGGGGAATCCGCCACCGATCACCTGGGCGACAACTCCGCAGCCGAACAGGATGAGGATCATCGTGCCAAGGCATTCGGCGGAGAGTTCACCCACCAGCGGGATTTTCTTCGTCATGGTTTCACTCCTTTGTGACCGGCCCGATGTCGCGATGTGTTGTCGGTGACTGCCGGATGGAGGAAAAACTAGGGCGCAAGTGTGACCCAGATCAATGATTACCGTTCGACAATGTCGAACGAACGTCGGCCATTCTTGATTGCAGCAGGTGTAGCGCACCGTAGAGTCGGCCGAGACGAGCAATGTCGCACCTCATGGGAGGAGGTCAGGGTGCCGGGACCGATCCAGTCGATACAGCGTGCTGCAGCCGTGCTCGACCTGCTCGAGCGCAGTCCTCGGTCTCTCTCCCTGCGCGAGATCGCAGCTGAACTGGCTCTGCCGAAGGCAACCGTGCACGGAATCCTCAGCACACTGGCACACATCGGCTATGTCGATCAGGAGGGGGACGGCTCGTACGCGCCGGGTGTCCGCCACAGCGGCGGCGCATCGGTTCTCGACGGCAACGTGCTGCGGTCGGCGGCGATGGGCTGGTGCGACACCTTGGCGTCGATGCTGGACATGCAGGTCTGGCTGGAGGTGCTCAACGTCGACGCAGCAGAGGTGGTGCACCATGTTTTCCGGCCGGACGACTCGCCGCAGCGGATGCGGGTCGGTGAGCGACTGCCACTGCATGCCTCGGCGGGCGGGAAGCTGCTGCTGGCCTACTCCCAGGATCGGGACAGGCTGCTGCGCAACATGATCCTCGACAGGTTCACGTCCGAGACCGTCGTGTCACGCACCGACCTCACTGCAGAGATCGCCACCGTGCGACAGACCGGACTCGCCATCGAACACGGTGAGTACGAACACGGCACCGCCGCCGCAGCGGTACCCCTGCACGGGCGTCGGCCGGGTGAGATCGGGGCGCTCGTGGTCGTGGGACCGCCGTCGTCGGTCTTCCGGTCGGGTTCGTTGCCACGCAATCAGGTCATCGATCAGATGCGCCAGGCCGCCACTTCGATAGACCGTGAACTGGGGGTTCATCGGTGAGCAGGTCGTCGGACGACGGAGCTGTGGTCGCGTCCATCGACGTCGGCACGACCTCGTCGCGGTGCATGCTGTTCGATCGGCACGGGCGGATGGTGTCGATCGCACAACTCGAACAGAAGCAGTCGTTCCCGCGTCCCGGTTGGGTGGAACAGAATGCTCACGAGTTGTGGGTCAACGTGCAGAAGGTCGTTCCCAAGGCATTGGCTCTCGCGGGACGTACGCCTTCCGACGTCGCGGCCCTCGGTGTCGCGAACCAGCGTGAGACGACGGTGATCTGGGACCGCCGCACCGGCCGCCCGCTTGCACCCGCGATCACCTGGCAGGACACGCGTACCGGGCCGATGGTCGACCAACTCGGGGAGCACGCGAGTGAGATCCGCGATGTGACCGGACTCGACCCCGCGACCTACTTCGCCGCACCGCGTCTGCGGTGGCTTCTCGACAACATCGGGGGTGCGGAGGCCGCAGCCCAGCACGGTGAAGTGCTGTTCGGGACCCTGGAGACGTGGCTGATCTGGAATCTGACCGGGGGGCCGAAGGGCGGTATCCACATCACCGACGTCACCAATGCGAGCCGCACCCTGCTCCTCGATCTGCGACGCCGTGACTGGAGTTCACGGATGCTTCGTCTCCTCGACATCCCCGAGCCGATGATGCCCAGGGTCGTCGCAAGCAGTGAGGTGTATGCCAAGTGTGTTCGAGTGCTTCCCGGTGTACCGATCGGTAGTGCGCTCGGTGACCAGCAGTCGGCACTGTTCGGACAGACGTGCTTCGACCCTGGTGATGTCAAATGCACCTATGGCACAGGCGCTTTCGTGTTGATGAATGTGGGAACCTCGATCGTTCCGTCGGCGCGCGGTCTCGTTCCGACCATCGCCTACAGCCTTCCCGGCCAGGCGCCTGTGTACGCACTGGAGGGGCCGATCGCCGTGACCGGATCGCTGGTGGGATGGTGTCGTGACCAGCTCGGCCTGATCGACTCGGCGCCGGAGATCGAGACACTCGCCCGGACCGTCGACGACAACGGCGGCTGTTACGTCGTGCCCGCTTTCTCGGGTTTGTATGCGCCGCACTGGAATTCGGAGGCCCGCGGAATCGTCACCGGGCTGACGTCGTACGTCACCAAGGGGCACCTCGCCCGCGCCGTCCTCGAGGCCACTGCGTGGCAGACCGCAGACGTCGTCGAGGCGATGCGCGACGTCGCCGGGATCGAACTGCAGCGTTTGGCGGTCGACGGTGGAATGACGGCCAACAACCTGCTCATGCAGCACGTCGCGGACGTTCTCGACGTTCCCGTGGTCAGGCCGTTCGTGTCCGAAACAGTCTCGCTCGGTGCGGCCTACGCGGCTGGGCTCGCGGTCGGATACTGGGACGATCTGGACTCACTGCGCGACAACCGGCACCTGGCCGCATCGTGGGCTCCGTCGATGGACCCGCAGCGCAGACGTCGTGAGGCTGCCGGATGGCAGTCGGCGGTGCGTCGAGCGCTTGCCGACGTCTGAGGTGTGAGTCCCTCGGCCATCGACCACTGTCGAGATCGGATTGATATGCGTTGGTGTCGAGCGCATTGCAGATCTCGTGGCGAACCTTCGGCATAGCGGCTACGGTCGAAAGAGAGGTTCCTCTTCGCGTGACCGGGACAGACGAGCGACGTCCCGGAAGTTGAGTTGTTCTGGCGTCGGTGATGTCGCGCTCCTGTCATCGCCGCCCTCGACAATGCCCGCATGGCCACAGGAAAACTGCGCGTGCTCAAGTGAAATGAGGAAACCTTGTCCGAGTCATGGTTCGGTAGCGACCCTTTCAGCAATGACGCCTTCGGCGACATCTTCAACCGATTCTTCGGCAGCAGCGGTAGCCGCCCGCAGGTGCAGCGCGTAGACGTCAACCGGTTGTTCAGTGACGACACCAAACGCCTGGTGTCGACGGCAGCACAGGCAGCCGTCGAGTGGGGAAACGCGGAGATCACGCCGGAACATCTCCTGTATGGCGCGACGCAGGTGGAGCCGTCACGTTCGATCATCGAACAGACCGGGCTCGATCCCGACACGGTCGCCTCCCAGATGCAGGCGATCTCCGGAGTCGACTCAGGAGCCTCCGCATCGGGTGACGACAGCCCCGGCCTGAGCCCCGCGTCGAGGCAGGCGTTACGCAATGCCCAACAGCAGGCCGCGCGCGCCAACGTCGGCTACGTGGGACCCGAGCACGTGCTGCTCGGCATCGCGATGCTGCCGTCCGACATTCCTGCCGCCAGGTTGCTGAAGGGCGGCGCGGGTATCGACGAGGGGCGCAAGACCGAGGCCGCCAAGCCCGCCCAGACCGACACACCGACGCTCGACGAATACGGACGTGACCTGACCGAGGAGGCCAGGGAGGGCAACGTCGACCCCGTGGTCGGGCGCAACGACGAGATCGAGGAAACCATCGAGATCCTCTCCCGACGTCGCAAGAACAACCCGGTGCTCATCGGCGACCCCGGCGTCGGCAAGACGGCCATCGTCGAAGGCCTTGCGCAGCGAATCGTCAACGGCGACGTACCGTCGACGCTCGCAGGCCGCCGCGTCATCGCGCTGGACATGAGTTCGATGGTCGCGGGCGCCAAGTATCGCGGTGAGTTCGAGGAACGATTGACGAAGGTGCTCGACGAGGTGCGTGAGCATTCCGATGAGCTCGTCCTGTTCATCGACGAGTTGCACACAATCGTCGGAGCGGGTTCGGGCGGCGAGGGCTCGATGGATGCGGGCAACATGCTCAAACCCGCACTCGCCCGGGGCGAACTACACACCATCGGCGCGACCACGATCGACGAATACCGCAAGTACATCGAGAAGGACGCGGCACTTGAACGTCGATTCCAACCGGTGATGATCTCCGAGCCATCGGTCGACGACACCATTCAGATCCTCGAAGGCCTCGCCGACGTCTACGAGGAGCATCACCAGGTTCGTTACACCAAGGAAGCCCTCGTTGCCGCGGCGGAACTGACGGATCGATACGTGACCGACAGGTTCATGCCGGACAAGGCGATCGACGTGATCGACCAGGCCGGCGCGCGAGTTCGGTTACGCACCAAGACTCCTGACCCACAGACGCGTGAATTCCAAGAGGAGATCGCACGACTCGAACGCGAGAAGGAATCGGCCGTCGCCAATGAGGATTACGAGCGGGCGAATCAACTCAAGAGCGAAATCGACGAGAAGCGCGCCGACGCGGGCGCGGAAGGTCAGTCACCCACTCCCGAGGTGACCGTCATGGACATCGCGGAGGTGGTGTCGCGTCAGACCGGAATTCCTGTGTCGGAGTTGACAACCGAGGAACGCGAGAAGCTCCTGGGACTGGAGAACACCCTGCATGACAGGGTGATCGGACAGGACAAGGCGGTCACCGCGGTCGCCGAGGCGGTCCGTCGGGCCAGGGCAGGACTCTCCGATCCCAACCGGCCCATCGGATCTTTCCTGTTCCTCGGACCGACCGGTGTCGGCAAGACCGAACTCGCCAAGGCACTCGCCGCAGCGGTCTTCGGCGACGAGGACCGCATGATCCGCTTCGACATGAGCGAGTTCCAGGAGAAGCACAACGTGGCGCGGCTCGTCGGCGCTCCTCCCGGATATGTCGGGTACGAGGACGCAGGGCAGCTCACCGACAAGGTTCGTCGCCAGCCATATTCGGTGATCCTCTTCGACGAGATCGAGAAGGCGCACCCGGATGTGTTCAACGTCCTGCTGCAACTGCTCGACGACGGTCGGGTGACCGACGGCCAGGGTCGCACCGTCGATTTCAAGAACACGCTGGTGATCATGACGAGCAACATCGGTTCCGACCTCATCCTCAACGCGCCGGATGGTGATGTCGAGAAGGTCGTCCCCGACGTGATGGATCTGCTGCGCCAACGGTTCCGCCCCGAATTCCTCAACCGCATCGACGAGACCGTCGTGTTCGATCGACTCGACAAGACACAACTGCGGCAGATCGTCGACCTCACCCTCGACGGGACGCGCCGTATGCTCAAGTCGCAGAGCATCGCTCTCGAGGTCACCGACGCGGCGAAGGACCAACTCGCCGAAGAAGGATACGAGCCGGAGTTCGGCGCTCGTCCGTTGCGCCGCCTGATCCAGAAACAGCTCGACAACGAACTGTCGAACCTCGTCCTGAAGGGGGCCGTCGAGCCGGGTGACACCGTCGTCGTCGACGCGGGGGAGCCGAGACTGACGCTGTCGGTCGAGAAGGACACGGCAGCACAGAAACCTGCGGACGAACTGGCCGAGGCGCCGACCGACTCCCCACGGCACGCCGCATCGGCTGCAGCTCAGGAGAACTGACACACGTGAATGCACACAACCGCAAGACCCGCGACGCCATCCTCGGACACCCGGCGCCCCGCGACATCGAGTGGACGCAGTTCATCAACATGTGGGAGGACGTCGCCGACGACGTCGAGCAGGAACACGGGGACCGTTTGTCGGTGTCGCTCAACGGGCATCGTGAGGTCTTCCACCGGCCGCACAACGGGCGTGTCTCGATCGAGGACATCGAGCGTGCTCGCCATCTCCTCGCCGCGACCCCGAAGGACCAGGGCGACGGTTCGCTCGCGGTGGTGACCGTCGACGCCAAGGGTGGTCGCATACTGACCTTCGATCTCGACGAGGCGAAGGTGACCGACTCCAGCGAGAAGGTGCGCGACAAGCGGCCGGTGGCGCGGCACCTGCGTTCGGTCGAACGTGCGACCGGAAAAGACGACGAGAAGGAACTCGACACCTTCTTCAAGGAGCTCTCCGGGTCTATCAAGCTCGATCTCGGCGACAGATCTTTCGTGCTGCTCGGGCACGGCAAGGGTAAAGCCGATGTGGCTGAGCAGTTCACGAAGTGGCTCGCCGAGCATGATGAGTCGGTCTACAGCCACATTCTGGGTGTGGCAGCCATCGATCTGTCGGCTGCGACGGACTCCGACATCGAGCAGCGGGCCCTCGAGGTGACGCGCGGAGGAGCGGTCTGACGGGACGGTTTCGGGACAATGCCCTGCGTGCGGTAGAGCGCTGGTCTAGTTTGAGCGGGTGCGCAGAGCAGATGTGACTCATCGGTCGGGGGGCCTGCGGGTCGCGTTCGGCGTCATCGCCATGTGTGTGGCGCTGTTCGGTGTATCGGCCGGCGTGTCGTCCGCGGCCCCTCCGGCACAGTCGATACCACCGAGCCCGGCTGCGGCGCCACGCGTTCTGCCAACCGACGATCCGTTCTACACGCCGCGAGTTCCGATCGGCGGGTTGGCGCCCGGCGCGGTGATCGGCTCGCGGGTTGTGACGCTCGGTACGAACGGGACGAGTCTCCCCGCCACCGGAACCCAGCTGCTCTACCGCACCACCGACGCCTTCGGAGCACCGTCGTCGACGGTCACCACGATCATCTCGCCACCTGGCGCAAAGCGCGGCACCCCGCGACGCATGATCTCCTACCACGAGTTCTACGACGCGCTCGGCAGCCAGTGCGATCCGTCGTACACCTTGCGGGGCGGCAGGTCGTCTGCAGGCGCCGTCGACACGACGATGATCGCGACCATGGTGGCCGCGGGTTACACCGTCGTGGTTCCCGATTACGAGGGCCCCGATCTGAGGTGGACGATCGGCAAGGAATCGGCGCACGCGGCGCTCGACGGAATCCGCGCGGCTCAACGGTTCCTGCGCATATCCGCGTCGACGCCCGTCGGCCTGTACGGCTACTCGGGCGGCTCCATCCCCACCGGCTTCGGGGCAGAACTGGCGCCGACGTATGCGCCAGAACTGAATCTGATCGGTGCAACGGCCGGTGGGGTGTTGGTGAACCCCCGCAACAACCTGGCCTACGTGAACGGCGCCCCGCGGTGGTCTGCGGTCATACCGGCGCTGATGAGCGTGTACGACGAAACCTACGATCTCGGTATCGAGAAATTCCTGTCACCCAAGGGCACCCAGGTTCTTTCGGATATCCGTGGCGAGTGCATCAACAACTTCCTGGGTAAGTATCCCAACCTCACGGATTCGTCCCTGCTGTTGCCCCGGTATCCGTCGCTGCTGGACGTGCCAGGCATTCGGGCTGCGATGAGCAAGAACGTGATGGGTACCGTCGGCACACCGCGGGCACCGATGATGCTCGGGGTCGGTGACGCCGACGGTCGCGGTGACGGCGTGATGCTCACCGCTGACGTGGTCGGATTGGCCCACACCTATTGCGCGCGTGGACTACCGACCACGGTGCACGTCTATCACGGACTCACGCACGCCGAAGCCCTCGTGCCGTGGACCGGTGACGCGCTGGCCTATCTCAACGACCGCTTCGCCGGGCGACCCGCGAGCGGCTGCTGAGCGGCACGCCGACTGACCAGCCGCGGGTCACGACGGAAGCGGGTCGCGGATCAGGGGGCAGGTCATGCAATGGCCGCCGCCGCGTCCGCGTCCGAGTTCGGCGCCGACGATCGTGATGACCTCGACGCCCTGCTTGCGTAGCAGCCCGTTCGTATAGGTGTTGCGGTCGTAGGCGAACACGACGCCGGGTTCGACGGCCACGAGGTTGTTGCCGCTGTCCCACTGCTGTCGTTCGGAATCGTAGGCGCTGCCACCTGCCTCCACCACGCGCAGGCCGTCGAGGCCGAGCGCCTGCTGCACCACCTTGAGGAAGTGATCGGACTCGGCGATCACCTCGACACCGGGCTCGCTGTCGGAGGGAAGCAGTGTGAACGGCCGGATGGCGTCGACGATGCGTGGATACACCGACACCAGATCGCGATCGGCGAAGGTGAACACGGTGTCGAGATGCATGGCAGAACGCAGCTTGGGCATGCCCGCGACGACGACCTTGTGCGCCGCGCCGCTGGCGAACAGTTCGAGCGCGACCTGCGTGACCGCCTGCCGTGAAGTGCGCTCACTCATGCCGATGAGAACCACACCGTCGCCCGGTACGAGAACATCCCCGCCCTCGATTGTCGCTGCGCCCCAAGAGAGTTCGGGGTCACCCCACCAGACTGTCGCGCCGACGAAGTCCGGGTGGAACTGATAGACAGCCTTCATCAGTAGTGTCTCGTCGTGGCGGGCCGGCCAGAAGAGCGGGTTCAGGGTGACTCCGCCGTAGATCCAGCAGGTGGTGTCGCGGGTGTAAAGGGTGTTGGGCAGCGGAGGCATCAGGTACTCACCGCGCCCGTTGGCCTCGTCGACGAGGGCCACGTACTTCGGTCGCAGCTCGATCGGCAGGTCGACGGTGGACAGTCCCCCGATCAGGAACTGTGCCAACTCCCGGGACGGGAGCTCGTCGAGGAACTGACGTGTGGCACCGATCAACCCGATCCCGGTTTCGTTGGCGACGATCTTTCGGTCGAGCAGCCACGTCCGTGCTTCCGGGATGTCCATCGTCTCGGTCAGTGCATTGTGCAGTTCGACGACGTCGACGCCTCGGTCACGCATCTTGGTGATGAAGTCGAAGTGGTCGCGCTTGGCGTTCTGCACCCAGAGCACGTCGTCGAAGAGCAGTTCGTCCGCGTTGGAGGGTGTCAGACGCTCCATGTGCGAGACCAG
>NZ_BAFB01000197.1 GCF_000248075.1 Gordonia otitidis NBRC 100426 | reverse complement strand
CCGCCCGCGCAGCCCTTCCCTCAGTTTCTGCCCACCCGCGCAGCCCTTCCCCTAGTTCTGCGCGCTTCCCCGAGAAACAACCCGCGGAAAAGCACAAACCCCGCGGAAGACTTCCTTCCCCTAGTTCCTGCACGCCGACGCTGC
>NZ_BAFB01000198.1 GCF_000248075.1 Gordonia otitidis NBRC 100426 | reverse complement strand
CGTCCCGCATGGTGACGGCCGGGTCAGTGCGCGAAATGCCGTGCACCTGTGAGGTACAGGGTGACACCTGCCTCGGCTGCGGCTTCGATGACCTCGTTGTCGCGAATCGATCCTCCGGGCTGAACGACCGCCGAGACTCCCCCGTTGATCAGCACCTGCAGCCCGTCCGGGAAGGGGAAGAAGGCGTCCGATGCGCCGACGCTGCCCTTGGCCCTGTCCCCTGCTCGGGTGACGGCCAGATGCGCGGAGTCGACGCGATTGACCTGTCCCATTCCGACTCCGACGGACGCGCGGTCCTTGGCCAGCAGGATCGCGTTGGACTTCACCGAACGACAGGCGCGCCAAGCGAACTCCAGGTCGGCCAAGGTGTCGGGGTCGGCCGGCGGACCGGCGACCAGCGACCAGTTCTCGGGGTTGTCGCCCTCGGCGTCGAGGATGTCGCGATCCTGCATGAGCAGCCCACCGGACACCGGGCGGAACTCGAGCCCTGCACGCACCGGCGGGATGGCACGGAGAATGCGGATGTTCTTCTTGCGCTGCAGGACCGGGAGTGCGCCGTCGGCGAACCCGGGAGCGATGATGACCTCGGTGAAGATCTCGGCGACCTGCTCGGCCATCTCGACGGTGATCTCGCGGTTCGCCGCGATCACGCCTCCGTAGGCGCTCACAGGGTCGCAGGCGTGGGCGAGACGGTGTGCCTCACCGATCGTTTCACCAATCGCGATCCCACAGGGGTTGGCGTGCTTGATGATCGCGACGGCCGGAGCATCGAAGTCGTGCGCACTGCGCCACGCGGCGTCGGAGTCGGTGTAGTTGTTGTAGCTCATCTCCTTGCCGTGCAGCTGTTCTGCCGACGCGAGGCCTTCGGGCGCCGCGGTGGAGAGGTAGAGCGCAGCTGCCTGGTGAGGGTTCTCGCCGTAGCGCAGCACGTCGGAACGCTCCCACGTGAATCCGGACCACTCGGGGAACTTCGATCCGTCGGCGGCCGGCGCCACTTCCTTCGACATCCAGGACGCGACGGCGACGTCGTAATCGGCCGTATGGCGGAATGCCTTGGCGGCCAACTCGCGTCGCTGGGCGAGAGTGAAACCGCCGTCGGCAACAGCTGCCGAAACCTTCTCGTAGTCCATCGGGTCGACGACCACGGCGACCGTGGGATGGTTCTTGGCCGCGCCGCGCACCATAGACGGTCCACCGATGTCGATCTGTTCGATGCACTCGTCGGGCGTTGCACCCGACGCCACGGTCTCGGTGAACGGGTAGAGGTTGACCACGACGAGATCGAACGGGGCCACGCCAAGTTCGTCGAGTTGAGCGACGTGCGATTCCTTGCGACTGTCGGCGAGGATTCCCGCGTGGACCTTCGGATGAAGCGTCTTGACCCGTCCGTCGAGACACTCCGGGAACCCGGTCAGCTCTGACACCTCGGTCACCGGGAAGCCCGCCGCAGCAATGGTTTTCGCCGTCGATCCGGTTGACACCAGTTCGACGCCCGCCTCGTGCAACGCAGACGCCAGGTCGGCGAGGTCGGTCTTGTCGTAGACACTGACCAGAGCGCGCTTGATGGGGCGTCGACCGGTGTCTGCGGGGTTGGCTGCGTTCACGGAATCCGGGCCTTTCGTCCGTCGATGACAACTCCTCGGGTGACGAGTTTCGCCACAACGTCGGCGAGCAGGAAGCGCTCGACCGACTTGATGCGTTCGTGCAATGTCTCCTCGGTATCGCTCGGTGACACCATCACCGGCGCCTGCGCGAGGATCGGTCCGGTGTCG
>NZ_BAFB01000199.1 GCF_000248075.1 Gordonia otitidis NBRC 100426 | reverse complement strand
GGTATTCGAACCGCCATCAGCGGCGGCGAGAACGATTCGTGAGCGCATCGCCAAACCCGAGGCCGTCGTTCGCCGACGCGCCCACCCTTCGAGCTCACGGCGCTCGTCATCGGTCAGAACAATATCCACTGCTCGCGGACCCCGGGTTGCCATTCCCCAGCCTAACAACCGAATGACAATTAATGACTCAGGACACTAGGTCGCCTTGGACGTGGAAGACCGATCCTTGTTCGAAGCCGGCGCCCATCTTATGGACGCTCACAACACACACATCGGCGCCGGCATCCATTGCCCACGTCGGTAGTTCGGGGTGGAACGGCAGATGTGCTCCCCATGCCTCATCCACGATGAGCGGTTTGCCGCGCTCATGGCAGATATCGGCGATGGCACGAATGTCAGCACAGGTGCCGTATGGGGTGGGGCTAACGATCAGCAACCCGGCCGCGTCAGGATGCATTTGCCACGCCTGTCGTACCTGATCCGGTGACGGCGGGTGGGTCAAGTGCAGGTGCGTGTCCCACTGCGGATGCACCCATCGTGGTTGAAGCCCGGAGAAGATGAGGCCCGCGACAATCGACTTGTGGACGTCACGGGTCACCAGGAGTTCGCCGCGGTGGCCACCGGCCACAGCGATCATCGCCGCCTTTACCGACAACGAACTGCCACATGTCGAGAAGAAGGCCTGTTCGGCACCGACGGCTTCGGCCATCAAACGTTCAGCGTCGGGCAAGAACTCGCCGGACATCCGCCGATCGTCGAGACCACCAGAGGCCAACACATCCGATGCGAATGCCTGCTCACCGATGACCGCGCGGGTCTCGTCCTCAACACCACGACCTTGCCGATGCCCGGGTGGGGTGTATCCATACCTTTTCAGCCGCCGATAGTCGGCCAGTGCCTCGATCAGTGGCGCTCGTGATTGGTCCACGGTGACAATCCTACGAACACGAGGTACTTGCTGGGCACATCACCGTTCGGGTCGATCAGATTCTGTGCGTTGCAGTCGACCTGGCGCTCGAGCCGCATTCATGGGCGGGTTTGCTGAACTATTGGAGGCAGTAGCGGTCCGGTGGTTTGGTTTCGTCCAGTTGTCGGTCGCGGCGTCGTACTCGACCAGCCCACGGTCCTCGAAAGCTGTCAGCCATCCGTCCATGGGCCACCACCCCCACCTGCGTCGGAAGAGTGCTCCGTTACGCAGGATGTCGTCGAGGTGTTCGACGGGAGGGTCGGACACCCGGTGGTACTGGTGGTATGCGTGCGCGCCACCGACCCAGGCGAGCCGATAACCCTGTGCGGCAGCAGACATGGCGAAGTCGGTGTCCTCTGCGCCGTACCCCCGATAGCCGGTGTGGAACCCGCGGATATTCCGCCAGTCGTGGGCGTTAAGGGCGAACGAGAGTGACCAGAAGAGCGTGAGGTCACTGTCGAGGTGGACCTCACCATCCGGTGGGTCGGGGCGAGCCGGATGCGGGTTCGTGTAGGCCGCAAGATCATCGTTGATCTGCCCCTGCTCAAGATAGGTGACAGGCCCACAACAGATTACGCTGTCGTCGTAGTGGTCATGGAGCGCACGCCGGTAGCGTGAGAACAACTCAGGTCCGGGTAGGCAGTCGACGTCGAGGAAGACCAATGAGTCGGCGCCGGCGGCGATCGCGAAGCGGGCACCGATGTTCCTCGCGCTGGCAAGCTCGAGACCGTCTGCACCGCTGTCGATCTCGACGACTTCTACGGACTCCCCGGAGCCGACGATCGAGCGTACGTTCGCGTCGTCCATGGCGACCACCACATGTAGCCACGGTCTGTTGGGGCTATGCGCGACTGTGTCGAGTTGACGTTGTAGGTGATCGTGCCGGCCCGAAACGATGGTGATCAATGCCAGTAAGCCGCCTGCGGCGGTCATCGGAGCAACGCCTCGATGGCTGCGGCGGCTCGCCCGGCGGCCCCGTCGGTTTGCCACCGTGACCAGTCGGCGTTGGTGACTGACGATTCGTGCAGGATCTTTGCCCAGTCGTCGGGCTCGGGCCACTCGCTCCTCACTTGTGCCAAGCCCTCTCGTTCCAGAGTGCATGCCGTCGCGTCCTGCTCGGCGAAGGGACGGCGTTGCGGGATGACGACTGCGGGGCGTCGGGCCGCAGCGACGTCTGCCACGCTGCCTTGACCAGCGTTGATCACCACGACCTGCGCACTGCACAAATACGGCCACGGATCGTCGGTCCAGGTTCCGAAGGCGGGTCCCAGGCCGACCACCGTCAATCCCGGGTGTCGCTTGGCGATCAGCGAGACCACGGGTCGCTCCGACTCGCCGCCGGTCCCGGACATGAGTAGCACGTCAGACGCGAGCGCCGGGTCGGGGGTGGCAGGTCGATACTCAAAGCGACTGATACCGCCGACGAAGGTAGTCTTTGAGATGAACTCGTCAAGCCAGGGAGGGCTGTACAGGTCGCCAGGCCATGGTGCGATGATCGCGTCGGCCACCTCGTATGCGCGGCGGTGTGTCGGATCGGCGCGGTCACCTGGCATCGCCACGACTATCACCGGAACGCCGAGAAGCCGCACGAACAGAGCGATCTCGACTGAGACGTCGACGACCACTGCCGCTGGCTCGTGTTCGTCGGCGAATCGCGCGATCTGCGCCATCCGACGGCAAAGTCCACGATCGCCACGCGGAGCCCAATGGAGGACTCCGCCCGCGGTGGGGTCCCTCGGATCCAGATTCTGATCGTCGCGGTCGAGTGCGATCACATCTGTGAAGTCCTCGCCAACGATGTCAGCGCTGCTCAGCGCAACCACCGGAGCGGAAAGATGACGTGCGATGGCCTCAGCACGCGTTCGATGACCGGACCCTTGGTGATGGATGTAGTACCCGATCATGCGCGTAGCGCCTCGTCCTGAACCAGTTCTGCGTAGAGGTCTTGATATTTCTCAATCATCACTTCCTCCGAACAGTGCCGCTCCGCGTGGTCGCGGACCGCCTTGCGGTCGAATCGCTGTGCGTCGATCGCAGCTTTGGCCAACTCGTCGACGTCATCCGGGGCGACGAGGATCCCTGCCTGAGTTCCGACTATCTCCGGAATGCCTCCTCGGCGGAAGGACGCCACCGGGGTCCCACACGAGAGCGACTCGGCGACCACCAGACCATAAGGCTCGTCCCAGACCGGGCTGACCAATGTCACCGAGGACCGGCCCACCAGGTCTGCCAGCTTGTGATGGTCGAGGTGACCGACATACCGAATCCGTTCGTCGAGAAAAGGTTCGACCCTATCGGCGTAGTAGCTGAGGTCGCTGATCGGTCCCGCGATCCGGAGACCGATGTCGGCGCGGCGAGCGGCGTCGATCGCCAGGTGCACGCCCTTCTCGGGGACCAGACGTCCGAACCAAACGGCGTCCTCCCCGCCAGGGCCGGGGGCCCAATCGCGCACTTGGACGCCGTTGTGAATCACTGGGACAGCGTCGAGGATATGTGACCAGGCATCCGCGGTGTGCTGGGACACCGCGACGCAGCGGGTCTGGTCGGCGATCGTCATCGCCGACTCAAGCCATGGTGTCGGTGGCGTGTGCAATGTCGTGACCATTGGAGTGGCCACAGCGTCGGCCATCGCCACCGGGAGGTGGTGGAGGCTGTGATTGTGGATGACGTCGAAGCGCTCAGGGTGAGCAGCTAGGTCGACCATCAACGACAGATAGGCGTGGTGTTCGCGCAACACCTGCTCTGGCGGCATCGACACATCGGCACGCGCGGCATGAGATGGTTCGAATATGTTGGTGTGCAACATATCTGTGTCAGGACCTTCGTCCGACCCCGGGCCCGCGAACAAGGTCACCTGGTGACCAGCGGACGACAGCGCGCGAGTCAGATGCCATACGTGGGCCTCGAGTCCGCCTGCGAACGGTTGCGTGATCGGATAACTGCTCGATGCGATCACGGCGATGCGGAGTCGACGATCAGGCATCAATGCATCGCCTGTACAGGGAGTCGTGCCGATGCGAAAGCCACTCTCGCTGAGCCGACCGATCAGCCCACGAGGCGGGCGGAGTCTTGCGTGAGTAGGCGCTGGCTAGTGCAGCAATCAGGGAGCTGGGGTCGAATTCGGTCTCGGTGAAGACGAATTCGTCGAGGTCCTGCTGCTCACGGTAGAAACCGCAGTTCGGCGCGATAACCGATGTTCCGAGATCGTGACACGCTTCGAGCCAACCCGAGTGTGTGCCGAAGCGGTATGGCAGCACGGACACCGACAGCTCCGACAGATAATCCCAGAGCTGGGCGTCACTGAAGAACTGGTGCACCCGCAGGCGAGCGCGTCGATGGCGACTGAGTCGCTCGACCGTCGCCGCGAAGCCGGGATTGTGCCAGTGGTTGTCAGGATCGTAGATCTCGGCGTGGACATTGATCTGGATGACAACGTCATCGTATTCGACTGCCGCGTCGAGCAGCGTGGCGATCACCGGCTCCGGGTCCATATTGGCCCGAATGCTCTTCGCATGGACGCCTACCACGAATTCATCTCTTTCGTTTTTCGTCCAAGTGGTGAAACGGCTCGCCGGTACGACGTGCGGATGCGGTAGCACAGTTACCTGCCTCCCCCACCGCTGCGCCGCCTCAGCGGCCGCACCAGGCGTGAGGGTGAGCACCTCATCGGCTGCAGGAACGAGGATGTCGAGGATCTGTTCGTGGGCACCCGGCTCGGGATGGTGCGGGTTGCGGAGGTCGTGAAGCGTGTAGACCAGTGGCTTGCCATAGTGCCGCAGGCGTTCGACAACAGCTGACATGGTTTCAGGTTCGACCGCGTCGAACCCGAAATGGATATGGAAGATGTCAAAATCAGAGTGGTGATGCTCGATCCAGACGGGATCGAGCATCACCGGTGGCCACCACCCGCCAGCAACCTTGCGGCCGTCTTCGGGCTCAGGGTCCGACAGACGCACGGCACCGGGCGGTGACGATGTCGCGCTGAGATGACGAACATAGACGTGCGACGACGGTACGGACGCCACGCGCACAGGACTTGACTGCAATTCGACCTCGTTCCGCTGGATCGGCTCTTCGGGAACGGCTGAGGCTCATCCGAAACACGCTGCGCCAAAGATGGGCTTGGCGTGTCTTTTCAGAGTACCCACGGATGCGAAGCCTTAACCCTATCAGAACGAATGCGACACGACCCAATGAACACGCGTTCCCCCAGCACACAGCCACTGCGCAATATTGGACGAACGCTGGACCGAGGCACCCCGTAGGTTCACTCATCCGCGAACAGCGGACAGTGCGGTTCTCACGCCGGAGACATGGCGTGAGCGGTACCTGTCGCGCTACCCGCTTGCGACGGACAACCTGGACGCCGGAGCGTGGCGGGAACAGCGCGAGCGTGCACTGCGTCGGCAGTACGTCGAGTCCTCACCCCGCGCCATAGTGGCTGCCGTGGTGATCGACGTAGACCGCCCAGATGCCGTTCTGCGAGCCTTTGAGCGACCCAGTGACCATCCGGTCCCCTCATGGGTTGTGGAGGGCAACAGAGGGCACGGCCACGTCGGCTGGTGGCTCACCGCGGGCGTGGGCTTCGCGGCCCAGGTGCTCGGTCAGCTCGGCGCCCATGCCCCGCTCAAGGACGGCCTTGAGCATCTCGTTCAAAAAGCCGTCCTTGCCAGTCAGCTCCAACCCTCGCGAACGGGTCTCGGCGAGTACGTGATCGATCAGCGCGTCCGAGAACACCTCCCGGCGAAGCCCAGCAGCATCCGATACATCCGTAGCGTCATGGTCGTCAACAGCCATAGCGTTCATGATTCCTCCTCGGGATCAACTCACACAGACCATCTGACACGCCCTCGAGGCGATCACCGCCGCTGGTGGCAGGCCGGCCGAGGCGGTCGCTCTCTTGGCGTTGGTGGCCGGTCAGGACGTCGAACCGGCCGAGGATTCCGATGGCACCGATGGGCGGTGGCGCATCGCGCGCCGTACCGCCCCGGATCGGGTGATCTCCACTGTCGATCCTGATGCCCGGCACGCGCACAAGACCCAGCAGCGTCGCCAGGACGGGTTCAAAGCCCACATCGTGGTCGAACCCGACACCGGCTTGACCACCGCGACCCGGCTGACCCGGGCCAGCGGCCCGGACAATTCCGATGCCACTGTCGGCGCGGACCTGGTCACCACAGATCCCACCACTACAGACGTCGAGAACATTGAGGTGCTGGGCGATTCGGCGTACGCCACCGCAGACATGCTGGCCACCCTCGCCGGAAAGCAGTGGCTGCCGCTGGTCAAACCCTGGCCGACCAGGCCCGCTGTGGAGGGCGGGTTTGGTCTCGATGACTTCACCTTCGATGCCGCGGCAAACACGTTGACCTGCCCGGCTGATGTCACGCGGACAGTGTCGCCGCAGGGCCGGGCGAAGTTCGGTGCGGCCTGCCGGCAGTGTCCGCTGCGCCAGCGGTGCACCACCTCACAATCCGGCCGCTCGGTGCTGCTGGGCGAGCACCATGTGCTGCAACGCCAGCACCGCCAGCGCGCACAGGGCGAGGACTTCCGGGCCACCTACCGGCAGCATCGCCCGATGGTGGAACGCTCCATCGCCTGGCTCACCCGAGGCGCCCGACGAGTGCCCTATCGCGGCGTGGACAAGAACAATAACTGGCTCCACCACCGCGCCGCCGCCCTCAACCTACGACGCCTGCTCGCCATGGGACTGACCATGGAGAACGGGACCTGGGCCCTGGCCTGACCCAGCAAACAGGGCCTCATGAACCTCCCTGCTGCAGGCCGATCAGCCACACAAGGACCACAGGCGGGCGCATCGCTCCCAGTCGCCGTACCCAGAGCGCTGACCTGAATCGCCGCTTGACGGCCCACCGAGACCGATCCGCAAGCCGCTCACACCACCGCAACCCCCAATGGCGCCTTGTTCAGCAGCCTCCTAGGGGCCAGGCCATTCGCCGACTACTTTTTGGAACGCGCGGGCCCCGGCGCGGTCGATGATGGTTTTGGTCGCGGCGAAGACGGCGCCTTGCAGGGCGGTGGCGAGGAGGATCTCGCTGAGCTGGTGGCTGGGGTCCAGGGCGCTGGGCGGGTCGGTATTCTCGCCGGGTGCGGCGCGGCGCCAGATTCGGGTGAAGATCGCGTTGGCCAGCAAGCCTCCGGCGATCGAGGTGGCGATCCCGACCGGGCGGTAGAGAATTTTCGCCGACCTACTGGTGGGCTGCTCATCTGGTGTGTCGCTCATGAAGCCCTCCTTCGCCAGAGCGCTACTGCGATGACGGTGACCGCCAGCGCGGCCGCTGCGGCGGGGATAGCGGGTTTGAGCTGGCCTTGGTCGTCGGTGGCGCGGTCTGCGAGCTGAGCGAACGCGTGGGCGCCTCGGGCGCGGGCCGCGTGCACCTGCTGACCAGCCCTGTTGGTGACTTGGCGCGTCGTACTGCGCGCCTGGGCTTTGACGTTGAGTTTGTCGGTCAACGCGTCCACGGTCTGGCCGAGTTCCTCGCGGGTGCGGGCGATGTCGGCCTCGACCTCGGCGGCGCTGGCCTGGCTATCGGGTTCGGGCCGATCATGGTTATCGGTCATGGCGACTGGCCTCCTGCACGTGGGCGAGGTCTTGTTTGACGCTGTCGACGGTGCGCTGCATGTCTGGCGTACTTTGCTGTAGCTGCTTCTTGCCCAACAGTGCCGCGACACCGGCGCCGATCAGCAATACCGCGCCGACGATCAGGGCCGACAGCCATAGCGCCAGCACCAGGGCCAGACCGGCGATGGCGGCGGTGACCAGGGCTCCGAGTCCCAGCAGGGCGAGGATGCCGCCTCCGCTGAACAGGCCGCCCCCTACGCCGGCGTGTTTGGCACTGTTTTTTAGTTCGACCTGGGCCAGCGTGAGTTCGTCGCGCACCAGCCGGGAGGTCTGCTCGGACAGCTGGGTCATCAACTGCCCCACCGACGGTTCGGGCGTGGATGGGGGGCCGACGGGGTGGCTCATCGCTGGGTCCCCGCTCCGTCAGCGTCGCCGGGGTAGGGCCCCTGCTCGCTGTGGGCCTGCTCGGCGGCATGTCGTGCGCCGTTGGAGGCGGTGTCCTGAGGCGAGTCGCCGGCCGCGTCGGTTTGGTCTGTGACCTGTTCGGCGGTGTTTTTAACGATGTCGGAGGCCTGTTGTACTTGCGGGCTTCGCCACAGCTTTCGTGCCTGTTCTTCGAGGATCTCGTAGTGTGCGCGGCCGGCGCGGCTGCCGAGCACGTACCCGGCCGCGGCGGCGGCCACCACCATAATTTTGTTCATCGAATTGTTCCTTTCTTCGTCGGAGCTGCCTGCGGCCAGACGGGTGGCGGCCACAGACGGTGTCCTTGGTGCGTGCTCATCGTTGGTGCTTGTGGGCTTGGGCGTCCTTGACTGCCGCCTTGTCGATCTCGTCGAGTTTGCGGGTGTCGCGGGGCTGGGCGAACGGTTCGACGTCTTCGGGCATGCCCTTGGCGATGGCGATGCCGTGGTCGAGTTCAGCGTTGATTTCTGCGCCCAGCAGGACTGCGATGTTGGTGATCCACAGCCACACGAGGAAGATCACCACCCCGGCCAGCGCCCCGTAGGTCTTGTCGTAGGAGGAGAAGTTTGTGACGTAGAAGGCAAATAGTGCCGAGGCGATCAGGACCAGCAGGACCGCGATCACCCCGCCCGGGCTGACCCATTTGATCCCGCTTTGTTTGGCGTTCGGGCTGGCCCAGAACAGGATGGCCAGCAGTGCCGAGACGATGATCAGTAGCACCGGCCACTTGGCGATACGCCACGCTAGCAAGAGTGCCTCTCCTACTCCGAGGAGGTCGCCGATCTGCGTGGCGACCGGTCCGCTGACCACGACGATCACCGCGCTGAGCAGTAGCAGCAGCACCGCGAGGATGGTCACACCCAACCGGATGGGGATCGTTTTCCAGATCGGGCGGCCTTCCCCGATGGCGTAGATGACGTTGGAGGCGCGCATGAACGCTGCCACGTACCCCGAGGCGCTCCATAGCGCGATCGCCAACCCTGCCAGGGCGCTGATACTGGCCCCGGTCTGGTTGGCTTGGGCTTGCTCGATCAGGGTGCGCACGAACTCGGCCGCCGACCCGGGGGCGGCCTGCTCGACCTGGTCGGTGATCTGGGCGGTGACATCCGGGCTCAGTAGGCCCAAAAGCGAGATCAACACGATCAGGCCCGGCACGATCGACAGCACCCC
>NZ_BAFB01000200.1 GCF_000248075.1 Gordonia otitidis NBRC 100426 | reverse complement strand
ACCCGAGACCCCGCGTGACTAACCGTGTCACCTAACCGTGCATCAGCCCCTCCGCGTCGCCCAGGCCCGCGAAGAGGGTGTGACGCTCGAGCAGATCGCCGCCGACTTCGGGATCCACCCCATGACGTTGCAGAAGTGGATTCGCAAGGCCGACGTGGAGGCCGGCATCAAGCCTGGTACGACCTCCGCGGAATCCCAGGAACTGCGCGAGGCCAAACGCCGCGTTCGGCTGTTGGAGCAGGAGAACGAGGTCCTGCGCCGCGCTGCTGCGTACCTGTCCCAGGCGAACTTGCCGGGAAAAGGTGGTACCCGCTCGTGAGCGAGCTCGCCGCTGACGGAATCCCCGTCGCGGTAGCGTGTCGGGTACTTGGGATCGCTCGCCAGCCCTACTACCCGTGGCTCCAGAACCCGGTCACCGACGCCGAGCTCGCCGAGGCGTACCGGGCCAACGCTCTGTTCGATGCCCACCGCGAGGACCCGGAGTTCGGCTACCGCTACCTCGCCGACGAAGCCGGCGCCGCGGGCGAGAAGATGTGCCGGCGGACCGCGTGGCGGATCTGCTCAGCCGGCGGCTGGACCAGCACCATCAGCAAGAAGGGCCGCGGCCGGCACCGCAAAGCTGGCCCGCCGGTTCACGACGATCTCGTCGAGCGGGACTTCACCGCCCAGGGCCCGAACGAGTTGTGGCTGACCGATATCACCGAGCACTGGACGGGCGAGGGCAAGCTCTACCTGTGCGCGATCAAGGACGTCTACGCGGGGCGGATAGTCGGGTATTCGATCGACTCGAGGATGAAGTCCCGCTTGGCCGTGGCCGCCCTGAACAGCGCCGTCGCGAGACGAGGCGACGTGACCGGATGCGTCCTACACAGCGATAGAGGGTCGCAATTTCGCTCGAAGAAGATGCAGATCGCGATCACCCGTCACGGGCTGATCGGATCCATGGGCAGGGTCGGTGCCTGCGGGGACAACGCCGCCATGGAGAGCTTCTTCTCGCTTCTGCAGAACAACGTCCTCGACCGACGATCCTGGGCCACCAGAGACGAGCTCCGCGCGGCCATCGTGCACTGGATCGAACGCACCTACCACCGCCGCAGACGGCAAGACCGCCTCGGCAGATTGACCCCCATCGAATACGAGACAATCATGACCCACGAGGCCGCTCAGGCCGCGTGACTAACCGTGTCACCAATCCGTGCACCAGCCCCTTACCATCTGGGCGCAAATCGGGGTGACGGGCGACCCGTTCCACCGCTGCACGCTCGCTCACTACCTGGCTGACCTGTACGACAACCCAGCCGAAGCACTTATCTGGGACGTTCGCGCCCTCGATGCTGCCGAGGCGCTCACTGATGAGCGCGCCCAACAACACCATTCAAGCCTCCAAGTGCAGGGCTTCTACCCGAGCCTGCATCTCAATATCTCGGACAACCTCCGCCGTCTCGGTGCGTTCGAACCAGCCGCCGAGCACATCAACAACGCCGCGCAGTGCACCTCGGCGCTCCCCGACAATGCCTACGGCGACACAATCCGCACAGCTATTGGCGAAGTCCGCCAGGCCATCGAAAACCGAGACACTAAGCGACGAGCGTCCGCGCCCGGTGCAACGCCGTGACCCGGTTGAACCACCCGCGAGCCGCCACTACTTCTGCCGCTGGAGCGCTCGGTAGAGCGTTGAGCGGCCCACTCCCAGATCTCGGGCAATCGCCGAAGGCCCCTCCCCTGCCTCGATGCGCGCCCGGGCCTTATCGATCTGCTCGCCAGTCAGGACACGCTTGCGCCCCTTGTACTTGCCCTTCGCTTTGGCGATGGCGATGCCCTCAGCCTGGCGTTCACGGATGATGGCCCGTTCGAATTCGGCGAACGCCCCGAGCAGCGAGAGCATGAGATCGGCTCGAGGATCCTGGGCGCCGGCGGCGTAGGTGGCCCGCTCGTGGACGAATTCCACGCTCGCGCCCTTGGCGGTGATCTCGCCGACGATCTGCTTGAGATCAACCAACGAACGAGCGAGGCGGTCCATCGAGGCGACCACCAGCTCGTCGCCGTCTCGCAGGTACCTGATGCACTCAGCGAGCTTCACGCGATCAGCACGAGATCGTGCGGACTGCTTTTCGACGTAGACGCGGTCGCACTCCCCTACCGCCTCGAGCTGACGCGCCTAGTAGTGCCCCATAGAGTGGTGTAACTCGGTGGCCGAGATCGTCTGCGATTCCGTGTTGTGTAAGGATGTAGAGCGGCCACCGTGTGATCCTTCGAGTCAACCGTCTAAAGAATCCTCGAACGGAGTCATCACGATGACCGCACCCCATATTGTCGACCCTGCAGGCCTGCTTAGCCAAGCCCTGACCGACGCGTCACCGGATCTGATGCGCGAGCTGCTGGGAGACCATGATCAACGCCCTGCTGTCCGCGGACGCCGACGCCGTGTGCGGCGCCGAGTGGAACGCCCGCTCGACCGAGCGCACCAACTACCGCAATGGCTACCGCCACCGGCCCCTGGACACCCGCGTCGGCACTGTCGACGTCGCCATCCCGAAACTGCGCTCGGGCAGCTACTTTCCGGAGTGGCTTCTCGAGCGACGCAAGCGGGCCGAGTCCGCCCTGATCACCGTCGTGGCGGACTGCTATCTGGCCGGGGTCTCCACCCGCCGGATGGACAAGCTGGTCAAGACCCTGGGCATCGACTCACTGTCCAAGTCGCAGGTCTCACGGATGGCCCAAGATCTCGATGAGCAGGTCGCCGCGTTCCGGCACCGCCGCCTGGACGAGGCCGGGCCGTTCACGTTCGTCACCGCTGATGCGCTGACGATCAAGGTCCGGGAGAACAAGCAGGTCGTGAAGGCTTCGGTGCTGCTGGCCACCGGCGCAGGCGGTGACGGGCACCGCGAGGTCCTCGGTATGCAGGTGGCCACCAGTGAGACCACCGCGTCGTGGAACACCTTCTTCGCCGACCTTGTGGCCCGCGGACTGGGCGGGGTGCGGCTGGTGACCTCCGATGCCCACGCCGGCCTGGTGGAGGCGATCGCGGCGAACCTGCCCGGAGCCGCGTGGCAGCGCTGCCGCACCCACTACGCCGCGAACCTGATGGCCGTGTGCCCCAAGTCGATGTGGCCGGCCGTGAAAGCCATGCTGCACAGCGTGTACGACCAGCCCACCGCCGAGGCCGTCAACGCCCAGTTCGACCGGCTCCTGGAGTACACGGAGCACCGCCTGCCCGAGGTCGCTGAGCACCTCGGCGATGCCCGGGAGGACTTGCTCGCCTTCACCGCGTTCCCCGACGACGTGTGGCGGCAGATCTGGTCCAACAACCCCACCGAGCGGCTCAACCGCGAGATCCGCCGCCGCACCGACGTCGTCGGGATCTTCCCCAACCGGGATGCCATCGTCCGCCTCATCGGCGCCGTCCTGGCCGAGCAGACCGACGAATGGACCGAAGGCCGCCGCTACCTCGGCCTCGAAGTCCTGGGCCGCTGCCGACTCACCCTGACCACCGACCCCGCCACCAGCTCGCCGACGGAGGTGAGCACCGATGACCTGATGCAACTACCCGCCTGACCACCCACGAAGGATCAAAAACCAGTTACACCACTTCCAGGGGCTTGACCTTTTTGTCGACGACGGCCGCGGGGCGGCCAGCGACCCCCGCGTGCCCACCCCTCCGCCGACGAGGCCGTTCACCGTGATTCCCGCACGTCCGAGCAGCCAGGTGAGGCTGAGCAGGACACCCAGACGGTGACCGCGAACCAGGAGCGTCTCAACGTCGACACCCGCAGCGAAGAGGCCGGCCGCGTGCGGTTGCGCAAGTACACCACCACCGAGACCGAGCAGGTCGAGGTGCCTGTGGCCAAGGAAAAGCTTGTCGTCGAGCGGGAGGACGCCGACGGCACCGTGCGTAAGGGCGGCCTCGACCAGCGTGGGGATGATGAGCTCGAGGAAGAGATCGTCCTGCGGGAGGAACGCCCCGTGGTGGAGAAGGAGACCGTAGAACGGGAGCGGCTGCGGGTGGGCAAGGAGACGGTGACCGAGAACCAGATCGTGTCCGAGGAAATCCGTACCGAACACGTCGACGTCCAGGGTGAGACCGACGACCAGACGCACCGCTGACCGCGCCATGACCGTGCTCACCCTGACCTTGCTCGCCCCCCACCGGGCGGCGGAGGCACTGCCCGCGCCCGAGCCGGGCACGGGGCTCGGGCGCGGGTGGTGGATCGACCGCGGGCACGACCCACCACAGCTCTGGCGCTCGCACGGTGAGAGTGCTAAATATGGTGGTGGGTGCCGGACAAACACTCGTAGGGGTCCGGAGGGTACGGGTTCTTCGCCAGCAGATGCGGAGGTGTTAGCTGTGGCTACTGGTAGTGGTCCATTCCGTGAGATGGAACGAACGTTGAGCAGTGTATTCGGGCAGCCGGCCGCTCCTGGCCGAGCCCAGGTGATGCCCATGGACCTGTACCGTCAGGACGAGAGTTTCGTTCTGCACGTCGATCTTCCCGGGGTCGACCCCGCCTCGATTGATGTCGATGTCGATGACCGTACGCTGACCATCCGGGCCGAACGCCAGGCGGCTGACCAGGACAGTGTGCAGTGGTTGGTTCGGGAGCGTCAGATGGGCACAGTGGCCCGTCAGCTCACGCTTGGACGCGGCGTGGCGACGGATCGCATCAGCGCCTCCTACGACAGTGGGGTGCTGACCCTGACGATTCCGGTGGCCGAGGAGGCCAAGCCGCGCAAGATCGAGGTGGCCCGCTCCGATAAGCAGACCGCTCTCGAGTTAGGTTCCCGCGTGGGATGCTTCAAAGCCAAGCGCCCGGCCTACCCGCTGGGCGGGGGCCAACGGGGATTGTCTGGTGGCCTCGCCGCGAGCTGTTACCACCCATACAGCGGGTGGTCGTCCTGACCACGCTCACCGGCAGGCGCTGCCTGCGCCGAGGCAGGTAGGCCGGCAGGACATCGTGGAACCCGCACTGATCTGCGGCCGGCCAGGAACGGCGAGGAAAAGAGACGAAGATGGCCAAAGGCACCGGTAGAGGAGAAATGCCAGGGCAGGGCCCTGGATCGTCCGCGGACGCGGCGGTAGGCGATGCCCGCCCGGACCTGGATCCCTCACATCCACAATCGCCGACAGAGCTATCCAAACCGTCACTGCTGGCCGTGGTCAAACGGGCGCTCAAGCAGTTCAAACACGATAACTTGACCGATCTCGCGGCGGCACTGACCTACTAC
>NZ_BAFB01000201.1 GCF_000248075.1 Gordonia otitidis NBRC 100426 | reverse complement strand
CCGCGGCGCCGAGGGCTGCGCCAGCGGGGATGCCGATCGCGACGCCGGGTGCTTCGCCGATTCCGGGTGCGACGACGCCGCCGATTGCGAAGCCGGCGATGCCGCCACCAACGGCACCGACCACTGCGCCTGCGGTGCCGCCGACGACGGCTGCGGGGATGCCGAGTGCCAGGGCGCCGACGGTGCCGCCGCCCATGACGCCGATGATCGTTGCTGCTGCCTGTCGGGTGGCGGTGTCGCGCGGTACGCCCGCTGCGATGAGGCCGGTGGCGATGCGGTATTCGCCGTAGGACGACCAGGCGTTGAGCGAGTTGGCTTGCTGCTCGGACATGAGGGGCCGTTTGGTGCGCGAGTCCTCATTCGGGAAGATGAGGTTGCCGACACGAATGATCTGCGGTCCCTTGGGTTTTGGCTTGGGAGGCGCGATCGGTAGGACCTTCTGGGGCTGTGCTGGGGCTGACGGCGCCGGCGAGCTCTGCGGCGTGGGGGGCGTGTACTCCTGCTGGTACGGTCCCGGCGTGTAGGGGGTGTCGTAGCTTTGCGGCGTGTACTCCTGGTACGGCCCCTGGTAGGGGCTGGGCACCACGCCTGGGCCGGGGCCTTCGGTGATTGGTGGTGACGACGGTTCGGGGGCTGGTGCCGGTGCCGGTGCCGCGCCGCTGCCGCCCTGCTCGGGTGCGGTGTTCGGGGCGGTTCCGCCTTGCTGGGTGCCGCTGTCACCGGGATCGGTGCCGCCCTGTTCGGGGACAGCCGATGCGGCGCCAGCACCAACGCCGAGTGCTACCGCCGCGGCGACCGTGAGTGCGGTTGCGCCCGACAGGCGTCGCCTCGTGTCGGAGGGGAATGAGTGCTTACTCATCAACGGATTCCGTTCTTGTGGGTTGGCTTCGATGTAAGTGATCGTTCGCGGGAACGTCGTGGGAGAGACTAGCCGTCGCGTTTTCGGATGGCTGTGATCCATGTCTTGCCGCCTACCTGGATTGTTTCGATGGTTTGCGGGATCACGGTTGGCACCGGTTGCAGATCCTGCCCTTTTTCGACAGGCGGTATCTCGGTGAGGGTGACGCGAAAGCGGTTTGGTCCGTTCGCGACTGTGGGGGCGTCGGGCTCAATGAGCAGGCAATAGTGGGTGTCGGCGGGGATCTTGTCGATGTACTGCTGGATGACGTTGGCGTCGGCAACCGCACCGGGGGTGGTCACCGATTTCGCGGCGGCACCCGAGCGTTCGGAGTAGTAGGCGTGATTCCACGCTTTGATGACGCCAGGACCAGACTGTTGGTCACCGGGCCCGTCACCGCGAACTATTCCGCCGGCTGTCGAGTCCGGGCAGTCATCTGCAGGGGTTGATGGATTCGCAGATGTTGAGGTTGCCGGAACTGCTGCCGCCGCGGGCTTCTCGGTGGTGGTGTCGCTGTTGCGTAGATAGTGCGTTCCGGTCACGCCAACTGCTGCGACGGCAGCCACGGCGAGAGCGCCAACCGCGATACGCCGACCCGTCCGCTTTCTGCGGCCCGGCTCGTTCGCTGGTGCTGCGCTGCTGAGGTCTCGGCCTGTGTAGGGCTCTGGCGGGGCCGGGGGCACGGCGGGGACGGGTGCCCAGTCGTCACCGGCAGGCTCGGTCCACGGGTCGTGGGCTGGCATACCCCACGCGTTCTGGCTGTACCCGGTGGCCGGCTGCTGCAGCCGTGGCTCGGGCGTCTCGTAGGTGTGATCCTCGATCTGCCTGGCGGCGTCGACCGGTGTCGCGTCGCTGATGGGTCCCTGTCTGCTTGTCAGCCGCTGACGGCCCGCTGAGGTTCCCGGTGCGTCGGTGAGCTCGCCGGTGAACTCGTTGGCGGCGCGCGGAATGCTGAATGGTTGTTCCCACCGTGGCCTGCTGGTTGGCTGTTTGACGGGGGGGTGATGAA
>NZ_BAFB01000202.1 GCF_000248075.1 Gordonia otitidis NBRC 100426 | reverse complement strand
TGTCGTCGTCGAAGTCGTCGACACCGTCGGCTTCGTCGGTGTAGTCATCGTTCAACGCATTCCCCTTTCCGTGAGACCGGCACAGTATTGCAGCGAGATTTCAGCGCCGGTCGGCGCAGGCATCGGCCCTGGTGGTGATCCTGTCCCCCCGCCTCCGCCGTAACGTCCTGGTTCAGGAGTCGGTCAGAGATTCCCAGTAGCGGCCGATCCCGACGTCGGCAGAGTCGATCGGCGGCAGCGCCGGCAGGTCGCGGGCGATGGGTTTGACGATGTCGGCCACCGCGTTGGTGACGTCAGCGTCCCATCTGTTGGCTGCTCCCAGAACCGCCATGATTCGGCTGACCGCGACGCGCGCTTGCTGCTCGTCGATGCGTGAGGCGAGGTCTTCTGTGGTGGCCGGTGCGCCAGCGGGGACGGGGCTGAACACCCACAGTGTGTGGTTCTCGGTGACGATGATGAACCCTGTGTCTTTGAGTTCGGTTTGTGCTCGATCGACCATGCCGACAATGTCGGCGTGGTCGGTTAGGTCGTCGCCAGCGAAGTACGCGCCGAGCCCGAGTGTGTGGTCGACCCATCGCGCGAAACTCGTTGCCGATTGGGTGTCGACGGGGTTCGGCATGGACAACACCAATGAGCATGTTTGGAGTGCCTGTCGCAGTGTGTCTGAGAGTTCCATGCGGTGTCCTCCTTGTGTGATGTTCTCTGTCCCATGGACGGTATGAGACTGCTATGTGAGTGCGCGGCAGCAGGAATCGGCGCACCATCCCTGTCGGCAGGTTTCTGCGGTGCGGGCTTCGGGTATCGCGGACAGCGACCTGGGCTCGGAAACACGTGTTGGCGGCCGTGGCCGCCAACACGCCCCCCCGGGTCAGGATCAGTGGTCGGTAGGTGACGGGTCGGGTTGCACGATCACGAATGGATCGGTGCTGAGCAGCATGAGTGTGCGGCCGTTGTCCCAGTCGACGCTGATCTGTGCGTCCACTCCCATCGAGCCAGCCGACCCCAGTTCGTTGACACCGGTCACTGTGCCTTCGGCGCCGACCTCCACAGGGCACATGTCGTCGGGCAGGACGCCGGTGACGCAGACCCGGTCACCAACAGCCGGCAGAGGGCTGGTGTTGGGGGTAGGCGCTAAGCCTTGCGTGTCGGCGTACGCGACCGTGTCGATGAACGGCTTCCCGTTGAGGCAGGTCAGGCACAGCTGCGCGGTGCGCGGGTTGAAGCGTCGCCCATGACACTCGGGGCACACGGTGCGCCGCACGCGTAGACGCCCCCAATGACGGTCTGTCGCACCTACCCACGCGTTGAATGCGTGCTGCCACGACGGATAGTCGGCACGGTCGTGGAGCAGCCAGCCGACGAACTCCCGCCGAATGAGGTCCGCTTCGTCCAAACCGAACGGTCGCAGGCTGGGTACCGTGCTCGCGAGTTGCTGGGTGTTGAGGCGGTGGACGCTACCAATGAGCTGATCGTTGTTCATGGTGTCAGCTTCCGCGTTGGTGCAGATGCGGTGCGGCATTCGCGGCTACGCCCCGCCAGCACCGGACAGCCCGCTCGCTACAGTCGGCGGTCACGCGGAAATGTTTCTGCCACACTGCATGTGCAGCAGTAGTTCGACATACACATTGTGAGAGAGTCTTTGATGATGGAGACGACTATGGCGTGGCAGGACTTGGCGCTTTGCGCGGAAGTGGGGGGTGACATGTTCTTCCCCGAGACCAACCAGTCAACTCGAGCGCAGAAGGCGGTGTGCGAGGGCTGCCCGGTGCGGGCCGAATGTCTGCAGTGGGCGTTGGTCAACGATGAGCGGTTCGGCGTATGGGGTGGACTGTCGGCTACCGAACGGCGGCGGCTGTCACGTCAGCCGGATGCTGCTGCGGCGGCGTAAGGGGTTAGTGCGCGTGCTCCACACGCCACGTCGGATGGCATCGGCTCACTCGGCGTGAGCCGTCGAACCGCACCCCGAGGTAGTGGTCGGGGAAGGACACGACAGTCCCCAGTTTCCCGTCGACGCTGACCCGGTCGCCGCGGCGGTAGTCCACACGGTACCGAGTTCGCACTGCTGCAGCGCTCACGCCGACCGCTCATCGCGCTGCGGGGCAGCGAAGTACGGCCAGTCGTCGAAGACGTCTGCATCGTCGGCGACGTCGACGTCAACATCGTCGTCATCGAACAACTGCACCGCCGAGCCGCGGCCACTCTTGCTGTAGGGCAGTCCCCGTCGCGTGAAGAACTCCGCGCCGTCGGGCACTTCGGCGAAGTCGATCCAGTCGGGGATCTCCGTGAACAGATCACTGATGGCGATTGGCGTACGTGTGTTCGGCATGGTTTCGATTCTTCTCTCTCTGGTTACCGGCGACAGCTGGTGGAGTGTTGTGATCTTGGTGCCGCGCTACCCTGTCGCGGACAGCGATCCTCCGCCGTCGTCGGGATGCGATACCGCTGGACGAGGTCACGGCTGGGGCCGCAGATACTGCACTCGCAGTTCCTCTTCGTCGACGATGTAGACCGCTGACGTGTATCCCATCGGGCTGTCACCGTCATCTTCGGCGACAGCGTCGGTGGCTGTGACTTCAAGTTTCGCGACGTCGATGGTCGTGACGATTCGGGTGGCTCCTTCGACATACCTCCCGTCGGGCAGGTCGATCAGGGGTGTCACCGACCACTGATGGTTGGCGACCGATACCGGAACCGCACCGCACCGAGTGCATACGGACGAGTCATTGTCGACGCCATGTCCGTGGGACGCGCAGTAGGCGCGTCGGCTCGCAGCAGCGGAGTCGCATTCGATCATCGCGGTGCTCATCTCTCGCACTTCGGTCTCCTACAGCGGCTATAGGTCGAGACTATTCGGCCTTTATGTGGCTGTGCGGCAGCGTGTTCCCTTCACCGTCTGCGTCAGGACGACGTCTACTGGCAAAAGAATGCGTCAGATGCGGACAGCGCGATGATCGCTCGATGCACTCACCTGATGAGGTGGCGGGCGCGCATGGCGTCGACGATTCGGTCGGCTCGTGGGAACGTCGCAAGCTGCGGTCGTCGTGTCAGTGCGGCCGACCATGTTTGTGCTGGGGTTGCGTGCTCGTCGGTGCGGCTGAGTATCCCGATGACCAGGCCACGTCGATCGATCAGCGGGCTTCCTGAATCGCCAGGAAACAGCGCCAGCTTTGCGACCACTTCGGTGTCTGTCACCGCCACAACAGGCCCGCATGTTCGGCCGGTCATGCGCCCCACCTTGCACACTGTCTGCCCTGTTGGTCCGGGCGCCCCGATCGGCGTGTCGTCGACAGGGCCGTGTGCCAGCGCGATGACTGCGTAGTCGAGGTCCTGGATGCTGGTCGCGGCGATGGTGCGGCCTATGGGGGCTGCCGCAGCGCTGGTGTAGGCCTCGCCGCCAACATAGCTGTCGCCTGCGCAATGGCCCGCAGTGATGGCGATCGGCCGTCCGCGCGGATCGTGTGCGGTGAAGCCGATGGTGCAGCCCCATTCGATCTGTGCCAGTCTCACGTCCTGCCCGGGTGTAACAGCGTGCGCCGCACCCACCCCCAACACGGACAGCATGACTACGGCGGCGACGGTGGTGAAAGTTCTTGCAGTCACGGGGAATCCTCGCGGTGGACGACGATGGACCCGCACAGCGTGGCATGCGTGTTTCACGACGCACGCCCACCGAAGGCGTCGTGGTGATGTCAGCCGCGCGTGAGGTAGTGGGCGTTGTCGCCGAGCGCGAGATCGACCTCCCGTTTGAGGGTGAGGTGGCGTAGTAGCTGCGGATCGTGGGCGAGGATCCGGCGGGCATCCTCGCGGGCCGCCAAATGGATTCGCGCATCGCCGAGTAGATCAGCAACCCGCAGTCCGGCATCGTGGCCGGACTGTTCGGTACCCGTCAACGCTCCCGCGCCACGGATCTTGAGGTCCATTTCCGCCAGGGCGAACCCGTCGTTGGTTGACGTCATGGCGGTCATTCTGGCTATCGCATCGTCGTTGCTCGAGTCAGACACCAGCCAGCAGCACCCTCGGTGACGGCCGCGACCGACTCGACCGCGGATCTGGTGAAGTTGCGCAAGCCCAAACTTGTTGGCGTTCAACACCACCATGATCGTGGCGTTAGGAACTGACACACCCACTTCGATGACGGTGGTGGCGACGAGGACGTCGATGCGTCCAGCGGTAAACTCGTCCATCACGTGCTGGCGTTCGTCGGGTTTCTGTTTGCCGTGCGCGACAGCGATCCGCAGACCGTGCAGCACTCCCCCGGCAAGTTCGTCGGCGGCTTCCGTAGCTGCTGCCGCGTCTTGGGTTTCCGATTGGTTTCCTGTCGATTCGACGCGCGAGCACACCACGAACGCTTGCCTGCCGGCGGCGATGTCGGCGCGTATTGCTTGCCATGGCGGGCTGTCGGGGTCGTCGAATGCGGCGTCTGCGATCCATTCCGTGTGGATGTCTTCGCGTCCGGCGGGCTTCTCGTCGAGGATGGTGACTGCCATGTCGCCGTAGGTGGTGATCGCTGATGTGCGTGGGATTGGGGTGGCGGTGGCCTGCAGAATGTCTGGGACGCGGCCGTCGGGCCCCTTCGCGAGTAGTTGTGCCCGTTGGTCGACGCCGAAGCGGTGCTGTTCGTCGATCATCGCTAACCCGAGGCTTGCGAACTCGACCTGTTCCGACAGGATGGAGTGAGTGCCGACGACGAGATGGGTTGTGCCGGCGGCGAGGCTTTGCAGAACGTGTCGGCGTGGTCGTGGCGGTGCCTTTGATACGAGCAAGTCGACGCGCAGATCGAGTTGTGTGAAGGCGTCGGCGATCTCGGCGAAGTGCTGTCGGGCGAGGATTTCGGTGGGTGCAAGGAGGCACACCTGGTGCTTGCCTTCGATGACGTCTAACGCGGCCGCGATCAGACAATTCGTCTTGCCGGCGCCCACGTCGCCGAGGATGAGCCTCGAACTGGGTGCTGTGTTCATGAGATCTGCACGGATCTCGGTGATAGCGCGTTGCTGGGCGCCGGTGAGCGTGTACGGCAAGGTGCTGATCCAACGGTCGACGAGCGCGCCGGTTGGTCGGTGCACGATTCCGGGGTTGGCTGCTTGCTTATTGCGGATCACCCCGAGCGCCAGCTGCAGGCGTAGGAGTTCGTCGTAGGCCAGGCGGGCGCGGCCGGCGACCGCATGCTCAGCGGAGTCAGGAATGTGGACGGCGCGCAGCGCATCGAGCCTGCTCATCACTCTGCGGCGGGTGATGAGTTCCGTGGGGATGGGGTCGTCGAGGGATGGCAGACGTTGCAACGCCGCGATGGTCGCTGTTCGTAGCATGGTGGTGGTCAGTTCGCTGTCCCGTTTTCCGGTGGCCGCGTCGCGGATAGTCGATTGCGGATACACGGGCACGAGAATGGAGGACGCTTCCTCTAGTCGCTCGATGATGGGGGTTCTCATCTGCGGAACGCCCTGATACTCCGACACTTTCCCCTGCACGACAACAAGATCACGATCACGGAACCGTTTCGCCATCCACAGGGCGTTGAAGAATGTGCAGGTGATGCGGGCTGGTCCATCGGCGACTCGGATCCGGACGATGCGTTTGCTTCGATCGGTGGTGATGCCGATGACAACCCCTGTGAACGCTGCGTCGGTGCCGGGGGTGAGGCGCGCGAGGGGTGTCAGCGATGACCGGTCGATGTAAGTGCGCGGGATTCGCATGAGCAACTCGTACAGGTCACGCACTCCGGCTTGCTCGAGGCGGCTGATGGTGTGTGGGGGCACCGTCCCGGCGAGCTCGGCGATGGGCACACCACGAAGTGAGTCGAGGTTTCCGTCAAACACAATGGGCTGGCCGGTTGTGTCACTGAGGATTTCGCGACTCGTACGAAGCTGGGTTCCGTCGGGAACCGTGATGGTGTCGCTGCGGTCATCTTGATCATCGGTCGGCCATGATGCAGTGCCCGGCTCCGGCTGGCGTGGCGCGGCCGGCGGTGGCGGGATACGGGCGAAATCGACGCCACACGATTCTGCGGCGCGGCGGTGGGTGTGCACATCGGTGATGACCTGCTGCAGCAACGGTTCGGTCCAGTCGCCAACGGATCTGTCGATCGCGCTGCTGAGGGCGCGCGACGTCGTGCCTGAGCGGACGAGGAGACGTGCGGCGTGCAGTAAGTACGCGCGCTGCACTCGCGATACCGACTGCATCCTGTCACCTCCATGTCTGATCGGACGAGTAGTCGTTTCCCGAGTTGGTCGGGCAGGTTGAGGGTAGTGATCGCGGCGAAATGGTGGCGTCACCGTCAGCCTGCGGCTGCCGACCGCGCGCCTGTCTGCGTATGGTCTGGCTGCGTGGTCGTTTCGGCGAGGTCAGCCCACACTCGAGGACGTAGCCCACGGGCGTCTGCTGTTGGTGGTCTGCCAGTCGACGCCGTCCCGAGAAGCCGTTCGGGATGTTGTGTCGCGAACCCGGAGAGCGAGTCGGTGCGTATCTCGACGATGCGCTCGAACTTGCCGTGCTTGTCCACCGACACGGGCCGCTCACCGGCTGACGCCAGCGCGGTGGCCAGCGGGTCGGGCCCGCGCCGGGTTGCCATAACCAGGAGCACCGGCTCGGTGGGGTCGACGTCGTAGCGACGGCATACTTGCGCGATCCTGGTTCCCGGCTTCGGAAGGTAGTGGCCGTACACACGCAGCTCGTTCATAGCTGCCAACACTAGGAATCGAGTTTCATCACCGCGGCCGTCGCGGCGGCAACCTGCAGCGCCAACCGGCGGCGGGGGTTGTCGGCGTCGGGGTGGACAGTCTGGCTTCGGTTGTCGTCGTTAATGGTCTTCGCTGACAAACACCGCAGGTAGCGTTGCCGGCACACAATGAATCGAAGCCGAACAAAACCACAGGTGGTGGTCACCTCATGTGCATTGGATCTTACGAGCCCGGTGGGCCAAGGCGATGCTCCTATCATGCGCGGAAACGTCGCGATGACACTGCAGCGCATTGTGATGCCGCTCAGCGGCGGGTTACGGCGCTGACCTCGAAACTTGAGGATGCGTCGCGTCAGGTCGATGACGTCTACCGGGAAGCGGGCGTGACCCGCAACCCGTTTCACGAGATCACCGGCTCCGACGAGCGTTTCGCCGGCCTGTCAGATGAGCAGCGGCACCGTGTGCAGCAAGCCGAAACGCTACGAGAAGAGGTCGCGTCGAAAGTTGCTGCGGCCGGGGCGACGTTGCATCGGCGGGAAGCTGCCGCCGACAAGGCGCGCGACGAGTACTTCACTACCCGGGAAGGGGTAGGAGTGCTCGCGGCTGACATGGATCGTCTTGCACTGCTGCATGCGCAAGAGACTGATACCGACAAACGCAGCGAGCTCGCCGTCGAGTTGCGCTCAACGATGCGGAAGCTGGCCGACAGTGAGCAAGCCATGCTCAATGAGCAGAGGCGCATCGAGCAGCGGTGGGGTCTTCGGCAACGCCCACAGGTTCGCGGCGCACGCCTTGGTGTCGGGGATGCTGGTGAGCAAGGTAATGCTGCCGCCCTGGTAGCCGCTGGCCGATGCATGTCGGGGAGCTACACGAACACCTTTCGGCCCGATCCTGATGCGCAGGCGACGCCGGACAGCGTGCCGGACGGTGACGCGCGGCTGCGGTGCTCGCGGATGGAGTTGGTGCGCACCACGCCCAGCGGTGATCGTCTGTCGCTCACGATTCCGGTGGAGTTGTCGAGCGGTGATGAGCGTGGCGGGCCGAGTGTCGCGCAGGCGCTCAATCATGCTGTGTCGATGGCAGAGTCCTACGATGCGGACTACTCGAGTTGGGCGCAAGCCCACCACTATGAGACAGACCCGAAGGCTCCGTGGTGTGGGTCCCGAAGCTACAGCGAGGGACGCGCTGCGTGGGAGACGGCGCAGCGTGTCCGTGAGGGTGTCGTCAAGTTCCTTGCACCGAGTGACTATTCGATGATTCGACGTCAGCTGCGGGAGACTTCGGAGACTGTCGACGCTTCGGTGTGAATGCTCTGACCGATGCGCGGTCACTGTTGGGGTTGTGTGCCATCGATCCCCGGACAGGTACTGCGGGCCGACGTTTGGCAGCCGTCACGGGTTTCGGCTGCCAAAGCGGTGTTGTGATCAGGGGCGTTCGGAGAGAATCTGTTTGGCGTAGTCAATCCACGCATCGGTCGACGCCCCGGGACGGTCCGGAAGGTCGTGTACTGTCTCGCACCGCATGACCATGACTGCTCTGAGCTGACGCACGTAGAAGTCGGAAGAGCCGCAACCTCGAACTGCGTGCACGCTCCGGCTGGGGCTGAGTTGCTCGCGTTCTACGCTGCTGATCAGGCCGCGCGCCGCATCCTTGGCGAACGCGGTGGCCTCGTCGTTGGTGGTGTCGATTGCTGTGCTCATACGTCCACTATCGGTGAGGGCACCGACAGTGTGCGGCGACCGACTCATCAGCGTGGGTGGTTGACTGCTCCCGTCGAGATCACGGGCTGTGCTGTTGCCGGCGGGTGCGGACAACGTGCCCAACTGGTGCTGCCCGCCACAAAGGTCGGGGCCTCGTGGCGGGTAACGCTTCGTTGAATGTGGGCGTGCTGGCGCTGTCGCCAGCATCGTCGTCGCTAGTGTCGACTCTTGATCGTGACGCCGTACTCCCGCAGCATGTCTAACGCTATTTCCAGCGCCTGTTGGAGTGCTTCGATTTCGGAGTCGTTGGAGTCGCCTTCTGCCGCGCGGTCGGCGGCGTCGACGGCGGCCTGCAGTTCCGTGATATCCATCGTGATGCCTTTCATCTGTTGCGTTGGGGGAAGGTGTGTGGGGCTGGCTGTCGCCAGGGTTCAGGCACCGTCGGGTTTGGTGAGGGTGAACTCCCAGTCTCGGGGGAAGTCCTGCGCATCGTGCATGTTGGTGAGTAGTCGCAGGTCGCTGTAGAGCGACGAGTCATCTAGTCCCCCAATGAAGACGTCCTCGGCGAGGTGGGAAAGGTCCTCTCCGCCAGTCTCGTAGAGCCGGACGCTGCTACTCGGAAACCATCCGTTGTCCCATTCGTTGCAGTCACCGAACTCGATGCGGTGAACCTTGGCCATGAGTGGTGTTCCGTCGTCGTCGGTCTTGTCGTCGTCGCGCCACTGCCCGACCTCTTCTGCGATGTCGGTCATCACGGCGTCCCAGACTCGGCGTCTGACCTCGTTGAGTTCGTCGCTGGTTGGCTTGAGGGTGTAGTCCAGTTCCAGGACCATTGCGTGCAGTTCGTCGTAGGTTCCGTAGATGCGTGTGAGGCACGTTCCGTCCTGTTCACGCACCACGATGCAGTGCTTGTCGTTCTCGGTCTCGACGGAAAGCGTTGCGGGCATAGCTGTTTGTCCCTGCCTGTCGGATGGTTGGGGGTGGTGGCAGTGGGGTGCGGATTAGGCGGGTCGGGTCAGGGTGAGCGTCCAGCTGGGCGTGAAGTCGCCACCCACGTCGCGGAGGTCGTTGTACTGGTCGTCGCCGAAGTATTCGTCGCCCGCGAACCCGTCGATCGCCTGGTTGTCGGCGTTGAACGCTGTCACCGTTTGCGGGTACCAGCCGCGTTCGTCGCGGCCGTCGCATACGAGGTCGAACCCGGTGACCTGTGCACGGTCGAAGTGGTCGCCGTCGCTGGTCGCTCGTGCTATGAGAATGTCGAGGCAGGTGTGGAACAGTTCGCCGCTCATCACTTGTTTCTCGGCGGTGCTCGGCGCATTCGCGCCGAGCAGTCGTTCAAGGTGGGCGCGCAAGGTGCGGCGGTCGGAGACGAGGATGGTGTCGTGTTGGGCTCCGCTGGCAACGATGTAGCGGGTACCGTCGGGGTTGGCTTCGATGCGCAGCGATTCGGCGGAGACGGCTGCGAGGCCGCGCGAGTGGATGAGCTTGCTGGGATGCGCCATGATGTGTCCTTCGCTCGGGTGCGTTGCATCCAAGGTCGCAAACCGTTGTTCGGGTGTGCGGCACTCTGTTTCGTACGCACTGAGCGGATTGTCGGGGTGCGGGCCTGGCGGTTGGTCTCGGTGCCGGCGGACAGGTGTTCGGGGTAGTTGTTGTGGCGGACAGCCCTCGCGGAGAAGCCCGCCGACGTCGCCGCCACGCACACTGTGGTGCGCAGGCAGCGTCGACGGGCGTGAATCGACGTGGTTCTCGGTCAGTCGTGGCAACCGGATGCGGCGCGGTCCCAGTTGATCATTCGCATCGGCGGGCGATGCTGTGATCGGCAGCCGTCGCAGGTTGGCGGGTGAAGAGACTCCGCCATGGTTGCCAGCAGCTCGGTCGCCTCAGCAATGCTCTGCTCGAGCGTGTCCCGGTCGTAGGTGTAGTCGATTTCTGCTGCCAGCCTTCCCAGTTGGTGTGAGGCGGCGGCGAAGACCTCTTCGTCGCGCACTGGTCGGCGGGAGCGCGTCGCTGTCACATGCTCGGCGAGCTGTTGCTGAAACAGATTCGCCAGCTGTGCTGGTTGGGCTGCTGCGGCGGCGATCGCGTACACGAGTGCAGTCGATGATTCATCCGTCGGGTCGACGTCTGCCGCTTGGTAGGCCAGGCGGCGGGAGTGGTCGTCGAGGTTGTGGCGTGGGCTGCGGAACACGTGGAGGGTGTAGTCGCCGTAGGTGATGGTTGCCGCCTCGGCGTGTGTGAGGCCTGCGTTGCGAATGTAGGTGACTTTTACTGTGGTGGTGTCCCGCGTGAACTCGTCGGTCATGTCGTCGCGTAGCTGCCCAGCAAGTTGGTAGCCGTGCCGGTGAAGTGCGGTGGCAATGCGATGTCGCTCGGTGGTGGCGTCCATGGTCAACCCTTCTGTGTCGGAGGCGTCCGGCGGTGGATGCCGGGCGGCGGTCTATGCGGTGACCTTGCTCGGTGATGCGGTCGCGGTGCGGCACAGCGGCACATCACCCGCTGGCAGGGCGGTGTGCAGGTGAGCTACCTGCGAACACCGGACGTCGCGGACAGCCGGGAGCCGCTTACAGGCCACCCTCAGTGGGTTTCGATGCGCCCGTACTGGTTGTGCCGCACCGGGTCTGGGGCGCCGTGAAGTGTTGACGGTGCCACCAACGAAAGGAACTGCAATGGCAATCGACATCTTCATCAGCGAGGCGACCTACGTCGATCCTCGGGCCGGGCACGACAAGTTCTATCGCGTCTACACGTTCGGACGTTCCTGGGTTGCCCAGTACGGACGCAACGAGACACTGGGCACGTTCACGAAGGTGGCCGAAGCCGCCGACGAGCAGGCTGCGACGAAGGCAGCGACCGCGAAGCTGGCGGGCAAGGTGCGCAAGGGGTACACGCCGTCACGATCGGGGCGGGTGAGCTTTGAGGGGGAGGTAACGGATGTGACTGTCCTCGACCGGCTCGCCGACCGGTTGCCGACAAATGGTGATCCGGTCCCCCACGGTGACGCGCCGCTCCTGCCCACCGCTACGGCAACCTCTCTCGACGGCGACCCGCTGCCCGACGTCACCGCAACAGTCCGTACCGTGCTGTCTGACAGTGGAATCAGCAGTGTCACGGCCCGCGCGGACGACTTGGATCCGAAGCTGCCGATGCGTCCGATGCTGGCGTCGGTTCAGCCCGACACGACAGTGCGTAATGCGATGTCGTCGCAGTACTGGGTGACGCAGTTCAAGTACGACGGCGACCGTGTTGTCGTAGAGGTTGCTGACGGCGCAATCCGTGTCCTCAACCGCCAGGGGGTGGCGAAGGTGCGCAACGTTTCCCACCATCATCTGCAACCGTTCACGGCGCTGCATTCGGGTCGTTGGGTGTTCGACGGTGAGGTTGTGGGCCGCACCCTCGTGCTGTTCGATGTGGCGGTCGCCTCCGACGGCACCTGCACCTGGGTTGGCGCGGGCACCGGGTTCAGTGCGCGGCACGCGGTGCTCGTGCATCTCGCATCGGTGCTGGGGTTGCCCGCCGTCGAGAACGCCGCGCCCCACGCCCCCGTTGTTGTCGCTCCGGTTGCTCACGATGACGCCGCCAAGCAGGAAATGCTGGATGCGGCGGTCTCCGAGCGTCGGGAAGGCATCATCCTGCGTCACCGGGCAGGCACCTACGAGCAGGGTCGCCGATCCGAGCAGCTGGTGAAGGTGAAGTTCATCAAGGATGCTGACGTGGTTGTGTCCGCGTTGTCGTCGAGCAAGCAGTCTGCGGAGCTTTCGGTGTATGACGCCGACGGCAACCTGGTGGTGGTCGGGTCGGCATCCACGATCGGCAAAGACCGTCTCAGCGGTTCGGGTGGTGTGGCCGTTGGCCAGGTGTGGCGGGTGCTTTTTCTTTACGTCACCGATCCTGAGCGTCCCCGGTTAACACAGCCACGTCTGGATGCGCTTCGCGCAGACAAGGACCCGCACGAATGCGTGCTCGCCCAGTTCGCTGACGCGGGCACAGTGAAGGCGATCTGAGCGCACGTTCCGAGGATCGAGGCGATACACCCCACACCGTCAGCAGTGTGGGGTGTATCGCTGTGCGCGCCGCACGAGTCGGTGGACAGCCGCCGGGACTGTCAGAGCTGTGCACGTACGTAGTGAGCCGGTCAGCAGGAACCGGGCTGGTGCGAGATCACGAGGAGCAACGATGGGTGCAATGGGTAACGACCAGCGTCGGGCGATCGGTGAGGGGTTACGACGAGCCGCGGACAGGAACCGCTGCCCGATGTGCGGGAGGGGTGCAGCTTTGGTGACCCACCGTATCGCTGGTCGGTATCGCTGCTACTGCCGGTGGATTGAGCGTGGGCTGTGTGCAGGTGGCCCGCTGGCCGACAGTTGGGCGGCACGGCCGCGCAAACCGAGGTGACCCGCTCAAAGCGGTTGCGGGCCGCGCCGCTATCCGCACACATGCGCGTGCTGCGCACCAACCATTCGGCGCGCAGCACGTCGTGTGACGGATCGTCAGGTGGCCCGTCGCGCAGCCTCGAGTACGAGCTCGTCGGGGCGGGCTTCGACGAGTAGATCGTTACGGTCGAGGTGCAGACCGTCGAAGTCGGAGACGTCGAGCTCGTCGACGCTGTCGTCTCCGCCGAGCTCGTGGCGCGCGAGCACCCACCAGTCGCCGAATGCGTCGATGGACGGGTTGCAGCCGTTCGCATAGACGATGGATTCGAGGGTGCCATCGGGGTTGCGCTGGCCGTGCCTAACCATGAGGTACACGCCCTGGTCCTTGGCGAGAGCGACTTGTTTGTTATCGCGGCGTGCTTCGTCGAGCATGGCGGTGACTGCTTCGCCGTCGAATCGTAGTGTCACGGATGCTCTCCTACTGGCCGTTGCTGTCGATGAGTGTGAACTGGTCGAATTGGTTGCTCGGGATCGTCTCTCCGACCGGGAACTGCTGTTCGGGGCGGTCGGGGTTGACGCGGCCGACGACCATGTTGAACCCGCCGGGCTCGGCGCGCGTGTAGCTACGCAGCGTGTAGCGTCGCCCAGCTGATTCGAGGGTGGCTCCCAGCGGGAACGGGAAACGGGGATCAGTAGTCACATGGAACTCCTTACGCAGGTATCGCTTTGTGCCCCATCATGTTTGCGGATGCTGCTGTCGTGGTGCGGCAGCACCAAACAGGCCGACCGCCGCCCCGCCCTGGGTCGAGTTGCACGCTGCGGACAGAGTGGTGTAAACAACGCCGCCGCAGGGTTGGGTCTGCGGCGGCATGTGAGCGTGGCTATGCGTAGACGAACTTGGTGTATCCGGCTGGCCGGTAGACCAGCTTGCGCACCACACCCCCCGCACCCAACGATCCTGCCGGGCACTTCTTGTGCGCTTCCCGAGCGACGGCTTCGCTGGTGTAGACGACCGCGCCAGCGGAGTCGAGGTCGAGCCCGACAACGAGCGGCTGCTCAAGAACTCGGACGCCGTAGTGCTCGCCACACACGAGCGGAAAGTCGGGCATGTCACTGACGTCGATCGCCCACACGGTGTCGCCGATGCGTGCGTGGCGAACTGGGATCTGCTCTCTGTTAGTCATATCGCCAAAGTATGTTGTCCGGAAGACGCTGCGCGGCACTGTGTTCCGCTGCGCCGTCGCGTGACCTGTGCTGACGCGCCACCGCCTTCCGGACAGCATGTGCCCAGAAGCGGTTGCGCGTGCTGGTGCGTTTTCTGGTAGCGCGGGTTTTGCTAGCGCGTCGTTGATCGAAGAGAGTGAATGTGCGCGGGAGTGGCTACTGTGGTCGGCCCGGTGGCCGGCGGGCCGACGATGAGTTCGTCGGTGGCGTATCGCCACCGCTGGATACCGTCGATGTGCCATCGTCCATCGTCGGTGAGGACGCCGGTGTACTGGCGGACCGGTTCCTCCTCTGCGAAGTCGTCACGAAACATCAGCGTGTGCCGAGAGCCGACTGCCGGTTCACCGGTCCAGGCGGGAACGAGTGGCACCAGTGTGATGGGCGGATCGACGATCGTGTCGACGACTTCTGGGAGGCCTTCACCGGTAACCGAGGCGACTGCGAACCGATGTGCCTTGTCGCAGTCGCTGATGTAGTGCACATACAGGTCGCCGGTCGAGGTGTCGAGCCAAAGCTGCGGGGTCATCGGTGGTGCCTTTCGGTTGGTGTTTGCAGGTATTCGGTGTCGCGGTGTCGACGCATGCTCAGTGCTTGTTGTCGGGTGAGCCCAACGAACTCGTCTGCGGTGAAGCTGATTTCATCGGGATAGAAGGTGAACAGCATCTCGGTGTTGCCGTCGCTGTAGGTGACCGTGACGTTGGGCATGGCAACGTCGACCAGATCTTTGGGGAACGCGCCGACTGTGGCGCTCACGATGATGCAGTCCGCGTCGCGGGTGTCGCCGTTCTCAGGCAAGTGCATGTGTGGTCCTATCCGGTTGGGTTTGTCGGTGCCGGTATCGCACTCAGAGGGCGATCGCTTCGACATCGCCGTACTGGATACGTCGTTCGCCGACGCTGAACCCGGATTCGTCGGCGTCACCCATCACACCAGTGAACTGGCCCTGGCCGTCGGGGAGGTCGACGCGCACCGGGCCGTAATCGCCGTCGGCGGTGACGTCGTGCACGAGCGCGGCGACGACCATCGTGAAGGTGCCGTGCCAGGCGGAGCCGTTGTGTGCCAGCACCACGTCGGCGTAGGGGCCGTCGCGGTGACCGGTCAACGACGTCTGTGCTGTGAGTCCTTCTGCGAGCGTGAATCTGTTGTGCGCCATCTTGTCTCCTCGTGATATGTGACTGTGGTGGTGTGCGCTCCATTGTTGGTGCCGGCCATGACCGGGTGCGGCAGCATCCACTCCCCTCATGCAGGCAGTATGGGCGCGCGTCAGCGTTGCGGCGTTGCCTGGCTCCCCGCCTGGACAGTCCTGCGCGATCCCTGTCGCGGCGTGGAATCGACTGCACCCCAAGCCGAAACGGGCCTGCTTGAATGAGTACGCATTGAGACACAACGGCGCGAGGAGTACGACACCGATGACCACGGCAGTGACGACAGTCCGGCGATTGCATGCCGACAGTTTCCGCGCAGGCTGGGAGCATCTGACGGATTTCGTTGCCGCCCACGGGCACGCCACGGTCCCGACCACGACGGTCGTCAACGGCTTCCGTCTAGGCCAGTGGGTCAGCCGCTGCCGTAGCGCCTATCGTGCCGACACACTCGATCCCGAGCAGATCGTTGCGCTCGAAACACTTCCCGGTTGGGAGTGGAGTGCCACGCATCGGCAGGGCAATCGTGATGCCGAGTTTGAGCGCGGCGTCGAGGTGCTGCGCCGATACGTCACCGAAACCGGAACCTCTGACGTACCTTTCAGCACGGTGTTCGACGGCTTCAACTTGGGCGTGTGGGCACGATCGATACGCCTGCGCCGCCGCCGTGGACGCCTGGCCGCGCACCGGATCGCGGCAGTGGAGGCAGCAGCGCCCGGATGGTTGTGGGAGCGCTGCTATCGACGCGGCGCGCCGCCACTCCGGTTCGAGGACGCCGCGCGTCTAGCAGCTGACTACGTGACGAAGGTTGGCGTATGCGATCCACAGCCTGGACAACGTCACCGCGGGTTTGCTGTCGGCCTGTGGCTGCTCGAGCAACGCATCAACTACCACCGCGGACAGCTCACCTCAGAACAGGCGACTTTGCTGCAGAACACCATTCCAGGGTGGACGTGGTGGTCGCCGCACGATCAGCGGGCCTGCTGACCCGTCGACGGCGTCAACCGCAAACCCTCCGAACCTTTCACAGGCGACGGTGACGGTGACGCGAAGCACCGCATGCCTCGACTCAGGCAGTTGCGGTCATCAGTGGCTACCACCTCCGCAGGCTATGGACAAGGCCGTTTGGGGCGCTAGATCGACGTGCGGCGGCCAGGCGGGATGTATGTTCCCAACGAAGTCGGCTATGTCCTCGAGATCGCAGGAGCACCACAATCTTGTTGGCCTCGCGCGTATCTTGTCCCTTCGTGCCGGTGTCGCAGTGACTCGCTAGATCAGAACAGCTGTAGTTCGGCGGTCGCGCCGGTCATGTCGGCCCACCACCGTTCGAAGTGGATGGCCTGTGTCCAGCCACATCGATCGGGTGCGGCAGTCCAGCCGCGAGCACCGATGCTCACCTGTCTACCGACAGAGCGCTACGGACAGCGCGACCGCGCAAACTGCAGTGCCCCCCAGGTGAGACTGCTCCTGGGGGGGGGCGGCATGGGAGGCCTAGCAGGCGGCCCATCCGTAGAGCAACCACCCGGCCCGCTCCGCGCCTGGTTGTGTGCGGTGCAGGGTAACGTCGACTGTTGCGCTGGCCGACTGCGCGGCTGCTACCACCGTCAGAAGAGTGGGGTTGCCGCCAACTTCTCGACGTGCCGTCACATGGAGAGTGAGAGCGTCCGTCGACTGTCGTGCCGCCGCGACCGCCGCTGCACGCGCCTCAGCCTTCGTGGCGTACCCGCTCCTGTCGACACCGAGAACACGCAAACCAGCGTCGCCCCAGCGCTCACCTGTCGTCACGTAGTACCTCAGACTGGCCGCGCCTGGCGTGACCGCAACCGACCTAGCAAGTTTGACGTCCCACTGCGGCTTCGTCCAAGATGCGACATGTTCGCCAGGCTTGCAGCGCTTCTGGGCGGCCAGCCATATCGCCTCGGAAACGGCATGGTAGAGGCGGTGTTGGCCTTCTGGCACGGTCACCTTCACTTTGACGACTCGTGCGCGGACGTCGCCACTGTGGGCTAGTGGCAACCCCTCGGCCTCGCCCCACTTGTTGAGGAAGTCAAGCCGCTGGTGGCCGAGTTGCGCCGCAACCGAGGCCGATACCGGCTGAGTTTGCTCGGGATGATGCCGCACACCACTGGTGGTCGAAATAGTCCCGTTGTACGGGTCGGAGCCTTCCTCGTAGCGTGCCTGCTCGCATGCCTTTCGATAGGCCGCTTTGAGGTTCTGGTCGGTCACCACCTCGAGGCTAAAGTTGGTCGATCCCACAGCGCACGTCCCTTCTGGGTTGATTGGTTCGTCCGGCCGACCATAACTGTGATGAATTATGTTGTGCGGCAGTTAATACGGCCCGTTGGTCGGTGGATCCGATCAGCTCAGGGATTTGTATACGGCGTCTGGACAGTGTTGCCGAGGTGTGACGATGTGCGTTGCCTCCGGGCTCTTACGGTGTTCTGCGGGGCAGCAGTTGGTGTGCGTCAACCGTCCGGGCGCGCCCGCTGTCACCATCGGTCTTACTGGGCGTCGCCGCTGGCTATCGGCTGGGGGTCGGCGACTTATGGGTGGTGCTTTCCGAGGCGGCGGAGTCTGTGTCTCACCGCCCCGGAAAGAGTTCCGTTTCCACCACACTGCGCTGCTGCATCGATACTGTGCGGCACTGCATTTCGCGTTCCCCCTAGTCCCGTCACCGTGTCGGGTTCTCCGAGGGCGTCGACGAGCGTAGCGGCAACCTGGTCGGCCAGTGCTGGCACGCTGGGGGCCCACAGTGGATCTGTGCTCATGGTGACCCCGTCCGGGCCGCCTTCGACGGTGACCATGATTCCCGGCCAGTACTGTTTCATTCGCTGTAGCGTTTCGTTGAGTTGATCTGCCGGCACCCTCTCCCACGACGCCGATCCCGCGGGCTCTCCTTCGCTGTTCTGCCAGTCGAAGACCAGCGGGCCTGGCGTTGACAGATCGGTGGGGATCGCCGTGAATGCGGCCAGGTCGTCTCGGTAGCAGCAGGATCCGCAGCGGGCTGGCGATGTCTGGTCATAGTCGTAGACACCGTCGATGTTGGTGTGCTCGTCAGCGGAGATCACTACGTAGGTGCGGGCTTGGACCTCGACGTCGACGAAGCTCCCACAAGCCGGGCATTCGCGGACGTCGTCAGCGATGCGGCCCTGCGGCCATTCTGGTGGACGAAGAAAGGGTGTGGTCACGAACGGTCTCCCATCATGGTGCGGGCCGGCTACTGTTGCCGACCTCCGTGGTGAAGTGTTCGTGACGTCGGTGGGAGTGTGCGGCAACCGTGCTCGCCACCGGACAGGCGGGGCGCGCGGTCGGGCTTCGGCGGAGGCACCAAGCGGGCCAGGACTGCGGTGTGGGAGTGCGGTTGGCTGCAGCGAACACGTGCATCCGGCGTCGCACGGGCTACGCTCCGCTTTATGAACGCACTATTGCGACCCCCGTCCCCCCGGTTCGCCTACGTCACGCTGGCCGTTGTTATTACGGTCGCGGTCAGCCCAATTCTGGCGGCCCTCACTGTTAGAGCACCCGAAGTTGGGTGGCTGTTTGAGTCTTTGTCGGAGGCGCAGACAGCGCCCGGCGTCACTCCTGTACTGCAGGCCATTGGGTGCATCGCGCTGGTGAGGATCGCTGTCGCTCGATAGGTGCTTGGCCTTATGGCGTGTCGAGGTGGGCGACGGCGTGGCGGTCCTCTTCGGTGTCGGCGGCGACGATAACCTCAAGTTCGCCTGCGGTGAGGTGAGGCAGCGACGGATCACTCATGCTGCGTCGACTGAGGTCGCGTCCGAGGATGGCAGCAGCCCATCTTTCTCCACGTGTTCTGATGACACGGCTTGCTCGAAAGCACTGGTGCGGGTCGACGAACTGTGACTGTGCTGCAGCTTCTTTCGCGGCTTGCCGTATCGCTACCAGTCGGGGTTCAGGAATCGCTGTGCTGCGGCCCGCTTGATATGTAGCCCCGACCGGCCTGTTGATGGTGTCGTACCAGTCTCGGACCCAGCGGGCGTCGTCGGCTGCTGTATGCCTGCGGTATTCGGGATCGGTGACGGTACCCATCTGCACACCGCACTGGCGGGCGAGCTCGTCTGACTTCCACGGGCCTCGAATCCGTCCCGCGAGATGGCCGAGGGCGTATGCCTCGATGTCGAGGAGGTGGTAGTCCCACGGCATGATGGTGTGCCCCGCGTCGCGGAGCATCCGCTCGATGAGGTGCATGTCGAAGCTGATGTTCGCGCCGACCATGACTGCACGCCCGGCGCACACGTCGATGATGCGGTTCACGGCTTCGGTTGCGCTGACCGCGGCGGATCGGTCGAAGCGCCGTTGGTAGTCGTTGAAGTAGCGCTCGGGAAGGTGTTCGGCCTTGCGTGGGTCGTGGTGGACGAACATCTGGAAGGCGTGTTCCCCGTCCGTGTCTCGACGAATACCGGCGACTTCCCAGATGTCGTCGCTGAACGTGTTGAGGCCGGTTGTTTCGGTGTCGATGAACACCAGCGGCGTGTCGGTCAGCGCTGCCATGTCTTCTGCTCCCTTGTTCGGTGTAGCAGCACGCTATCGAGCACAGCCGACACGCGGCGGCACCAGCGGCGGGCACACGCGGCCGATCGCGCTGCGTCTCGCGCGGACAGCGTTCGCCCCTGTCTGTCTTCGTCAATCGCCTCGATCAGCCCAGGCCCCTTCCTACGTGCGTGCGAGTGACGCAGCGGCCGGCAATCGGTTGCGACACTGCGAGAACAAGGAACCCAGGCTAGTGAAAGGAACTGTTGTGAGCGAGACAATTACGATCATTCCGGTCATGTACCGCGATGGAAGCAACTGCAAACGGTCGTCGGCGATAGTCGCTGTCGGCGAGGTGACCGATGCGCAGATCACGCGGCTGCGTGCCGCCTTGGACGACAAGGTTTACTACTGCCCCGAGCAGCTCGAACTCACACATCACGGATACGGTGCGTGGTCGAGCTTTCCTATCGCTGATGTCGATCATGGTTGGCATGAAATGTTCCTCGACTCTGTGACGGTGAGCACCACACCAGCGGGAGGATTTGAGTGCCCCTGCGATGAGGTTGGGGAAATCGAGGACTTCGTGTGCCGTGTCGAGGCCGCATCGGAGGCGGGCTGGTCGCCAATCGACCCCAGCTCCGTGCACTAGCGCGGTGAAGGATCACCTCCGCCCGGTCGGCGGGGTGACACCTTCGCCATCGCAACCGGACAGCTCTTTCGGTTCAGGAGTGATGCAGAGCAGGCCATCGCACCCTTTGCGATGGCCTGCGCTGCGGTTGCGGGTCGCTACACGTCGGCGATGGCTTCGCCTAGCGTGGTCAGCGCTTTCCGGTGAGCTTCTCCGAGTGCCCGCAGTCGACTCTGCTCGGTTTGGGTTACCATCTGCAGCACCTCGGCAACGGTGAACACTGGGCATCCCTCGCTGGTGCACTCCGCGGCGAACAGTCCCAGCTCGGGTGTGTAGCGATGCACATCGCCAAGCCACTCGTACGCCGGATCCTCCCATAACTCCCAGCTTGATCCCGGCGCGTGGCGGATGAGTTCTTGGGAGATGTCGGTGGCTGAGCCGCAGCGGATTTCGTAACTGTGAGCGTGTGCGCCGAGCACAACCTTGTAAAGGCTCTCACTGTCGCTCGTCTCGCGGTAGCCGATGTCGTACTGCTCGAAGATGTGCTCGATGGCGGTGACCTCGTTGTCGGGCGCGGCGTAGATGACGATCTGGAAGCATGTGCGGTCTGACATGGGCGTCCTTTCAACTGTTGATGACCTGGGCCTATACCTTGGCCTGCGGTCACCGTTGACGTAACCAGCAGCCACTCCGGCTGTGCGGCAGACCTGTTTCAGCTGTTGATCCCTTGTGGCTGAGCGATGCTGCTGTCACCGCAGGATGACGGTGAGCGGACAGTGCCACCGATGGCGGTGATGCACTTCCGCACCCGGCCTCACTGTCGGCCAGGGGCGGAAGGCACTGCCGATCAGGTGGCGGTGTGAGGCTGCGTGGACGTCTCCAAGGTCTCGAGGGTGACCACGTAGTCGAAGTCTCCGCCCACCCACTTCATCAGCGGCTTCGCCAGCCAACCGGCGGCATCGGAGACGTCGTCGGCCAGCTCCTCATCGAGTTCCAGCCAGTCGCCTGTCGCGGCGTCCTGTACGCGCAGTACCCGCGACATTTCCTCCACGTCGATCTCTGCGGCCTTCCACCCGTGTTCGCGCATGATGTCGCGCATCTCGACGGCGGCGGCGGCGTTCGCCCGGTTCGTCGCCTCGACGGCATCATCGATAGCGGCCCTACGTGCGGCTGAGTCAGCCATGTATTCCTCCTTGTTGTTCCGGTCGGTCCCATCACCGTATGGATCACCAACCACTCGGCGCGGCAGTGGTTTCGCGCCGAGTGACCAGCGTTAGGCGGGCTGCCAGCAGCGGAGAGCGCATCCGCGTGAGCTCGATGCATCAGTGGAGAAGTGCCACCTGCCGAATCGTGTAGGTGTCCTCGGAATCATCGCCGAACGTCACGGACTCTTCCTCAACCACGAACACCTCAGCAATGGTGGACTCGTCGCCCAAGAACTCCACTTCGCATCCATCCTCGTGGATGGTGACACCAATGCTGGCGATGCCCTGGCTGGCAAGGTGCGCCAACAATCCGTGCGGCGCTGTCCACGCAGTGCCGAAGCGAACGACCAGACGCCTCGGTTCGTCGAGAAGCACTTCCGGGGCATGCCCTGTCCACTTCGTTCCCCAGTTCGCTCGCCGCCAGTCATACCAGTTGGTTGCGCCATACATTGCGATCAGGCGATCCGCCGTCGCGGAGGTCATCGCCACCGTCCCACGCTCGCGGCCTGCGACCATCAATGCTGTGCCTGCCGCCGAGTCCACCTCGTAATGGTGGGCGCTCGCGAACTCGGTCAGGGCCGAGAGATCAGGAAGCACCCTCATCGGAGAGATGCTGCCCCGCAGCTCATCTGGCATCGGACACAGGACGTCGAAGTCGAACTCTCCCCCAGACGTATCGGTGCGAACAGCGTCTCGCACCCGCCCCAGACGCTCGGGTGTTGCGGTGAACTCAATCGTGTTTGTCGCCCAGTTCGGCATGGTCACTCTCCTTGTTTCTCGGGGCCTCGCCGGTGAGCACGACCCGCGCAGTGGTACCCACTGAGGCAATCACCGCCCGATGCGGCTGTGCGGCAACACGGTTCGAGCGCTCCGCTCGCCCGCCTCTACAATTTCCCCGAGACTGCGTGGCTCCCGAAGGGCCGCCACGTTACTCAGATCGGCGCTAGGAACAGCATGCCGGACAGTCTCGACACCGGCGGCCAGTGTGATGCTCCGCTGCCGCCAGGGGCCGGACAGCGTCACCCCCGATCGTCGCCTTCCCGGTGCGGGTGGTCTGTGGTGGCGGACGACCACTGGCCTACCTGGTGGTTGTGTAGCCGATACGCTCGAACTGTTCATCCACCGAATATGATTCCTGATTCCCGTGGGCGTCGATTCCGGTCATGGCGAGCATCAGCAGCTCCCCGTCCTGGGTATAGATCAAGTCTCCGTCGCGAGTTGCCGCCACAAGGTCGCGCAGTCGACCGCTCGTCAGTGACGCCACGAACTCGACATGCGTCCCGTCCTCCATGTGCGGTTCTGACAGCATCCACATGGACGCCTCAACCCAGTCGGCGACAGCAGTGCGCACGGAGATTTCCATCAGCTGCGCCGTCTTTGCCTGCTCGGTCATGTTCGGCTCCTTCACGATTGGACGATGCATCCAGTGTTGCTGTTGCCCAATCGGCTGCGCGGCAGTCACAGTCGGTCGACGCCGACGATCGCTTGTGCTGGCAGCCATAGCCCCATCATTTCTACGTGCCGCTTGCTGGCTGTGGACAGAGCGACATCGACAATGGCCACCCATTCGGCGACGCAAAACCGTACCCACGCCTGCTGCGCTGCGGACTGGCGCGACGAGTAGGTGAATCCAGCGGCCCGTACACGAAGTGGCGTCGGTTCCCGCCCAGCCACTCAACCGGCCCCAACCGAACGCGGCGTTCATGTCGACGAGGACAGGTCAGGCCGGGCAAACAGATGCCAGACGACGCTTGGTGTGGAGGGCGGTTAGGGCCGACTCGGAGACTCCCTCTCCTTGCCAACCAGAACCCACACCCCACCGTGTTGTCCGTTTATTCGAGTCCTTCAATCCGGTCCCCCTGGCTGCCGCTGCTGTCGCCCAGGCGATTGCCGCGCAGCTGCGAGCACGAAATCTAGCGTTGTCGCCATCCACCAACAGAAAGGACCGACGATGACATCCACTCCCCCAGCTGAGCCGCAGTGGCGCGTGCACGTCTCGCTGCAGCACTGGATCAACGACTATGCGGTTGACCTCGGCGGTGCCCTCGGTTCGACGGCCTGGTTCATCACGGCCGACGAAGCTGATGCCGCCTCGCGTAACGGCGAAGCTCTCGACTCGCTCGTCACCATGAGCGATGCACGTGTGCCAGTCGAGGTTGCCGACCACGACGGACCCTTCTCCGTGTCCGTTGAATGCACCGGTTGTCACACCGAATACGGGTACTCCGATGCCGGCGGTTGGTCGATCGACGAGCACTCTGACTGCGCTGCAGGTAAACCTGCCGGTCCGCCCCCGCAGCCACTGCCCGTTTGGCCACGCTACTGGCGGCGAGCCCTCGACGGCTGCACGCTCGGCGAAGCGGTCAGCATCGCGCAGTCGGGCCAGCCTCGCACACCCAAATCGGGTGGTGCGTCGTACACGATTGAGTTGCGCTTCGACGTGCAGGCGGACGACGACGACCACGCGCGCCAACTAGCGCAACTCCTGGCCGACACCGCTGGTGGACGCCTCACCGCCATCTTTGATGAGACGTGGAATGAGATCTGAGCATGCGCCAATTCGCCAGGTACAGCACGGTTTGGTTCTGTGCGTACTGATCCTGTATGTTGATCGCCCCTCGGTGGAAAGCCGCCGGGAACGGCTCGAAGGAGCTACAGCGATGTTGATCGATCTCGACTGCTACTGCGGTAATGACAAGGCAGAGGTTGGCCCAACCGAGCAGTGTGACCATGGCCCCGCATCCACCTACACGTGCACCGTGTGCGGTCGCGTCACGTGGGCGTGCGAGTTGCGGCGGTGACGTTCTCCCGCTGCGCACCGCGAACCGACGCCGCAATAGCAGGTCGAGATCAAGGTGTGCAGCGGGCGCAGGGCGGCCACCGGACAGCTGTCACTACATCAGGCGCCGGCAGGTGTCGGCCTGATGTGGTGCTGGTGATGACTCAACGTTCGTGTCGATGACGTTGCGCGGCTTCGCTGATGGCGACGAACAGTTCGTCAGGCACCTCGTCGCGTGTCACATGCACGGGAGGTCGGTGCGTCCACGGTGTCCACTCGAGGACGGCGCGGACTTCGGCGGCGATATCAGCGGGCACATGGTGGGTGTAGTCGTCGAACAGTTGCAGCACCGCGTGGTTGTCATCTGCAGTGTTGAGGATTCGGCTGATGTCGGCGCCGATGATGGTGCGCGCAAATCGTTTGGTGCCCAGCATCCGCAGCTGCCAGACTCGGGCTGTTTGCAGCAGTATCTCGTCCCCTGTTCCCGCGTTTGTGGCTGGCGTGGAGTTGCAGTCGGTGCCGATCGCGGGTGTGTGTCCGCCAGCAGTGGGGGCGGCTGGGGTTGCTGCTTGGCTGGTTTCGCTCATTGTGGTGCGGTGGAGTCGCGCGTCAGTGTTCACGTCATCTTCACCGCGGATGAGTGTGTTGGCCTGCGCGAGGGTCACGTCGCGCCATCCGGTGGTGGGGGTGGCTGCCAGGCCGGAGAAGAATCGGTAGGTGCCGGTGGTCCGGGTGTGCCAGGTCAGGCGTAGTTCGTGGCCGTCCCATCTCACAGTCAGGCTGACGAATGGGTGGTCGCCGGTGTCCTTGCCGTGGCTGACAGCAAAGGAGCGGCGGCTGTGGAGCGCGTTGTTGATGGTGTGTTGCAACGATTTCGGCGGGTTCCACCCATTCATCGGCTACGTCCCTTCGGTTGTCCCGGCCAGCTGGTGGGCGTGATCGTCTAGTGGGCGATGCCCGTTGCGAGGAACTCGAGGTAGTGCAGGACGTCGCCGTCGCGGAAGTCGATCTGCACGAGCGTGTCCTTGATGGTTGCTTGTTCGCCGGGTGAGGCGATCTTGGCGTGTTCGATGACCACTCCGACAGGAATGATGTTCTCGAGGTTGCTGGGGCCGGCGACGGTGAACACGTGTTGCGGGTCGATGCCCTTCTCCTCGAGGAACGTATCGATCCACGAGGCGAACTCGTCGTTGGCGACGGGGGATGTAGTGCAGGTCTCGATCATGGTGTTTTCCTATCGACGTTTGTGGTGGTGCATGTTCAGCATCTACTGACGGTGTGATCGTCTGCGGCACTCGGCCGGCCACCGTGCAGCATGTAGTGCGGTGATGGTGTGGACAGTCCGCGTCCGCGCCTGTCGGGTGTGGGCCGAACCGCCGGGTTGGGCCCACACCCCGCGCAGGGGATGGTGTGATCTGGCACTGTCCACACTGGCCTGCCCGACTAGGGAGCTGCGGCACTGCAAGTGCGGGGTGGTGGGCTACAGGACGTAGGCGAGGAAGTTGCGGCTTTCAGCTTCTGCCCAACACATTTGACGGCCGGTGACGATGGGCCGGTAGTGGCCGATGATCGAATCGATTGTGGCGTCGTCGTGTTCGCCGATGCTCTTCCAGATGTCGTGCCATGCGAGGTCGAATCGATCGACCGTCGTGTCGAAGCAGCTGATGCCGGCGTGGGCGTCGGCGTGGTGGATGCGTAGCTGCACCCCGTTCTGGTGGGCCATCTGCGTGTAGTGCTCTCCGACTAGGGCGATGACGTCGGTGTTCAGTTCGATGACGTCGAGGCGATCCACATGCGGCAGGTTCAGGCAGGCGCGGAGCACCATTCCGAGTCCGAGGCCGGTGATGAGAACCGAATGCGCCCTTTCCGCGCGAACGACACGTAGAAACGGCAGGTGGTCGGCAGCCTCGGCGCGGGTGTCGGACATCCATAGTTCGTTGTCGACGAGTAGCCGCGTGTATTCGCCTGGTGCACAGTATCGGTCGCCGTGTGTCAGCGCGGTCAACGCGGACTGCTCTTCGGTGACCACGAACCGCTCAACGCGCGCAGTGCCGTGTTGTCCGGTGGGGACGGTTACGCGCATCAGGGCGCGGAGTTCGTCGTCCATGCTGGTGTCCTTCCTGTGGCTGTTCAGTGGGATGTCGGCTAGTCGGACCAGGCGGGCCCAGCTGGTACGACTGCGAGCACTTCACCTGACTGGTGCCGATACCAATCCACTTGCTGCTGAATACGGTCGGCCGCATGTTGGTTGCGCGACAGCTGATCAACCAGGTGTCGGCGCGACGCGTCGTCGAGTGTGGCGTGCTGGCGCAGCATCCCTTCGGCCAGGCGACTGTTGACCTCGCGCAGGTGTGTGGCCTCGGCGAGCAGCCGGTCCCAGTACGGGTTGGTGGTCGTGGGTGTCGCCATGTGGGGTCCTTTCATCGGCACGAATGCTTGGGGCCCAGTGTTGTTGTGGCGATATTGGGGGTGCGGCAGATGTTGTCGGGAGTTGCGAGTGCTGCCGTCGACGGCCGCTCGGCTGCGTAGTGCGAGGCGATGGATGAAACGAGAGTGGGCGCGTTCATGGCGATCCTCTCGGTGTTTTCGGATTGCTCACAGTGTCGCACCTGCTTACGACAAGAGCGGCACGTTCACACTGCCCACGCAGGTAGGTAGTTGTTGGCGGCGGGTACCCAGGTGTGTGCCGATCCGTCTGGGTCGTCGTCGAGGTAGACGTCGATGGCGTGAGTGTCAGAGAACAGTTCGGCGACCCAATGTCGGAAGCTGACCGAATACACGAAGCCGCCGCGTTTCCGCACGAGCGGCCAGAAGGTGTCAGGGACGTCGACGCTGAACTGCGCTTGGAGTACGTGGTCGTGCACGACGAGTGCCCCGCCCCTCTCGGTCCAGGTCACCAGACGCGACGGTGACTGACTACTCGTGGCGTTGTCGGTGCGGTACCCGGCGTCGCGGTGTCGGCGTAGCGGATCTCCCCACAGGTTCGGCCCGACACGGCAGACGGCGAACAGTTCGGCGGCCGGGTTGACGACGATGCCCGCGGTGCGCTCGAGTATGCCGTTGTGCGCTAGCACCAACGTTCCGTGCCCAATGAAGTAGGTGGTCTGCATATCTGCGGCGATCGGCCCGGCGGAGCAGCGCGTGTGCGTGGCATATGCGATGGCGACCGCATCGGACACAGGCAGTAGGTGGACAGTGAGTGGGCCTCGACCGCGTGCGTGGCGGCAGACCACGCACTCGGCGGATGGCTGAAATGACTCGGTCACTTCGTCTGTCACACAGGGATTCTTTTCTATGTTCAGCCGTGTGTGTATCGGTCTGGCGTTCACGTTTCCTCCGGCAAGTGGTGATGTGATTAGTCGCCGACGCGTTCTTTGCAGCGGGTGCAGTACGCGCCAACTTGTACGTTCCCAGAGCGGTCGTCACCGATTGTGATGCGTTCGCCGAGTGCCGGTTTGTGTCCGAGCTGGGGGCACACCAGGTGTTCCGCGATGACCGGCCACAGTCCGACCGTGAGCACCGCTGATACCAGCGCTGCGGCCACCCAGAACGCGACATGAGCCGCACCTTCGTGCAGCGCTGAGAGTGCGGTCGTCGTCAAAGCGGCTGCGCAGCAGACGAACACGACAGCCGCGAGCGGTTTCGCCGTCCACACCATGAGGATCGCCGCCGCGATCGAATACACTGACAGTGCGGCGAGAACCACGGCGGCTGCAACTTGCCACATCACGATCTCCGTTCCTGGCTGGTGATTTATGACTGTGTCACACGCTTTTACGTGCCACTGCCGTAACGAACCGGCGCATCCGGCCATACACTTCCGTGGCTGCGCGGGCCGGGTGCAGCGCAGCCTTGATGATGACGGTCGCGGTTGGGTAGACGCTGCGAGCGCTGCACGTGGCGTGCTCGGGGTAGCTGTTCACCGAGAACGCGTAAGCCATGGCATAGACGCCCGTAACGGTTCCGCCTGCCGCCACCCAGTAGGCGACTGGCTGCCCTGCCCGGGCGGCATCGACCGCGGTCACCCACACGCTGATGTAGCTGGCGATGGTCAGCAGGTACCAGGCGATGCTCTCAGCCCATTCGGAGTCTTCGCTGTGACGGTGGTGAGCGCGAGCAGGGTGCGTCCGTGTTGTGCGTCTGTGCCTGCCGGCCGAGGCAGGCACGATCTGCGGATCCTCGCGCATGTCTGACAGATCGACCCATAGCGCCGGTGACTGTCGCAGGAAGCGTCCGGCCTGTAGGGATGTCGCGAGCACGGCGATGACCGTGCCCCACGTCGACCACGCGAGAAGGGCTGGTGTGTCTGTCATGTCGCCCAGCGTCGCATTCGGTGCCGGTGTTGTGCGGCAGCACTATTCGAGGACCGGCGCGGCTGGGTCGCTGACGTTAGCTGTGGCGGCGCTGATGTCAGACGGCGATGGCATGATGATGCTAGCGAGGACGGCCTGCGTGTCGTGCATGTGCAGCGAAAGTCGCTGTCCCACAGACTATGATCCTGGTTCGTTGAGTGGTCCCGCGTCACGGCGCATCCTGGAAGGATTCGATGAATGAGTTACGTACGTTTCGGAGCCGACAGCGATGTGTACGTGTATTTCGATGTGCACGGACAGTGGGTTATTCATGTCGCTGAGAGCCGTTTCGTGGCCCATCCGCAGCATCCGGTGCCGCCATTGCCGACCGCTGGACAGTCAGACTTCGCCGAACAGTTGATGGCTCACTACGAGGCGCAGGAGCACGGCAGCTACGAACCCATCGAGGCTGCGGAGGCAGGCACCGAATTGCGTGTCGACAGCGCACACGAATGCCTCACCCAACTCACGGCGCTGCGTGACAACGGTTTCCGCATCCCTCAGTACGCGATCGAGGCTGTCGGGCGCGACGCCGCGCTGAGGGCCGAACGCTCCTGACGAAGGTCATCCCGCCGCCTCGCGATGCGTCCGGGGCGGCGTGGTTGGCAGTTGGCAACGTGGTTGGGCCAGCACCCCGGACTTGTTGCGCAACCCCCCCGTTGCGTGCTTAGGTGAAGGGCATACATCGAAGCCACTCACTACAGGATCAACTGCCGTGGAACACCCACACTCTCATCCCGGCGGCTGGGGACAGCTCCTCGGAGCGCACCGAAGCCCCCACGACGTCGCCCGCCTAGCGCCGCTGTTCGACAACGCTGGCATCAGCGTCGACGACCTTAAAGCGGTTCTCGCCGATCCGACGCCGCTGCTCACATATCCCGACACGGACACTCTGCGATGGCCTTGGCTGACGAACCCGGCCGCGGTAGCCCTCGCCGCCGCCGAAGTGGCTGCCCAGGCTGCACACACGCAACGCATGTTCACCGACGTCCGGGCAGCTGCAGTCTCACACGCGGTGGCGGACAGCACCGTTCGAGCTGTCGCCGACCAGCTTGGGATTCGCCCCCAGATGGTGTCGCGGCTGCATTCGCGGGGAGCAAGCCTCTTCGACATTGCTGCAGCAATCATCCGCGCTCCGCGCACCCCTGCCACAGTTCGGCCCACTTCCGATGGAGATGACTGATGCCCGACGCCGCTGCCCCACTCCTGGTCGTTGCGATCGCCGCCGGATTTGTTGTGTACGTGTACCTTCGACCGACGACCGTTGCGCAGCATGTCTCACGGTTTCTGAGCGATGTGCTGCCACCACGCCCCCCGATCAGTGAACCCAGCCCAACTGTGCGCGTATGGGAGTATCCGGCGAGTCGAAAGCTGTTGAAGTACGCCGATCTCGTCTCTTTCGCTGGCCGGTCGATAATGACCGGGCTGTTCGTATGGGCGATCATCAGGATGCCGGTGTACTCGATGTCGATCGACCAGTTTGATCATCTACGTGCCGCCGGCGTTCTTGAGGCCTCCGAACTCGTGACCTCGACGTCGCTCATCATGATGGTGTGCGGCGCAGCCGTCGCAGCAGTGTCACTGGTGATGTCGCAGCGTCTGCGTAGACGTGCAGGATGGTATGCGCCGCAGGGCGCCCCCACCGATGTCAGCGACCGATGGTTTTGGTCGACACAGGCTGCGTACTGCGCGCTCGCCGCGGCGGTACCGGTGACGCTTCTCGCCGGCAATTTCGCGCCGCGACTACTGCTCGTCTGCATGTTCCTGATCTTGCTCATTCCGTCGTGTGTTCAGATCGCATGGAAGTTGGCGTTCCGGTCGCGGCGAGACGCCGCAGCATCGTTGCTGGATCTCGCTGTTTTCGGAAGCTGCGCCGCCGTCTCGCACACGCTGCTGCTGAACTCGAGCACCGTTCGCCTCCCGTCTGACACGCTCGGCTGGATACTGCCGCTGACAGCGATGCTCACCGCATTCACGCTGCTGCTACTGAGGTGCCGTGAACAACGAGTGACGTTGACAGCCCGACATCACCTCGAAGCTGCGGCGGCCGACGCTGCTAAGCGGATGTCGCAAGCGGTGTCCGACTACACAGCCCGGTGTGCGGCAGGCACACTCACTCCCGCCGATGAGGCGAGGCTGTGGACGCAGGCGTGTGAAGCCCGCAGAATCACCTGCCACGACGCATACGCGCGACAACAACGCCAGTCACTTCGGAGCAACCGCCGACCCCAGCACGTCGACTGATCCGAGATAGTTGCGGCGGAACGCTTCACGCACCAGTGGTAGTTCGCTGCGACGCACACTGCAGCCCGCGAACATCACGATCAACGCTTCATCCGAGAGGTTCGCCGCTGTCGGTGGTTGCGCCCGAATTGATTCGGCCGCAACTCGCGCGGCAGCGAGATCGGCGATTGCCGCGAACCGGGGGCGTGGGGGTCGTTGATCGACCGTCATGTCGGCGACTGCTTGCTCACGCGTCCACATCGAGCCGAGGCCGTGTGTCACCGGCGTACCCCGAACAGTGGTTGACGTTTCCGTTTCACCGTCGGGTAGACGGACACGAGCTCGACGGTGAGCGTCGACGGGTCAAGGAAGTATCCGTACTGGGCGTCGACGCGGTCGTGGACGAGGTCGCTTGCCGTCCACTCGCTTAACTCGAACGGAACAACACCTTCATCGGTGTAGACGACGACGTCGGCGGGATCGACGGCAACCCCGTAGCCCGCGACGGCGATACCTGTCGGGAAGGCACTGTAGGCGTTCTGGTCGGCGTGCAGTGAATGCCATTCGTTTTGCAGCAGCGTGTCCATGGCTGTAGCGCAGCCGTCGCGGTCAACGATCGTGCGTAGTTCGGGGAGTACGGCTTCCGGGTAGCCGTCGCAGTGCACAAGCCGCCCGTAGGCGCGGACGCCGGTGTGGTCAGCGGTGCGGACACCGAGGATGCATCGTGTGCTCATGATCGGAGAACCTTCCGTTGCGGTTGATGTCCGTACCATCGTCACGCAGTAGCGTCGGTTTGCGCGGCAATCAGGTTGTGCCGCAGCCCCTTATCGTGGGTGGTGTGCTTGACGGGAACTCATTCGTTGGAAGGGATGAAGCTATGCCAGGGTCCTCGGAGAAGCATTCGGTGGCCGGACCTACTCCGCGTCCGTGCGCCAGCTGCCCGTACCGCCGGGATGTGCCGTCGGGTGTCTGGGCGGTCAGCGAGTACGAGAAGCTCGCCGCCTACGACAGAGACACCGCCGACCAGCCGTCGGCATTGTTCATGTGCCACCAGAACGACGGGTCCAGCGACCAGTCACGCCTGTGCTCGGGTTGGGTGGGATGTCACGGCGAGGAGTTGCTGGCGTTGCGGCTGGCGCTGATGGCCGGGGACATCGACGGTGACACGTTCACCGAGTGCGTGGACTACGTCTCCCCCACACCCCTATTCGAGTCCGGTCGCGCCGCCGCACAGCACGGTGTCGCCGGCGTCGATCAACCGAGCGACGACGCGTGTGCGGCAATAGCCAAGATCCGGCGGCGGCGTTCCGACCTGGCCGACTAGCCGGGGACCGCGAGGCTCGAACCTCGCGAGTCCGGCGTTCATGAGGTAGCGGAGCGCTCATCCGTTGGTGGACAGCGCATTGCGTGTCCTGCCCGGGGGTGGAGTGGTCGGCCGAGATCACGGAGGGAGTCGACGGCGAACAAGACGAACCCATTGCGTGCGACGGTCGCACACGCTACCGTTGCACGTACTCGCTGTGCTGGCCCTCCCCTACGGCAGCGGCGCCGAACAACCTACGTGCAGAGGTGAAAGCGACATGGCAGATACCGATCCATCCGTTCCGCCGGTGTGGGTTCGCGCGGTCCTCGACCGCACAGACCTGAAAACAGCCCAAGAAGACATAGCCGCCGAAGATGAGATGCGCGACAACATCCCATCCGATGTGCTGCTCGAGGAATCAGTCTCGCAGGCCGCACGAGACTATCGGAACGCCGCCGAAGGTCGAACCACCCTCGACCCGCAGCTGGCTGAACTCGTCCGCCTCATCGAATATCGCGACGGAATCAACGAAAGCATCCGCCTACTCATATGCCTCCTCCGCGAATGGGGTGATCCACCGATCTCGCTGGGGAAAATCGCTGCCGCGACAGGCATGTCGGCGTCGGGTGTGCGATCAAGCTACACAGCTGACGACCGCGACCACGTCCACAGCATTCTGGGGCTCGCGCCACGCGGAACGCGCGACCCCGACCGCCCGCAAGCCACCCTCCCCAATCCGTACCGGCCCGCTATTCTGCTGGGCCATGACGCCAGCAGCACCCCCGTGCTTTTACCGGCAGATGCGTCGCTGCTGGTTGATATCGGCCTCGACGACCCGCGGCGCGACGCTGTGCAGTCGCTGCTGGCTGCGCAGCTCGCTGAGCGCGTCCTGCCCGGCTTCCCGACGCCCACGATGGAGCAGTGGATGCGATCGGCGACCGTGTTCTACACGTGCGTCCGCAGCGAACCACTATGGGGATACAGTCCCCTGCAGACCGTTGACTGGCCGCAACCTGACCCCGAGTCTGTACCTGCCGACCTTCCTCGGCTGCGTGTGGTGGTGACCCTCGACGGAGACCCAACACTGCCGGACACGCTGCCGTTGTGGCTGATCGGGCATGTGGCACCGATTGTCACCGCAAACCCCGGGCGAGCGTATGTGCTGCAGCCCCCGACGCGCAGCTTCCGATGGCAGTGGACGCTCACCGCACCCGACGGCAGCACCACCGATCTGCGTCTGGCAGCCCCACCTGACGTCACGGTGGGTTTCGCGGACGGTGACGACGCCGCCAACCCCGTGCTCCGCGACGTACTGCTTCATAGCATCGAGACACAGCTTCGCTGACCCGTGCCCGCACGACACTCTCGGATGGAGGTGGCATGACCGAACGCAGTACACCGAAAGCGCTAAGACCGCACCAGCGCAAAGCCTTTGATGCGGTGATGGCTGCGATCGGCGACGGTGGGCGCGCACAAATCACGATGGCGTGCGGGACCGGCAAGACGCTCGTCGGGTTGCGCACAGCCGAAGCCGTTCACCAGCGTGTTGCCGGGGGCCGTGTCCTCGTGTTGGTGCCGACTCTCGGATTGATCGACCAGACGGTGCGCGCGTGGCGGGCCGACACCGCCGACACGTTCGATGCGTTCGCGTTCTGTTCAGACAAACGCGCAGCGGCCGAAGACATTGCCGCCGACCAGTTGCCGATCCCTTCAACTACAACTCCGCAGGTGCTCGCCGACTGGCTTGACGGCCGCAGCAACGACCGCCTGGTGGTGGTGTTCTGCACCTACCAATCCACGGTGCGGCTGGCCGACATTCACCACGATCGGGCCCACGAGTGGGATGTGGTGGTCGTTGATGAAGCGCACCGCACCGCCGGCGAGATAACCAAACCGTTCGGCACAATCCTGCACGATCACCTGATCCCCGCACAGCGGCGACTGTTCATGACCGCCACTCCACGTGTCCACACGAGCAGCTCCGTGACCGTTGACGGTGGCGGCGACGCAACCACCGTCGCCTCGATGGACGACACCTCCTTGTACGGGCCACGCTTGTACGAGTTGACGTTTGGCCAAGCGATCGCCCAAGACTTGCTGTCGCCCTACCAGGTCGCGATCGTCGTCGTCACCGACGACGATGTGGCCCGGCTCATCGCCAATCCAAGCTACGGCACCACTTTGGCTGACGGCGGCGAGTTGTCGGTCCAGGAGATCGCCGGTCAGATCGCACTCGCCCGCGCTTCCGAACAGTTCGGGTTGCACCGGATCATCGTGTTCCACAACACGATTAGCGCCTCCAAACGGTTCGCTTCCGCCTACTCCGACATCGCAGGCCCCATCCTCTCCTCCGCCTTCACGCATGGCACTACGGTCCGGCATCTTGACGGATCGGCGACGGCGGACGAACGCCGCACCTGCCTCACCCAGTTAGACGGAACAGGCGACGACGCGCACATGGTGGTCACCAACTCCAAAGTGCTCACCGAAGGCATCAACGTCCCCGCACTCGACGGCATCATGTTCGCCCAGCCGCGCAGTTCACAGATCGACGTCACCCAAGCGGTGGGCCGCGCCATCCGGAAACACCCGCGACGCAACCATCCGTCTGTGATTGTGTTGCCCGTCTACCTCACCCCTGACGACGACCCAGAAATGGCGGTAGCCGACACCAATTTCCGTGCGGCCGCGCAAACCCTGCGAGCGCTCCAAGACCACGACCAGCAACTTGAGTTCGATATCGCCGAAGCCCGCCGCTCACTCGCCACGCCAGGAAACCACGAACGCCTCCCCGACAATGTGACCGTGTTGGCAGATCCCGGGGTTGTGGACTCCATCGCCGACGCCCTCACCGTCCGTCTCATCCAGGTGGTGTCCGACCCCTTCGAGGAAGGTGTTGCATACCTGCACAGGTACGTTGCTACGCACGGCACCAGCCGCGCACCCAAGGGTGCAGAGATCGACGACTTCGGGATCGGGGAATGGGTATCCCGCCAGCGTACGCAGTATGCCGCGGGCCGTCTCACCGCCGACCGTATCCACCTCCTCGAAACCGAGTTCCCCGACTGGGTATGGTCTGTCAAGGACGCGGCGTTCGAGGAAGGTGTTGCCTACCTACGGCTGTACGTTGCTGAGCACGGCACCAGCCGCGCACCCCAGAGAGCAGTTATCGACGGCTTCGGGATCGGGGAATGGGTACGGTCCCGCCGCACCGAGTATGCTGCGGGCCGTCTCGCCTCCGACCGTATCCGCCGCCTCGAAACCGAGTTCCCCGACTGGGTCTGGTCTGTCAAGGACGCGGCGTTCGAGGAAGGTGTTGCCTACCTACGGCTGTACGTTGCTGAGCACGGCACCAGCCGCGCACCCCAGAGAGCAGTTATCGACGGTTTCCGGATCGGACGGTGGGTGCAGTATCGACGCCTCGACCACGCCGCGGGCCGTCTCGCCTCCGACCGTATCCGCCGCCTCGAAACCGAGTTCCCCGACTGGGCATGGTCAATCAATATGTTCGAGGAAGGTGTTGCCTACCTGCACAGGTATGTTGCTGAGCACGGCACCAGCCGCGCACCCAGGGGCGCAGAGATCGACGGCTACCAGATCGGGTCATGGGTGAGCCACCGCCGTAGCGAATACAAGGCTGGCCGTCTCGACGCTGACCGTATCCGCCGCCTCGAAACCGAGTTCCCCGAATGGGCATGGTCGGCCAGATAGTTACTACCGTGGTGGTGGTGCATGGGGTCTCGGTGTTGGTATGACGCGCGGCTGAAACCGGCGTGCAACGATCACGTTGTCAGCAATGAAACTTCCTGCAGCGGCGGTGAACTATGTGGCAGCACAACGGAATGACTGGTCGATTGAGGGATCTGGTGCAAGCCACGTTCGGTGGCCGACACCGTGACAGGACTGTCGTCATCGACGCCGGCCACTGCGATGTGTTCGCCAGCGACCGCCCGCTCACCGACGTGGCGCGCACGTTCGCTACGATCAGTGCGCATCCTGACCTCGTATTTCGGGTGACGACAACACATCCCGGTCGGGCAGCGAACCTGCTGCGCACTCGACGATTCTGGTCGTATGTCGATCGGTTCACCGAACCAACGGATGGCTGTGGTGTCGTCACCGACCGGGGGGAGCGGATTCTGTCCAATTTGGTGTTGGGTGTTCCTGCGAGCACGCAGCACCAGGTTTCCACCCGGCTGGCGTCGCTGCAGGACACGCCTGTTGTTGCACGGTTCCTTGAAGTGCGTGGGCCGATCGATGTGAGTGCTGCTGTCGCAGGCGCCGAAACCGGGTGCCGTCATGGGCGGCTGGCGCCTCTGGATTTCGTGGTCGTTGCCGACGGCGCGGCGCCGCGACCGGCCGACGGTGGCTGGGTTCGTCGTGTGCACGCTCAGTGCTCGCGGTTGGGGATCGCCGTCTATGCCGACGGCCGTGAAGGCCTCGAGCGTGACGGGGAGTCGAGAGCGTTGGTAGGGGCGCGAGGTGAGTGATCGGACGAAGATCGAGTGGGCGGACGCAACACTCAACAATGTAATCGGCTGCACCCCAGTGTCATCCGGTTGTGACCACTGCTACGCCCGCCGCACAGCCCACCGCATGCAGGCGAACCCCAACCCGGCGGTGGTTGCACCGTACGCGGGGACCGAGGCTGACGGGGAATGGACTGGCCGCGTCAACTTGGTTCCCGAACGTCTGGCGCAGGTGTTCGGGTGGGCGAAGCCGCGCCGCATTTTCGTTGCCGCCCAGTCAGATTTGTTCCACAAGCAGGTACCTGACGAGTTCATTGCCGCTACGTTCGCGGTGACCGCAGCAACACCACGACACACCTACCTCATCCTGACGAAGCGGGCGGGAAGGATGCGTGCACTGCTGTCGGACAAACAGTTTCGGCGTGCCGTGCTGCAGGAGGCGGCGTCGCGGTACGGGGCTTCCGGACTGGACTGGCCGTTGCCGAATGTGGTTGTGGGGGTGAGCGCGGAAACTCAGCATTGGGTGAACGTCCGCCTACCCGTGTTGCTGGACACGCCTGCCGCCTCTCGGTTTGTGTCGATCGAGCCGTGCCTGGGTCCGATCAGCCTGTACGACAACACCCGCATCGACCGAGAAGACGCCCAACTTGATTGGGTGATTGTTGGAGGCGAATCAGGCCCGAACGCGCGGCCCATGCATCCGGCGTGGGTGCGACGTTTGCGTGACGAATGCCAGCCTGCCGCCCGCTACGACGGCTCCTCCGTCGCGTTCTGTTTCAAACAGTGGGGTCAATGGGTGCCAGCACCCGCTGATGATCCGTCACCGGCTGACCGGATCGTCTTCGCTGACGGGTCCGGAAGTGTTGAGGTGGCCGCCGCGACAGCCAACGATCCTCGGGGCGCGGTGATGAGGCGTGTCGGCAAGCGTGCTGCCGGCCGCGAGCTCGACGGCATCATCTGGGACGGGTTCCCGTCCTGATGTGGCGCCACCTCATCTGACGCCGGGCAGGTGGTGCGGTGGCGGCCACTCCGGGCACGTCAGGTCATTTTGTGGATGGACAGGCTGACGTCGTCGAGTGGCAGGTACACGTCTTCGGGGATGCCGAACCCGCACGTCAACGCCCACCGCAGCAGGCGGAATGTGAAGCTGGCGAGTGCGTCGGCGGAGTCGTGGTAGCCGAGATCGTCGATGGTGCCGGCCAGCACGGTGCGCTCAGCTGTCCACGCGCACGTGTTGGCGTCGAGAGTCAGGAAGTCGTCGTATCGTCCCCTGGTGGCCTCGAGGCAGTCGTCGCGGAGGGCGACGCCAGGCCGGGCTGGTAGGGGCGGTGTGCGGCAGGACACTTCGAACCGCCAGCCGGTGCTGATGTCAGATGTCATCGGCACCCGGTTCGATGAGTTCGATGATGTTGTCGACGGTCTCCTGGAACTGGGTGAGGAGATCTGCGGTGCTGGCGGCGGGGTCGACGAGCTCGGCGAGTGCCGGGGCGAGCACCTTGTGGATGCTGTGCACCAGGTTCTGAATGTAGGCGTTCGTCATACTCTCGCGGTCGGCGGCTTCGCAGAGCTGCAGTCGCAGAAGGTCCGCGGCCGACACTGGTTCGTCGACGTCGTGTTCGTCGTCGGGCATGAGGTCGGCGCGGTTGATGAGCGCAACGCCGAGCGCCCGCACTCCGGCAGGGCTGTTGAGGTTGCGGGTAGCGCTCCATCCGGCCGGCATCGCCACTTCGATGCGGTCGACGTCGCCACCCCATCCGACGGTCCGCACCGATAGCGGCTCGGCTGTGGTGGTCGACGTGTGCGGCGGGGGCGGTGTGGGGTGTGTGGTCACCGTGGTTCGCCTTCCGGGTTGGCGGACAGCTCGGGTTGGGGGTGCTGCCCGGTGTCGTGGTCAGGTTCGATTACCGTACGGGTGAGGTTTCATCCGCCAGCTGCCGTCACCCGCGCACTCCCCCTACGGCCTGGGTGCGTGCCTGGCGGGTGAATTATTGTGCCGCGCCACCGTGTCGGGGTGTGGTTGTATTGTCGTTGCAACACAGAATGATCGACTACTGAAAAGGAGGTGGGCGCAGATGCCGAAGCACCTGACATGCGTCACGTATTCGACGTGGCAGCACATTTCGTCACCAGCATCGGAACGCGACAGGCAGTCGTTGTTCGGATCCGAACGTGTCATGCTCTGCGCCAACCTCATCCGACACTAGGTGTCCTCTCCCGGTTGGTGCACCGCACGTTGTTGTTCACCAACCCATTTCCGAAGAGGAGGACTCCGGTCATGACCATTTTCGTCACCAATGCTGGCCTGCAAATTCTTGCGCGTGTCAGTTGGCAGCGCGCTGCCACACTCCTCGCCTCCGGTGTTGCCCGCAACATGGAAGGCACCCCGCTGGTGCGTACCGTGCAATCGCCGTCGCTGACACTGCCCATTCACAAGGTGGTAGCGATCCGGCGTGCCGCCTACCGTCCGTTCGCCAACAAGACGATCGACTCGTACGCGTCGACTGACACGATCATGCGTCGCGACCAGTGGATTTGCGCGTACTGTGACGGTCCAGCCGACACGGTCGACCACATTGTGCCGCAGAGCCGTTCAGGGCTGAGCACGTTCGGCAACCAGGTCGCTTCGTGCATGACGTGCAACCAGTTCAAGGCCAGCCGAACGCCCCGGGAGGCTGGCATGCAGCTGCGTCATGCGCCGTTCGTCTACGACCCGTGGGCCGAAGATCAGAAAGCCGTCTACCAGCTGTTCGATCTCGGCGCTGTCACCGACTGACGCCAACACCATCACTACCGATCCCCGCTCATCAGGGAAGGAGTCTGTCATGAGCCGTACTGCCGGTTCGCTGCTGCTGCCGCTGGCCACGATGCTGGCCCCGTCGACCGACGTCGACTGGGCGCAGGCTCATTGTGCGCGGCCCGGCGAGGATGCTGAGCAATGGCATCCCGTCGGCAAGCAGAAGTGGGATCACGCACGCCAGGTGTGCGCGGGCTGCCCGCTGGCCCTCGAGTGCCAGGCGTTCGGCCGCGACACCCACCAGTGGGGTGTGTGGGGTGGCCGCAACCTTGAGAACGGCAAGCCCACCGCCAACTAGCTGCTGTGCCTCACATCGGGTGGGGCACAGCAGCTGTCGGGGCTGCTCAGTAGATGACGTTCGGGTCGTCGGAGCCGTCGAACAGATACGCCGGGAGATGGTCGAGCAGGTCGCTGACCTCGCCGCGGCCGGCGACGGCAGCGATGATCGCGGCCGCGATGTCGGCGACGTCGACGTCACCGGTGAACGGCGGGAACTCGTAGGTGACGTCAGGGGCGAGAACTGTGATCGGTGCACGCGTCGCCAACGCGTCCTGGGCGCGCGCCACCCAGATCGCGTCCCCTTCCCACGTGCCGGGATCGGAGGGGTCGGCGGCATCCGACCGCGTCCATGATATGGTTGCCGCGCCGTCGTAGTCGTTGGCGGACAGTCGGATCGACTGCGGCTGGGCGGGTGGTGATGTCATTGCTAGTGTCTACTTTCAGTCGGCGCGGCCTGGGGCCGTCGCGTAGAGCCCCAGGATCAGGTTGCGGTGCTCGAGGTCGGCTTTGTGGTTGCCGTCGCCGACGAGTCCACCGTATTTGCCGGTGAAGACTGCCTCTGTGCCCACTGAGAAAACCTCGGTTGAGGCGCCCGAATAGCTTTTGCCGATGTAGCCGTCTACGAATCCGTCGGCACGGATTTTCTCCCCCGATCCGCGTTTGCCGTACGGACGTTCCTGCTCGCGAGTGCCGTCAGCGTTGGTGGTGCGTCGGCGTAGGAACTCGTTGGCTGCGACATGGATTGCGGGATTGTCAATTTCGAGGGCGTGGGCGTACTCGTGGTAGGCGGTGGGCAAGCCTCCGCCGGTGGTGATCTTGTTGGCGAAAAGGTCGTAGCTACCGCGAATGTTCTTGCGGCGGGACAGTGTCATCGGGGTGGCGTTCCTGTTGGTGGCCTGCACCCACTCGGCGGGCATGTCGTCGGCGACCGTGTTGATTTCATCGAGGACTTCTTTGCCGGGTCTACCACCGATCGCAGGCCGCGCGCCGCCGAGCTCACGTACTCCGCCGATCACCTCGCGATATACCCGCGCCCGCATCCGGCCAACCGCAGTGACCTGTCGTGGCTGACTGTTGTAGCGGTCCGCGGCTGCGTTGTAGGCGTTGACGGCTTCCTGCGCGGCGGCGGCCGATCCGCCACGCCGTTGCTCCCTACGTGCCTCCAATGCGGCGCGGTGCAGCTTATTGAGGTCGGACTGTTTCAAAAAGTTGTCGGGTTCGACGTCGTTGATGCGTTCGGCAGCGCGTCGGTCAGCTTCCTCACCCAGAATCGCGCCCACCCGAAGGACAGCCTGCTCGTAGCGTGAGAATGCCTGCTCTCGCGCAGCCATCCAGTCAGCGATCTGTTCTTCCGTAGTCGCGTACTCCGGTAGTCGCACGAACTTCTCGGCGCCGAGGCTTTCGGCGTCGGCCCACGCCTGGTCGACGTCGGCGCGCGCAGCGATCACCTGCAACTCCCAGCCGCCTTCATGCTGATCCTCATGCTGGTCGGTGTCGTAGTCGGCGACGATCTCGGCGTGACGTTGCTGCTGTTCGGCGGTCAACCCACCCTCGACGGAGGCTTTGACCAGCTCAAGCAGTTCAATGCGTCGCGCCAACGACTCATCTTCGATGGTCAGTGCCGCGTTGTGGTTGGTCTGCTCGTCGGCAGCCTCACTGACGGTGTGTAGTCGTTGCCGTACGTCTGCCGAGCAGCGTTTGGGGCCGCCGGGCTCGTTCTCTGCCTTGCACACCTGGTGAGCGTATCGGTCCGCTTTCGGCGGGCGCACTGGTTCGGGTCGCGACCAGTCGTGCGCTGTCGGATGGTGGAGGCAGCGTTTATTCTGGTCGCATGCAGGAATCGTTGGACGCCTACGCCCCCGAGTTGTTCCATGTGCACAGCGTGGACAACACCGACACCGGTTATCGGGTGCCGGCGGTCGTGCAGATCGTGGGCGTCACCTACCGGCAACTCGACCATTGGGCCCGGACAGGGCTTGTCGAGCCGTCGGTGCGGGCAGCAACAGGTTCAGGCAGCCAACGAATCTACTCGTTCAGGGATTTGTTGGTACTCAAGATTGTGAAACGGCTTCTCGACACCGGTATTTCGTTGCAGCAGATCAGGGTGGCGATCGATCATCTTCGTGATCGAGGTACCCGGGAGCTCGCATCAACTCACTTGTTCTCGGATGGCACCACCGTCTACGAATGCACGTCGGAGGCCGAGGTTTTCGATCTGTTGCGCGGCGGGCAGGGTGTGTTCGGAATTGCTGTTGGCCCCACCTTGACTGAGCTTGCCGGGCAAGTCGCCAACATGCCCAGCGAGGACGCCACCTCCGCTGGCGGTGTCGACGAGCTCGCGCAACGCCGCCGCAGTCGAGCCCGCACCGCATAGCAGGCGGGTGCGCTGAACCGGGGCTGTCACACTGTTCTCTCCGTTCAGTCGAGCAGAGGATGAGACATGTATGTCGAGGTGCTGGACCAGGAGGCGGGGCGCTACCGCTGCGAGTTCGGCGAGTTCAGCGTTTTTCCTGACGAGCAGGCCGAGACGGTACCTGTGGTGGCCGCGTTCTCACACTGGGCTGTTGCGTCGCAACGGTTTCGTCGCCGCATCGTGGAGGACGTCATGTTTGTGGACGTCGAACATCAGGGCCGAGTGTGGACGTACGAGCTTGAGCAGGCGTGGACCACTGTTGCAGGCGACAGCGGTGGGCTGCTGTTTCAGCTGGCACTGTCGTTCGACGTCGGTGTGCTGCCCGACTAACCCTTCGCTCCGTCGGTGAGCGGATAACCCGCGTCTGGTCCCCGCAGGGGCACATTTGGGACGTGTTAGCGAGTTCGAGGCCGGTGCGTGGCGTCGGGATAGTCGGCGCTGCAGGTCAGCGGCGGTATGGTCAGCCCATACATCGAAGCCGTCTTCTCGTGGGAGTGCTCGCATGCACAATCGCTACCGTTTGGCCTGCTCTGCAACCGTCGCCGCTGCGGCGGCATCTCTGCTGGTTGCTGCGCCGGCCGCCGCAGATCCGTCCGCCTCGCAGTCGCCTACTTCCTCCGCATCGGCAACGGACAGCAGTACTCAGTGGCGCGATCAGTTCAATGCGTTCGTGAAGTCGCTGCCCGGGGCGGTGCACATGTCGATCACGCCAGCCGGTTCAGATGCCACCGAATCGGCGGGCACCTCCGACGCGGGTTCGGCGTCGCCGCCGGCGTGGGGAACGATCCGGGTGCCGCTAGGCCTGGCCGCGATCCGCGCCTCACGCAACGATTCGTCAACCGCCACAGAGGTGAGCACAGCGATCGGGTCGAGTGACGCAACATCATCCAACGCTCTCATCCGGTCCCTCGGTTCAGGTGCGGCCCGCAGTGTGCAGTCGGCGATGGCTAACCTCGGTGACCGACATACCCGGGTGGCATCGGCCACCGACTATGCGGCGCTGGCACGCACCCCGTGGGCAGTTGGCGACCAGTCGCTGTTCGGTGCCCGCCTGCTGTGCAGCCAGGACCGCTCACCTGTCACCACTCCGATGCTGACACGATCCGACCCTGCCGAAACATCCGCAACGGCAGCCGATTCGGCTACTGCCGCCTCTGATTCGTCGGCATCGGCAGGAGCCGTGACGGCGACGTCTTCCGAATCGGACGCACGCAACAGCACAACCGCCGATCCCGCCGCCACCACCGCGTCCGCGGCGACCAGCGCTCAACCCGGTTCGTCGACCACAGCACAGTGGGGTCTGCAACGTCTATCGGGCGGCAGTGTGCAGCATGTTGCGGCGCACGGTGGTTGGGGTCCCGCAGCCGACGGCCGCTATGCGGCCCGCCAGATGGCGTTGGTGCAGACCGCGCGTGGTCTGTCGTCGATCGCCGTCGCCGCATCCCCCACCGAACCCGGCCAGACCGCGGCGACCGGTCTCGTTGACAAGGTTGCGGGCTGGCTGCAGGAGCATCTGACGCACGCCCCAGCTGGATTCTGTGATGCTGCCGACGCGAAAGCTGCTGCTGGCGCTGCGGCCCCGGCGTCGACGTCGACAGCACAAGCAGGCGGGTCAGCTGAATCGAGTGCATCTTCTGCTGCGTCCGCTGCTGACGGACAGGATGCCGCAGACTCACCTACCGCGCTGCCGGAGGCCGGCGCGGTAGGTGCGGAGGCAAGTTCACCGGCCACCACGTCAAGCACCAGTTCGTCTCCGGCACCGCAACCACAGGAACCGACACCGGCGCCGGCCACCACGTCGGCACCCGCCCCGGCGTCGGCCGCGCCGACTCCGTCCTCTGCTGCCGCGCCACAGCTGGTGGCGCCGCAGCAGGTGTGTCGACCGACGGTGGTTGCACTTGATCCTGGCCATTCCCCGACCCATGTGGAACCGTTTGATCCGGTGACCGGCGCGAAGATGGTCGACGACCCCAATGGCGCCGAAGGCGACGACAACCTGTATGTGGCGAACGCTGTCAAGACTGCGCTCGAGCGGTCGCGCGGCTACAAAGTGGTGTTGCTCAAGACCCGCGCCGACGAGCAAGTCAACTACCGTGAGCGCATCGCTCGCGCCGAGCAGGCAGGCGCTGCCATCGGAGTGTCCATTCACACTTCGCCCGGCGACAACGCGATCTTCCCGCAGCGTGACGGCCTGTTCCGGGAGGGGCCGGGCGCTGACGGCGCAACGAAACGTGTCACGTTCACCGACGCAGAGCTGGCAACCCGATCCCAGCTGTACAGCACGAAGTTCTCTGCGGCCCGGCAGGCAGCCGAAGGGCACTCGATCACGATCCGCGACAACAGTTTCAACGGTCGCGCACCGCTATGGTCGGGAAACATTCCGATCATTTCGCTGATCTCGCAGAAGGTGCCGTGGGTGTACAACGAGTTCGGTCCGGCGTCGGGGGCTGGTGGCGCTAACGCGGTCGCGCACACCGACCTCGACAAGTATGCGACGGGAATCGCGGACGGGATTCGCGCGGCCACACCCGCCGCCAAGTGCGGCGAGTGACCGGCAGACACCGCACCTACGGCTTCGATTCGACAATGATCTTGGGATGGAACAGATCACGCGTCCACCGAAACCGCTTACCTTCGGCATCAAGCCGCCGAGCCAGCTCGTAGGTTTCGTCGTCGAGGTTAGCGGAGGCGCTGGCCCGCTCCATCTTCCGGATCAGTTGCGCTGTCGTCTTCCTTGCAAACTTTGCTGCGATGTCGTCGGCGAGAGCCATGGCGTTCTCCAATCTGTGGGTCTATCTGATTGATGTTGTCAGTACAGCGGGCACGGCATGTTGGGTGCGGCACTGGGTATTCGTCTGTCGCACAGAGCATGTGCTGCGATAGCAGCTGGTGATTGAGGTGACTGCCCGAGTTGTGTCAGCTGGCCTCACGCCACTGCCGTGTGCACTCGGCGATGCCTTTGGCGGCGCGTCTGCTCATCCGTCCGATGCGGGCCTCTTCGTTCCACCCGGTCTCGACTGAGACAACACCGAGCCGTAGCTCGAGCTCGAGTTTGCGGGCTTCTTTCTCCGCCACCTCACGCATGATGTTGAATCCCTGCAACCGGATCTCGGTGCGGACCGCGACGTCGGCGGCCCGGTTGTAGTCGCCGAGTAGCACGCTTCTGCGGTTCGCTAGTTCCCGCAACTCGCATTCGACGTCACGCAGTTCCAATTCATCCTGTGCGCGTTGCTGTTCCGCTTCTCGACGCGCCTGAACACCTCGAAGGAGGAGCCGGATGTGTTCAGCGTCGAGCGACGCCCTGTTGTACCGCCTTTCCAGGTCGCGGCGCCCTTCCCAACTGGCGTGCTGGACCGGCCAGTTCAGCGGTGCCAGATCAGCGAGAGCAGCGTCAACTATCGCAGCGGCGCCGGGTGTGTTGACTGTCAGCTCTCCACCTCCGGGGTGCATGATCTGGTCGATACGATCGAGTCGCTGTTCTATCTCTTCGGGACTCATGTGGGAGTCGCCAACTGCCATGGCATTGTCCTTCCGGCTCGACTGCTGTTGCATCACAGTGTTGTTCGCGCGTGCACAGCGGTGCGGCACTCCGGTGTCGTGCCGCCATATCGGGCAGGTTGTGAGCGGACAGCGTTCATGGCGACGCAGACTGTCGCCACCCTTTGCGGAGTGCGGCAGCTTGTGTCGATTCGCGCAGCGACTACGGTTGCTGCTCGGCGAGTTTCGTTGTCAGCGTTGGGATGGCGGCCGCAGCTTCGGCGCGCGCTTCGTCGTTGGCCTGACGGCGTGACCGTTCAGCGTGTGGTGCTAGATCGCCGGCGGCGACACGAGCGCGGTTATGCGCGTCGCGGGCGTCGGCGAGATCACGCATCAGGTTGTAGGCACGGATCCGTACCTCGATGCCGTCACGACTGTCAGCATCGGTGGCTTCGTAACGCTGCTGCAGCTGCTTGGCTTCGTCTGTGAGGGTGGTGATGTGGTGTGCGGTGTCTGCGATGTCGGCGCGCGCCGCGTCGCGTTGCTGGGCTCGGCGACGACTGTCCCTCAGCTGGTCTCTGGTGGCGATCGCCGCGTCGGCGCGGGCGACGGCGACATCTAGGTCGTGGAGTGCTTCATCGGTGGCGAACTGCCCACCCGGCACTGCGATGACGTACGGCCGGGTGGCGGCGATCGTGACGGCGTCAGGGCGCAGCGCTTCCAGGTCAGCGCGCACGCCGACGGCGATGTCCTCGACGCGGCTGTCGTCGGCGGCGATGTCGTGTCCGATGACGTCGAGCCGCGCGGCGATCGTTTCGATCGCCGCGCGGAGTTGTTCGTTCGCCTGCACATAGGCGGCACTGCGGTGGTGCAGGCTGCCGTCGTCGCGGCCGGTGTGATCGGCGGTCGACATGCGGTTCAGGCTGCTGCCGGTGTGAGCCGCTGCACGATGGTGGTGATGCCGTCGTCGGTGACCGGCACCAACGCTTCCCCATCGTCGTCGATCAGCCGGAAGTAAGGGCCACGACCTCTGACAATGACAGCAACGGTGTCGGTGTCATCGGCGTTGCGCACTGTGATCCGCGGCCCGCCGGGACCGTACGTACAGGAGAAATGCACAAGCCGGCCGCCGGTGAGGCGGGCGTCGAGTTCATCAAACAGGTTCTGCAGGTGCATGGTGCGGGCCATCAGTCTCTCCTCGTGTGTGAGTTGGTGCCCCCAGCATCACCGCCGACCCAGCCTGGGTGCGGCAGTCTGCTCCTGGTGTTGTGCCACGCTCACTGTGCGGTGCGACGTTTCGTTCTGCGCCGTCGAGTTGTGATGCTGACGGCGACCATTCCACGCAGCCAACCGACCATCACCGTCCGGTCACCGCGTTTGCTGGTCATCTCCACGCGTGGAATCCACCAGGTCGGTGGCCCCGTGTTGACGTGCATAAACAGGTCTCGGCGTGCTGTGGTGAACCGCCACACCCGATTCACCTGTCCACGCATCATTCGGGGGGCTGCCGACTGTTGCGCGGCGGCGATGTCGGCTTCGGTGAATCCTCCAGCCCGCGACGAACGCAACGTCACTGCTGTGCCGTCGTTGCGGACGGTCATCGTCTGGTGATCGTCGGACAGTTCCACACACGGCACCTGCGCGTCGTATGGGGGTGTGGAACTCGTCATGACCGTGCAGCGATTCCGAGTTGAGTGATGTGTTGCGCGAGTTGCGGCATCATCGCCAGGGCTGTCGCTGACGCCGGGCAGGACGTCAATTTGTCGAGACAGTTGCGGAGCTCGCGAATGTGATGGTCACGCGCAGCGTCGGCGAGTGCCGGGTCAGCGATGAGTGCAATGAGTTGTTGGCTTCGACGCAACGCCACCCGCTCGCTACTCGAGAACGGGTCCGTGCCCGCTGCGAGTGCTTCACTGTTTGCGAGATCCCATGCTGCGACAGCGGCTGCGACAGCGGCATCAATTGTGGCCGCAGTATCTGAGTCCACATCACCGGGGTGGCTGTCGAGTAGTTCTTTGGCCGTGTAGCGGGCCCGCTGATAGTTGGCGGTCGCCGGGTGAGAGTCGACATGCAGCAGGGGGCGCCGCAGAAAGTACGCTTCGGGATCGGTGATGTAGTCCAGCCACGCCTGTTCGATCATCTCGAACGCGGCCCGCGCATCACTAACGTCTTCGGCGTCGCAGGTCCGGCGGACAGCCAATTCAAATGCCTCCCAATCAACTTCCGGGATCCGCCGGCTCTTGCGCTCTGACCTGCAGTTACCCGCGAGGACGCCGACCGCAAAGGCGGCGAACGGGGCGAGGGTTGCCATACCGCCATTGATTGCAACGAACGGCGTGGCAGCAAGTTCAGCCGCTGCTGTGGCGAACATGCCAGCGGTTCCCGCGCTCACCCCATAGAGCGAGAGCGGAACGTACCTGAGAGGCGACAACGGCAGCGGGATCACAGCGGACAAGTAGGTGGGAGCGCTTTCGACGCTAATCGGGCCGGCCAGCCAGGTCGTCCGATCGCGGGTCGCGACGATACGTCGATCGACGAGTGCGCTCCGCGAGCGCCGGTCGAACGCCGCGTAACTCAGTGCGGCGCTTACAGCCGCCGCAATGTCGCGAGCGTCCTGCGGTGTCGGATCGTTGCAATGTGCGAGGTCACCAAGAGAGTTGACCATCGTCCGCCACCGCATGTACGACTCGTGTGTGGACGACTCAGCTGTGTCGCGCTGCGATGGTTGCGCGTTGTCCACCATCCGTCGCGCGCCTGTAACAAACTCGCGCCAGGTAAGTGGTTGTGAATGCTGCGTAACCGTCACTGCATCACCAGCTCCGCGACACCGCGATCCCGTTCGAACGCCCATCTAACTGGCCTTCTGAACTAGTGTGCGGCCCGAGTTAAGTACGGTGCGGGCGAGTGCGGCGATACGGTCGGCGTCGACCTCGGGTGCGTCATCGGGTGCGTCTTCGGAAGGGTTGACGAGTAGTTCCGCGTCGAGCGCTTTGACGTTGTTGACGTCAAGGACGATGGGATCGGAGCCGGAGTCGGTGACGGCGAAATACGCTAGCGTCGACTGTGTTTGACCTGGTCGCCCCAGCCGTCCGATGCACTGCTTGTGGATGCCAGCAGACCAGTCCAGTTCGGCGAAGACGCACACGTTGGCGACGGCTTGTAGTCCGTCGAGGCCCGCACCGGAGCGCAGAGACATGATCAGGATTCGGGAGTTGCCGGAGGTGAATGCGGCGACAGCGCGTTCCTTCTGCGTCACTGATTCGGTGCCCGTGTACAGCATGGGATTGAACTTGGCGAGGGCCGCCATCAGGATCTCGTGGACTTGTCGATGCCACGCGAACACGACGACACGTTCTTCGCTTTCCATCAGCAGTTCTACGAACGCGGCCACGAAGGGCGCCTTTGCGATTCCGGTTGCTTGCCTCATCTGCCATTCGAGATCGCCGGCAGCCACCCATCGGTCTTGGCGGCTCGCGGTGTCGGACAGAATGATTCGAGCCACTTCTGCGACTGCGTTTTCGGCGTCGCGGATGATGTTCGGGTCGGCGGGCACGTACTGTTCGACAGCACGTATGGGCGGTAGTTCGATTCCGACTTCTTGGCGGGTGCGCCGCAGCCACAGGCCGCGGCGGATGAGTCTGGACCGCAGTGCGGCATGATCGTTGATTGTCGAATGCCTGCCGACGCCGTACGTGGCGTTGGAGCACCACTCTCTTCCGAACTCGACATCGGACCCCAAGCAGCCAGGCGCGATTGCATCCATGATTGCGAAACACTCGCCGCCGCTGTAGTTCATGATCGGTGTCGCTGACGCCCCCACAACAGTGCCAGCTTTCGCCGATATGTGTTGCGCAGCAGTGTATTTATCGGTGCCCGGTCGTCTCAGTTCCTGCACTTCGTCGAAGAACACTGTGCGCACCTTGCCTGCCAAGTGATGCTGCCAGCCGGCCAGTTTCGCATAGTTCATGATGATGAGGTCGGGTTCGTTGCCGCTCTCGTCACGCAGATCGTACGGCGAGCCCTTTTTGGCGATATGTATTCGCAGGTCCGGGAACACTTTACGTGCCTCTCGCGCCCACTGTGGCGGCAGATTTGTCAGCGTCACCGCCAACGCTGGTCTGCGACGCGAATCCGCCAGGACGGCCAGGCATTCAATCGTCTTCCCAAGCCCAAGTTCATCTGCGAGCAAAATTCGGCCGGATGTGAAGATCAGATCGCGCGCCAACTGCTGGTAGCCGCGTAGCTCGATATCGTCACCCAACGCCAGCAGCTGCCCCTCATCGACGGCCGCCACCTGTGAGCTGGTGCTGGTCGCCAACAAGTCGAGGATTCGTTGTTCGCGAGCCTTGTGCGCACGCACCTGTTTCCGCAACTGTCGCCGATCCTGCGCCGTCATCTGCAACGGCCACCGCATCATCAGCCAGTCGATGGTGCGGGCGGCGTCGTCGGTCGCATCCACACAGATCGGGCCGGCTGCTGTTTGCTTGGCCTGCCGCAGATTGCGTTTCGCGTCGATAGCGGCGTCGGGTTCGACATCGAGCACCCACACCTTCACTCCGCCGACACTGTCGAGCCGCAGATCACCGAACGTGTGACCACCTGTCATAGCAGCACCCCCGGCAACACTGTCACCTGCAGCGGTTTGCCGGACAGGCTTGTCGGCATCTGCGTAGCGAGCCGCCGCGATGTCGTCGCCAACACCACCGCCACCACGTCAGGATGGTGGGCGTAGCGGGCGAGCTGCCGCAACGTGTCGTTCCTACTCCCGCGAATCTTCACTTCCACCGCGATCTGACCACACACGAGGAAGTCGGGGCGGTCGTGTCTGGTCAACCGATACTCGGCTTGCGCCGATAGTCCCGCAGCATCCAACGCGGACGCGACGTCGCGCTGCACGCATGCTTCGTTGACCGGCCTGTATCGGCGGCCGACGAGCGCATCATGTACAGCCGCGGTCTCGCAGCGGGTTGGGCCGGGAGCAGACATCGGTGACCTCGAAACTCTGTCGCGAACATTGATGAAAGCACCCTACAAAGCCGGTTTCACCAGCACCGACTGTTCGGGTCTATGTCTGCTGCACGGCAGCAATGTTCACCCCCGGATTCGTGATGCCGCAGCACGGTCAACGTGCAAGTTAATCTGCTTTCAACGCAATCAGCGAGGGAGTAGAACCGTGACGCGAGTGACTGTGCAAACCGCGGGAGTGCACTACAAGTGGCAGATGCCTGACCAGCTGACCCAGCAATTGCGCCTCGCCCACGATCTCCGTGAAGATCTGGTCACCTTGGAGTACGAGTACGAGGATGCGGTGAAGGCGGTGTGGTCGTCGTATCCGGCTGTCGCCGCACTCGAGGCGCAGGTTGCCGAGCTTGACGAGCGTGCATCCGAGCTCGCCTCAACCGTGAAGGAAGAGAAGTCGCGGCAGCGCACCAAACGGCCCTCACATCCTGCAGTGGCGCAACTCGCGGAAACACGCGCCCAACTCAAGGCAGCCAAGGCCTCCCGTCGGGAGGCGATCGCCAGCGTGCGAGATGAGGCTACCGAACGTCTGCGCACCATTTCCGATGAGCGTTACGCCGCGCAGAAACAGCTGTACCGCGACTACTGCACCGACGGCCTGCTGTATTGGGCCACCTTCAACGCCGTGCTGGACCATCACAAAACAGCGGTGAAGCGTATTGCTGCACACCGCAAACAAGGCCGTGCAGCGCAGCTTCGACATCACCGGTGGGATGGCACCGGCACAATCAGTGTCCAACTGCAGCGCCAAGCAACCGACCCTGCCCGCACACCAGCGATCATCGCTGACGCCGACACCGGCAAATGGCGGAGCAGTCTCATCGTGCCGTGGGTGAACCCAGATGTGTGGGACACGATGGATCGGGCGAGCCGCCGCAAGGCCGGGCGGGTAGTGATCCGTATGCGCTGCGGTTCGTCCCGAAACCCTGACGGCACCAAAACGTCTGAGTGGATTGACGTTCCAGTGCAGCAACATCGGATGCTTCCCGCTGACGCCGACATCACCGCCGCCCAACTGACGGTGCGCCGCGAAGGCGCCGACCTGCGCGCCACCATCGGCATTACAGCGAAAATCCCCGACCAAGGTGAGGTCGATGAAGGACCCACCATTGCCGTGCACCTCGGGTGGCGTAGCAGCGACCACGGCACCGTCGTCGCTACCTGGCGGTCGACAGAACCACTCGACATCCCCGAAACACTCCGTGGGGTGATCACCACACAGTCTGCTGAACGCACCGTCGGGTCCATCGTTGTGCCCCACCGCATCGAGCAACGCGTCCACCATCACGCGACCGTCGCATCACACCGCGACCTTGCCGTCGACTCCATCCGCGACACCCTCGTCGCCTGGCTCACCGAACACGGCCCACAACCACACCCCTACGACGGTGACCCCATCACCGCGGCCAGCGTGCAACGGTGGAAAGCGCCCCGCCGATTCGCCTGGCTGGCCCTGCAGTGGCGAGATACCCCACCACCGGAAGGTGCCGACATCGCCGAAACACTTGAGGCGTGGCGACGAGCCGACAAAAAACTGTGGCTCGAAAGTGAGCACGGCCGGGGTCGGGCACTCCGGCATCGCACCGACCTTCACCGCCAGGTCGCCGCCTACTTTGCGGGCGTCGCCGGCCGCATCGTCGTCGACGACTCCGACATCGCACAGATAGCAGGCACCGCCAAGCATTCCGAACTCCTCACCGACGTCGACCGGCAGATCGCCCGACGGCGTGCGATCGCCGCGCCCGGCATGCTTCGCGCAGCAATCGTCGCCGCCGCCACCCGCGACGAGGTACCCACCACCACCGTGTCGCACACCGGGCTGAGCCGTGTTCACGCCGCGTGCGGTCACGAAAACCCCGCCGACGACCGCTACCTGATGCAGCCGGTGTTGTGTGATGGCTGTGGCCGCACCTACGACACCGACCTGTCGGCCACCATCCTGATGCTGCAACGTGCGAGCGCTGCAACCAGCAACTGAACCCTAGACACCGCTCGCACCCAGGTCACAGCCATCTTTCGGCGTACACTCAACTGCGCCGCGAACATTGACAACTCCACACACACCACCGCTCGCACAAGCCCACAAACACGCAGGTCAACACCCACGGATCCAGCAAGCCGTGTCAACGCCAGCGCGGAGGCGTCAAATCCGCGACAGGCTGGCGCCGAGTGGTGACACACTGTCGGTGTCACAGGTGTCAACGCCAGCGCGGAGGCGTCAAATCCGCGACACATGTCTGATTCGACTCGACTCGATTTGCTGGTGGAGTGTCAACGCCAGCGCGGAGGCGTCAAATCCGCGACGCTTTGGTACCCTGCGCTCTTCGGAGGTGGACCGGACGTGTCAACGCCAGCGCGGAGGCGTCAAATCCGCGACTCTCTGGTCTTGACTGAGAAGCCCACACGATGCGAGGTGTCAACGCCAGCGCGGAGGCGTCAAATCCGCGACTGGGAGACCTAGCGAGGCCCGGTTTTCGGAGACCGGGCCTGTGTCAACGCCAGCGCGGAGGCGTCAAATCCGCGACTGCATGATCGCCAGTCTGTTTTAGTGGTAGAGCATCGCCTTTGCAAGGCGAGGGTCAGGGGTTCGAATCCCCTAGTCTCCACTCCTTCAGTGCTCAGGGTTCGACGATTAAAGTGGTTCTACATTGAGCGCCTTGTTCGCGGCGGCAACGAGTGAGGTCCACGCTCGGTGTTCGCCCTCGGTCAACGCGTCCACGCCGTTCAGCGCAAGCCACCGGACGAAGGCGCGTGCAAGCTTCCACTTCGAGACACCGGTGTGTTCGTCGGCCAGGATTTCCATGATCGGACGCTGTGATTGTTTAGAAATGGTGGAGACGCTGTCCCATCCGCACTCGTCTCTGGATACGACTCCTAGGCTTGCACGAAACAGGTCTTCAATCTCGGCTCGCTGAACGCCGGAGACGTGGTCGCCGGTTCGCAAGATTCGCTTGGTGGTCAGCAACTGCCAGAGCGCTTCCTGTTGTGCTGCGCGATCGCCGGCGGCGTCCGAGTCCAACAAGGCAGCCACTGTCAAGTTCTGGCTGGTCAGGATCGTACTGTAGTACACGACCTTGCTGGCACTACCGCCACTCCATCGTCCAGTGTCGCTCCTTCCTGTCCTTTTAGTGCCGAGTTCATCGCTTCGATATAGAGCAGGTCTGTCACGCCTTCTACAACAAGGTTCTTCCGATGTGTGAACATGCTCTGCGCGAGGTCGTAGCCCAATGCCGCCTGGAGTGGGTAGATTGACTTGGGATCATCGACGGCGAGACGAGTGTGAACCTTCGTTCCAGTCTTTCGCTCGGTCATTTCGACGATTCGTACCAGATCGAGTTCATCCGACCCAACCATGAACGGGGAGTGGGTCGTGTAGATGATTTGATTGCCCTCGGCGAGTCGAGAGACCGTCTTGCGGAACTCCTGCTGTTTCAACGCATGGAGACTCAACCCGGGCTCATCCAGCAGAAGAATCGCGTCTCGCAGATCATCTCTCGCCTGTGCGTGGAACACGACAAAAAAGGAAACGAGCCATCGGAATCCTTCGCTCCGTTGGTCCAGTTCGACTGGGATGCCGAGCTCGTCTTCGACCAAGGTTTGGAGATATTGACCATCAACATCCAGACGGATAGTCAGCGAGTCGTCGTTCCACACTCGCCGAATCTCTTCAGTCAGCCGGGCTCCGGCTGTTTGAAGCGCTCTCTTGCGTTCTGTGACGCGGCGTTCGTGAGCGGCCAGTTCATCCCTGTACTGATTCTGGACGTTGACGTCATTTTCGTAGTTGTGGCCCTTCTCCGGCGCCTCCGAGGCCATGTCCGAGAGCTCTCGGGCGGTGAATCCTAGGAACTTCAGGAGTTGGAGGTTGCCGAAGTCGTACTCAATGTCTAGCTCGCCGGAGGCCTCGCGTTCTGCAAGGCGGTTGAGGTGGATACGCGGACGGACAGCGAAGTAGGAGGAGTAGTAGACGAAAGGTGGTACCTGGGTCAGCAGGTGTTTGCCGATCTTGTCGAGTGCAAGCGCTTTCTTGAGAGTTTCGCTCAGAGAATCCCAATGAGTTTCGGCTGCGGAACCCTCAGCAAATAACGGCAGAGCGGCGTCAAGGTGCTTTTTGAGTTCGGCCGCGACATCGCCACTGATCACTGAGTCTGACGATTGTGCGTCCTTCCAGTCCAAAATGGCCTTGGCGACCTGCTTGGCCTCCTCGTCAGATTGCTTGGCCATCGCGCTGGTGAGCCGGAGAATCGTCTTCTCGGACCCGCCAATGGTCGGCGCGGCCGGGAGCCCAGTCACCGTGTAGGTCCGTTTGTTGCTCATCCACACAGTCATGACGAACCGGATGTCATCGGAACCGTCGGGCAAGCTCAAACCAGCTAGGTCCTTTTCCTCCGGTCGCATAACCACACGAGCCACAGCAAGTGCAGCGGGGTCCAAGTTCTTTCTGCGGATGTCGTCAACCATCGACGCTGGTGCGTCGAACAGCCAATCAATGGCGGCGGTGTCATCGGTGGGGCTCGCGTGCTGGAGTGCCTTCAGTAGTGCGGTCTTGCCTGCCTCATTGATGCCAACGAGGATCGTCTTGTCTGGCTCTACCTGAAATCGACCGCTGTCGATCACGCAGCGAAAGTTGCTGACCGTGGCTGACTCCACACGCATCGCGACACTCCCTCGTTCGTCCGGTCCGGGATCGGCCCGAACGCCTTCAGGGTATCGGTCGGGTGCGACGCGGTACCGGAGGCTTCGCGCACGCCATGACCATGTGTGTCGTCGTAACCGACTGCGCTGAAACCAGTCAGAGGATCTCGGAGGCGACAACGGACTGCGCGCCTGATCGAGCCCGCCGGATAATGATCGCCGCACATTTGTAGCGGGTGCAGTTGCGGTGTCGTCCTCGGAGGCCGAGGCGAACACTTTCGTCAAGGAGCGTGGGGCAACAGGCCGTCAGCGGAGATGGCCGAGATCGACTATGCCGTCAGCCCATCGCAGTCCAACCGTGTCGGAGGCTGAGGTGACGATGTCCCACAGCGGTGAGTCCAGCCGGTCGTAGTAGACGCGCCGGTTGTCGTCCGGCCGATCTTCGCGCAGCATGCCGAGGGCAAGGAGGCGTTTGAGTTCGTCGTTGGCGTTGCTGCGGGACACGCTGCCGTAGAGCCCGACTTCGCTTTGGAAGAAGCGATCCTTCGGGTTCTGGGCAACCCAGGCAAACACGGGTAGGCGGCAGCGTCTGCCGAACAGATGCTCACTCACCTCGCTCGCGTCCACGGCGCGCCTCCCGCTGATCAGGTACTAGAAACTAGATACTAGTATTTAGTACCTGGATGATGGAAGCTTCGGGTGGCGCTGGAATGCATTCAAGGGCCTTAGTTGACGAGGGAGGCGAGCAGTGACGACAACGCTGAGTCCGGTCGCTGAGGCAAATCGGGTGATGGTGCAGTTGTTCCGGTTGTCGCGGGGGTGGTCCAAGAAAGACC
>NZ_BAFB01000203.1 GCF_000248075.1 Gordonia otitidis NBRC 100426 | reverse complement strand
CTTCACCGCCGTGACGACGTCGCGAATGCTGGTGCCGGCGTACACAAGTTGGGGTGCGGTGGGGCGCAGGGAGGGGCCGATCCAGGCGCCGTCCTGCAGCATCGTGGTGGCATTCCCGATGACCTTCTTGATCGCCGGCTGCGAGTAGATCATCGTCGCCGCCAGCACCTGCGCGGCGGGAGTGAGCCGCTCGACGTCGCCCTCGGTGCCGGCCAGCGCGGTCGCGAGTGTGTCGACGAGGTCGTTGACGAGCGTCGGGTCCACCTGATCGAGCATTGTCTGGGTCGAGCCGAGTAGTTCCGGCACGGATGCGGGAACCTCGACGACGGAGGCGGTCAGGGTCTGTCCGCTCCTGATCGGCTCGGCCTGTCCGTCGGATGGCGGAATGAGGAACAGTCCCGACTCCCCGATCATCGACTGGTTCTCGATCACGAGTTTGCTGTTCGACGGAATCCGGTGCGAGGCGTCGTAGGCGATCTGGACCTCGATGTCATTACTTCCGGTGTAGGACACCGACTTCACACTGCCGATGGAGACACCTCGGAGCAGCACTGCCGACCCGGCGTGCAGTCCATTGGATTTGGGCGCGGTGATGGTCACCGTGGTCTGGTCGGAAAACACCCGCATCTTCAGGACGCCCATCGACAGGTAGGCGACCGCGATGATGAGCACCGCGATGGTCGCGACGATCGAGAACGCGTAACGCGCCTTCATCGGAGTGCACCGATCATGCGGAGCACCGCCGCAACCGATTGGGTGACCTCGCGGTGGTCTGCACCGACGGTGACCTTGTCGACGGAGACTCCGCCGTTACCGGCGAACGGAATCAACTTCGTCTTCGTCACGTCGATGACCTTGCCGATGTTGCCGTTGAACTGTGTCGAGGTCGCCGAGTAGCTACGCAGCAGTGGGATGATCTTCTCCAGGAACGGATTCAGCTCCGCCAGGCGCGGGGTGAGCCAGCTCAGCCCGATGGCCAACGCGCTCGAGCCCGCCACGAGTTTGAATCCCTCGCTGATCGCGTCGAAGACCGCGCCCACGGCGAACTGGCCCTGCGGGCCCATCGACAACGCGAGCAACTGAGGGTCGGAGGCGATCTCGTGACTCGCGGAATCGAGCGTGTCGATCATCGAACTCAGGTGATCGGTGCCGCGAGCGAGATCGCTGATGTCCTGCGCGCCGACACGCGATGCCGCGGGAAGGTCCCCGTCCTTGATGTCGACGGACTCATTGACCTTCCGGATCGACTCCTGCACCCGCATCAGCGAGCCACCTGCCATGAAGTCGGCGAGATTGGTGATGATGTCCTCGATCTGTGGGCCGGGGTCGGTGTCGTGGAGTCCGATGGTGTCGCCGTCGTGCATCACGGCGGCATCGGCTCTGGTGGGCGGGATCAGCGCGACGTAGATGTCGCCGAGCATCGTCGACTGTCGCAGTTCGGCTTTCGATCCGACACGCACCTGTGCCTGGGGCTTGATCCCGAGGGTCAGGCGGGCCGCGTTGGGCACCAGCGCGATGGACTCGAGTGTGCCGATCTGCGTGCCGCGCGAGAGGACCCGCGCACCGAGCGGCAGATTCACCACGGACGAGAAGTCGACGTAGATGGTCTTCGAGTCCGACGACGAGGACGTCAGTTTGGGAAGTAGATTGGCAGGATTTGTACCACGCCCGATCGCAACCACCGCGAGGGCAGCCACCACCGCCAGCACACACAATCCGAGAGACATTCCACGGCGCATCATCGGACGAGACCTCCCTGTAGCGCACTGCTCACCACGTCGGTCAGGTCGACCACTGCCGTCTGGCCGGTGCGTTGGTCGCAGCTCCCCGCGCGAGTTCTGTTGAGCATTCCGCACAGTGCCGCGCTACTCGGAGTCTTGGTCAATACCCGGGGTCCGGACACCGACACCGGTATTCCTCGTGTGGAGCGGCGCAGTGACGTCGACAACGTGGTGGTGATCGCCGGTATCTCGCGCAGGATGGCCAACAGGTCAGGTGTTTTCGCGATGCCGAGATCGATCAGCGGCGACGCGATGTCCGCGGTGTCGAGTAGCGGTGGGAGCAGGTCACCGAGCAGATCGTCGATGCCGGGCGCCGCCTCCGAGAGTCCGTGGAAGATGTAGACGAAGTCTTCGATGAGCCTGCCCATCATGAACGTCAGCGATGCCGAGTTGACGCCGATGTCGCGGAGATCGTCCCAGTTCTCGGTGGTGACGTCGGTGAGTGTGGCGAGATTGTCGAACACCGAACGCATCGACGCGAGGAACTCATCGGGCTGCGCCATGAGCCCCGACATGTTCTTGATGATCCGGTTGATGTCGCCGCCGGTTCCGCTGATCTGTCTCGATGCTGTCGAGATGAGCTCTCCCACAGGCTTCTTCGTGTCGGTTCCGGCTCCACCGACCTCGTTGAACATCGTGGTGAAGGACTGGAATGCGGCGCTGACCGAGATGGGGGTGAAGGTACGCGACAGCGGTACGCAGGCATCCGATGCGAGTTGCGCACCGCCGTGAGCGTCGACGCCTACCAGTTCGAGCCTGCGGTCGGCGAGAACCGAGTTGTTGATCGCGACCACCTTCAGGTCCGATGCCAGCGGCCGGTCGTCGACCTTCATGTGCACTGTCACATAGCCGTTCTCCGGCGAGAGTGACGTGACCTTGCCGACCGTGACACCTCTGATGTTGACCGAGTTGCCCGCGTAGAGACCTGCCGAATCGGGCAGCCGCGCACAGAGCGCACGAGTGTTGCTCGACGTCGATCGCAGGTAGAACACCACTCCACCCGCGAGCAACGCCACCACGAGTACGGCAACGACCACGGCTGCCAGGCGGCCGCGCACTATGGCGGCGGAAGTCCTCAGCATCGGCGCCCCGCCAGCGGTATGCAGATCGACTTGTCGTCGATCACCTGATCGCCGAAATCCAGTGCGACACCGTTGGGATGGAGGGTGCGGGTCAACTTGTCGGCGATGCCGCGCAGTTGCGTGATCGCCACACTCATCTTCGCGGCGATGTCCCTGGTCTGACCCGCGGACGCGATGATCTTCTGCAGCGGTGGCTTGATCCGCACCTGGTAGGGCTCGCCGAGAACGTCACCGACGTAGAGCACCAACTCGGCGAGAGCGTCGTAGGTGATGATTCCGCGGTCCTTGTACCCGATGATCAGCGGTAGCACCGAGTGGATGCGACCGATCATCTCGGTGAGAGTCTGCCGCTGGGCGACCATGGCTGTCGTGTACTCGCTGCCGATGGCGGCAACGCTCTTCAGTTGTTCCTGCTGTTTGTCGAACAGTTCGGTCAAGGTGTCGACGTCGGACATGATGCCGTGAATGGCGCCGGGCGCGGCGTCGAAACTGTTCGTCAGTGCCACTGCGGTTCCGCGCATGGTGGGCGCGTCGATACCCGACGTAGTCTTCGCCGCAGCGTCGAGAACCTCGGAGATCGAGTACGGCACCGATGTTCTCGATGCAGGAATCACGCTGTCCCCCAGGGGCTTGCTTCCCGACGGCAGCAACGCGACATAGGCTCCACCGACCACGGTGAGCATCCGGACGTCGAGGGAGGTCTGATCACCGAGGAAGGCGGTTCGGTCGACGGAGAGCGTGACGTCGACCTTGTCGTCGGACAAGGCGACGTCGGTCACCTTGCCGACGGTGACACCGGCGATCCTGACCTCGGTGCCGCTCTTGATGCCGCCACTCTCCGACATCACCGCGCGCACCGTCTCACGCCCGGGCGGCGAGAGATAGAGGACACCACACACGGCCACGAGCACCGCGATGACGATGACGATCCCGACCGCCCAGAGCATTTCGGCGCGGTGCGACACCTGGTCACGGACGGCGAAGTCGGAGATCCTGCTCAGGCCCGGCACAGCGTCACCTTCCCCCCACCGAGAAGGATCTGACCCATTTCGGGCAGCGACACCTGCCCGTGCGAACACGTCGAGTCGAATCCCAGCTGGCTCATCGAGGCGTTCACGGTCGCCAGGAATGTGGGCAGAGCGCCGAGCACCCGTGCGAACTCGTTGGTGTCGGGTACGAGTTGCATGATGCGCGCCGACACGTTGTCGTGACCGCCGAGCGACAGGTCGAACAGATTCGACAAAAGGTCGACGATTGGCGGAAAGACTTTGGCACCGTTGCCGAAAGCGGATTTGAGAAGATCGAGTTTGGTCTCGAGCGTGTCGAACAGGACGCCCAATCCGTCCATCATGGTCTTGATGATCTGCGACTTGCCGTGCAACTCGTTCGAGATCACGCCGAGATTGTCGACGAT
>NZ_BAFB01000204.1 GCF_000248075.1 Gordonia otitidis NBRC 100426 | reverse complement strand
CCCACGGACCCGCATCATCGGCAACTCCTCGGTACTCGGCAGCCTCGCCGCCGACACCGCGCGGTCCGGCGGCCTCGAGGTCGAGTCGACGATCGATCTCGGTGCGGGCGCTTCCGAAGACGAGTTCGAGACCGCCGTCGCGCAGGCGATGGCTGACCCGGCGGTCGACAGCGTGATCGTCGTGTTCGTGCCGCCGGTCGCCGTCGACCTCGATTGGCACGCGCGCGCACTGATGGCAGGCGCGAACACACCGGATGCCGACGCCCCCAAACCGATCGTTACCACCTTCCTCGCGGTCGAGGGTATTCCGCCCGGGTTGATGAAGCCCGGTCCTTCGGGGTTGCCCGAACGCGGCTCGATCCCGTCGTACTCGTCGCCGGAACGAGCGGCGGCATCACTCGCGCGGGCGTGGCAGTACGCGCGGTGGTGCGCACGACCGGAGTCCGAGGTCGAGCGACCCGACGGCATCGACCCCGAGGCGGCACGGATGTGGGTGCGCGAGGCGATGAGCGAACTTCCCGACTCCGACGACGACTCCGACTCGGAGGTGATCCTCGGCGATCTGGATTCCGCGCGGCTGTTGGCCTGGTACGGCGTGACGGTGGTGCCGTTTCGCGAGGTCTCGACAATGCACGAGGCATCGGCGGCGGCGCGGGAACTGGGCTTCCCCGTTGCGGTGAAGGCCACGTCGCCGGCCTGGCGCGGAAGACTGGACCGCGAGGGGGCCCGGCTTGATCTGCCGGACGCCACGGCCGTGGTCACCGCTTTCGCGGAGTTGGCCGAGTTGACCGGCGACGACATGTTGCACGTGCAGAAGATGGCGCCCAAGGGGGTCGGCACGATGGTGCGGATGCGCGACGATCCGTCGTTCGGGCCGCTGATCTCGTTCGGACTGTCGGGACGAACCTTCGAGCTACTGGGCGACGACGGGTATCGCGCGATCCCCATCACCGCGCTCGACGCGGACGAACTCATCGACGAGCCGCGGTCGGCGCCGCTGCTTTACGGTTACCGCGGCGAATCACCCGTCGACAGGGGAGCACTCGTCGACCTGCTGATCCGGATCTCGACGATGGCCGACGACATCCCGGAGATCCGCGAGATCGTCGTGGATCCGGTGCTGTGTTCGCCTGAGGGTGCCGCGGTTCTCAATGCCCGGATACGAATCGGTCCGGTGCCCACCATGGCGGACACCGGACCGAGACGTCTGAGTTAGGAGTGCGAGGTCAGCTCGCGTAGGCGCGCAGGCGCTCGGCACGCTCGCCCTGGCGAAGCTTGCCCATCACCTCGCGTTCGATCTGACGGACGCGTTCCCGCGACAGTCCGAACATGCGGCCGATCTGGTCGAGGGTGCGTGGCTGTCCGTCGTCGAGTCCGTAGCGCATCCGGATGACCTGCTGCTCACGCTCGTCGAGCGTCGCGAGCACGGCACGCACATCCGAGTGCAGCAGACCCGCGATGACAGCACTCTCCGCCGACGTGGCTTCGGCATCCTCGATGAAGTCTCCGAGCGGAGCCTCCTCGTCGCTACCGACCGGCATGTCGAGGCTCACCGGGTCGCGGCTGTGATCGAGCAGGTCCGCGATCTTCTCCGCGGGGATGCCCGATTCGTTGGCCAGTTCGTCGTCGGTTGCCTCACGCCCGAGTTGCTGATGCAGCTCACGCTTGATGCGTGCCAGCTTGTTGACCTGCTCGACGAGGTGGACGGGGAGACGGATGGTGCGGCTCTGGTCCGCCATTCCGCGGGTGATGGCCTGACGAATCCACCAGGTCGCATATGTCGAGAACTTGAAGCCCTTTGCGTAGTCGAACTTCTCCATCGCGCGGATCAGTCCGAGGTTGCCCTCCTGGATGAGGTCGAGCAACGGCATTCCGCGGCCGGTGTAGCGCTTGGCAAGCGACACCACGAGCCGCAGGTTGGCCTCGAGGAGATGGGCACGAGCGATCTCGCCCTCACGGACGACGATGGCCAGATCACGCTTCTTCGCGGCGGTCAGTCGCTTGCGGTTCTCCAGCACATGCTTGGCGTAGAGACCGGCTTCGATCTGCTTGGCGAGTTCGACTTCCTGCTCGGCGTTGAGGAGAGCGGTACGGCCGATGCCGTTGAGGTAAACACGGACCAGATCTGCCGCAGGTGACTGTGCGTCGAGATCTTGTTCGGTCATCGCCGGACGAGCGGGGGTGGCGTCGTCTGTGGCGACTGTGGACGAGGTGGAGCGTGTGACGGTGGAGCGTGACATCTGGCCTCCTAATCGAGTGCGTTCATAGAGTGCAACGACATGCACTCCATGAAAGTTCCCGCGGCTCCGTGTCGAGCTTTCACGCGCTGACCTGCGCGAACAGTGTTTCCGGCGACTCGATGCGACTGAGAATCGACTGAGATATCGCGCCGTCTCGCCTCAGACGGGGTGTCGGTCAGGCGGCAAGCGGGGACAGCGGGACGGCCACGTCAGTGGGGATGTCTGTGATCGGAGACGGTGGAATCGATCACGGTCGACTCGGGACCCAGGGCCTGAGGGCCGACGACGCGATGGTCCGGGCCGTACTTGTAGTGGGCGACTTCGCCGCGCTTGCGGGGTGGACGGTCGTTGGCGATCAGCACGGCGACCCAGGGGAGCGGAATCGACAACGCGACGATGCCCAGCGCCCACCAGCCCGACCCGGTCGCGCTGTAGACGATGCCTGCCACGATCAGCGCCGGGACGCGGAACGCCATCAGCGTCAGATATTTGCGCACCCGAGCTCTGTGCTGGTCGTCGAGGGATTCCTGTGCGTCGGTGATCAGGAAGGTCTCCGACGACGAGTGATCGCGCCTCGGTTCGTCAGCGGCAACCATGACTGCGCTTCGCTCCGTGGGTTCGCATGTCTCCACTGTTCCACTTTCGGTTCCCGATTGCACCGACGGGCCGTGCGTGACGTGACGCGTTCGGGCGTGTCGCGTCGGTGGGAATCGTCCCAGGTCGGCACGTGTCGCGGGTCAGTGCGCCGGAATCGGGCGGTGAGGGGCACAATGGATCGCATGGCAACCGAAACCATCGAGCGGCCCGACCTCGACGAATGGTCGGACACCAAGACCGACGAGCGGCCAGACGCCGACGCCACGGACAGAGGCGACGACGACCGGCCCAAGTTTTTCCACTACGTGAAGAAGGACAGGATCGCCGAGAGTGCGGTCATGGGCAACCACGTGGTGGCGCTGTGCGGCGAGACATTTCCGGTGACCAGGTCGGCCAAGCCGGGATCGCCGGTGTGCCCCAAGTGCAAGAAGATCTACAACCGGATGCGCAAGGACTGACACTCCAGCCAGTTGCCGTGCGCACCGACGGCGACGGACTGGTGACCCGGTGATCGGCTAGTGATTCCGCGGACCGACGTTGTGGTTGCTCGTCGGGTCTCGGCGACCCGATTCGTTCCCGCGCACCGATTCGTCCTCCCGCGCTGGTCGGGTGCCGTGGGGTGGCTTGCGGATGGGTCCGGTGGCGAGGCGCTCGGGAAGCGACCGGATGTGGTCGGTGATATCCGAGGTCTGTTCGTGAACCCAGTGTCGGACATGCGCGGTGGCGGGGGGTTTGGCAGGCCACAATGACTGCACTGCGGCGTTGAACTCGGCACCGATCACGATGGCGAAGCCGAGGAAGAACGTGAAGAGCAGGAAGGCGATCGGTGTCGCCAACGCCCCGTAGGTGTAGCCGGCGCGGGTGATCGCCGCGAGATAGATGCGCAGCACATAGCTGGCGATCCAGAAGAAGATGCCCGCGATCACCGCGCCTCCGACGAGCCGGTGCCATGGCAGCGGGTTGGGCAGCGCCAGGTGGTAGAGGGTCGTCAGGACCAGCAACAGGAGCAGCGCCACGAACGGGAAGTAGCCGTAGTCGATGAGCGTGCTCACTCCGCGGTCCCAGGAGTCGGGGACGATCTCGCGCAGGTAGTTCGGGCCGAGCGCGACCAGCGGGAGCAGGAATACCGAGACGATGAGGAAGCACACGTAGAGCAGCAGAGCAAAGATCCGCTGCCACACCGGATTGCGTACCTCGTGCTGGTCGTGGGCGCGCACGATCGAGGCGACGAAGCACGACACGGCCGACGAACCCGCCCACAGCGACAGGATAAAGCCGATCGAGATCACGCCGACACGGCCGCGGCCGAGCACGTTGTCGACGGTCGGGGTGATGAGATCGGTGACCACGCTCGCCGAGAACGTGCGTTCGGAGAAGCTGATGATCCGTGCCGAGATGACCTCGACCGTGTCGGGGCCGAACCATCCGGCGATGTAGCCGACGCTGCCGAGGAGTCCGAGAAGCAGCGGAGGTAACGACAGCGCCTGCCAGAACGCCGCCTGTGCGGCCCAGCCGACGATTCCGTCGTCCCACGCCTTCTTGATCGTGCGCCAGACGACGCGGTGGATGTTCGGCAGGACAGGCGGCCCGGGCGGCGGCGGCTGATGGGCCTGCGGGTCGTCGGTGCCCGTCGGTGCGGTTTCCTCGTCGCGGTAACCCGATGTCTCGTCGCCTCCGTGACCGCGGGCGCTCGGCGGCGGGGTATCACGGCTCGGGGCGCGTGGGGCGTCGCTTGGCCTGCGATCCTGTCCCGCGGTCAGATCCATCGACACCGGTGCGGGCCGTCGCCGTGACCGGCGTGTGCGATCCCCGACGGCCGGCGACGGGGCGTCGTCGCCGGTCATCGGAACGGGGTTTCGGCGTGGGGTTGCTATGGGTCCAGCATCCCTGATAGCCCGAGGTTGCGTGCGACACACCCCTCGCCGCGTGTCACGTGTCTGGCGTCGGGAGCGTCGGGGGCAGCGGTTAAGATCGTGAAGTCCCCTCGGAGTGAATGCGTTCTGAGTGAATGTGTTCTGAGTGAATGTGTTCCGGCACCGTCCATCTGGCCGAGGGGTTGTTTCTTGCCTTCGCGCCGTCGGGAGCTTTGATTACGTGACTTCTGCCCAATCGTCCGCAACACCCGCAGGTCCGCCGCTACGTGCCTGGCAGCGGCGGGCGCTGACGAAGTATCTGGCCTCTCGACCAACCGACTTTCTCGCCGTGGCGACTCCCGGCGCCGGAAAAACGACCTTCGGACTCCGCGTCGCGCGCGAGCTGCTCGACGACCGCACCGTCGAGCAGGTCACCGTCGTCACCCCGACCGAACACCTCAAGCATCAGTGGGCGCAGGCCGCCGCGCGTGTCGGCATCGCACTCGATTCGCGGTTCCGCAACTCCGACGGTCAGACCAGTTCCGACTACAACGGCGTCGCACTGACCTATGCGCAGGTTGCGGCCCACCCGTCGAGGCACCGGGTGCGCACCGAGAATCGCCGGACCCTGGTGATCCTCGACGAGATCCACCACGGTGGTGACGCGAAATCGTGGGGTGAGGCGATCCGCGAGGCGTTTTCCGACGCTGTCCGCCGGTTGTCGCTGACCGGAACACCTTTCCGCTCCGACGACTCGCCCATCCCGTTCGTCACCTACGAGCCGGAGGAGGGCGGCGTGCTGCGGTCGAGTGCCGACCACACCTACGGCTATGCCGACGCGCTGGCCGACGGCGTCGTGCGGCCGGTCGTATTCCTCGCCTATTCGGGTCAGGCGAGTTGGCGGACCTCCGCAGGCGAGGAGTACACCGCGCGCCTGGGCGAGCCGTTGTCGGCCGAACAGACCGCACGCGCCTGGCGAACCGCGCTCGACGCCCACGGCGACTGGATTCCCTCGGTCTTCCAGGCGGCGCACACCCGACTCGGCCAGCTGCGCGCGGCAGGCGTCCCCGACGCCGGAGGGCTGGTGATCGCGACCGATCAGACGGTCGCCCGTGACTACGCAGAGCTCCTGGAATCGATCACAGGGCGCAAACCGGTCCTGGTCCTGTCCGACGACCCGAAGTCGACGTCGCGCATTTCGCAGTTCGCCGAGTCCGACGACGAGTGGATGATCGCTGTGCGCATGGTGTCCGAAGGCGTCGACGTGCCGCGGCTTGCGGTCGGCGTGTACGCGACGAGTGCGTCGACGCCGCTGTTCTTCGCGCAGGCGATCGGGCGATTCGTGCGATCGCGGCGCCCAGGGGAGACCGCGAGCGTCTTCCTGCCGTCGGTTCCTGTGCTCCTGAACCTCGCGAGCCAGATGGAAGCCGAACGCGACCATGTACTCGGCAAGCCCCATCGCGATAGCGACGGACTCGACGATGCACTGCTGATCGACGCGAACAAGCAGAAGGACGAACCGGGCGAGGAGGAAAAGGGCTTCCAGTCGCTGCACGCCGACGCCGAGCTCGATCAGGTGATCTACGACGGTTCGTCGTTCGGTACCGCGACGTTCGCCGGCAGCGACGAGGAGTCGGACTACCTAGGTCTGCCGGGACTGCTCGACGCCGATCAGGTACGAGCGTTGCTACGGAAGAAACAGGCCGAACAGGTGGCGCAACGGTCGACGGTCACCCAGATCACCCCTGCCCAGACGCCCCCTCAGCCGGCCCCGGGGGAGAACCTGCACGCGCTGCGTAAGGAACTCAACGGTTTGGTGGCGATGCACCACCACCGCACCGGCAAACCACACGGCATGGTGCACAACGAACTGCGCAGCCGGCTGGGCGGGCCTCCCACGGCGATGGCGACAGCCGACCAGCTGCGTGAACGGATCAAGGCACTGCGAGAGTGGCGCTGACACAGGGCGGGTAGGCACGGGCACGTGAACCCCGGCCAGAGCCGTCGCAGTCGAAACGACAGAACGCCCCGACCGCATCGGGCGGTCGGGGCGTTCTGAGTACGTCTGTCGGTCTCTAGACCAGCTCTCCCGCTGACTCCTCGACGGTGGCACTCAGCTCGACGAGTCGCGCCTCGTGCTCGTTGAAGTGGTGGCGGCAGAAGAGAAGCTCGCCGCCCTTGGGAAGGACGGCACGAACCTTTGCGGCTGCGCCACAGCGATCGCAACGATCGGCAGCAGTGAGCGGTATGGAGATCGGGGTTGTGGTGGCGATGTCAGACATTTTCCTCCGTCCCGGTCCGGCGCCTGTGTGGTCGCCTTCCCTTCAGAGCCAACGCATCCGGACGATGCGTCAACCTCACTGTGTCAGACGTTTGGGATGCTCGTATTGTTCCGCGGGTTTCCCGGGTGTGTCGTCACTCACCGTTAACAGCGGTTCTCCAAGGTGCAACACGGCAACACGAACCCGTTACGTGGGACGCGATCTGGCTCACATCCGGTGTTCGACGAGACTCGTGGTGGCTATGGTGCTGCCGTGACGCGATCCACCGAGCGGCAGGCAACCCGGTACCTCGTCCACCTGATGTCCCATGCGGACTGGCAGGCTGTGCAGCGATCACGGGGCGCCGAGTACTCCGAGCTGCGTCCTCCCTCGCTGAGCGAGGTCGGATTCGTGCATCTGTCCACTCCGCAGCAGGTGCACCTCCCGGCGAACCCGTTCTACGAGGATGAACGTGACCTCGTCGCGCTAATCGTCGACACTGCACTCATCGACGATGAGATCCGATGGGAACCCGGCACCTCCGACGACCCTGCAGACATGCGATTCCCGCACCTGTACGGTCCTCTTCCGCTGACAGCCGTCGTCGAGGAAACCAGCTATCCGCGTGGCGCCGACGGCAGGTTCCCGCCCTTCGGTGAGGGCCGGGCGAGCCGCTAGGACTCGCCCGGATTCAGAACCGAGCCGTCGACTGAGGTTTCTCAGTCGAGGTAGTCGCGCAGGACCTGTGACCGGCTCGGGTGGCGCAGCTTGGACATGGTCTTCGACTCGATCTGGCGGATACGCTCGCGGGTCACGCCGTAGACCTGTCCGATCTCGTCGAGCGTCCGCGGTTGCCCGTCGGTGAGGCCGAAGCGCAGGCGAACCACACCGGCCTCACGCTCGGACAGGGTCTCGAGCACCGACTGCAACTGGTCCTGCAGGAGTGTGAAACTGACCGCGTCGACCGCGACAACGGCCTCGGAGTCTTCGATGAAGTCGCCGAGCTGCGAGTCGCCCTCGTCACCGATCGTCTGGTCGAGGGAAATGGGCTCACGCGCGTACTGCTGGATCTCCAACACCTTCTCGGGTGTGATGTCCATTTCCTTCGCGAGCTCTTCGGGTGTCGGCTCGCGGCCGAGATCCTGCAGCAGCTCACGCTGGATGCGTCCGAGCTTGTTGATGACCTCCACCATGTGCACGGGGATGCGGATCGTGCGGGCCTGGTCGGCCATGGCGCGCGTGATCGCCTGTCGAATCCACCAGGTGGCGTACGTCGAGAATTTGTAGCCCTTGGTGTAGTCGAACTTCTCGACGGCGCGGATGAGACCGAGGTTGCCCTCCTGGATGAGGTCCAGGAAGGCCATGCCACGGCCGGTGTAGCGCTTGGCCAGCGAGACGACGAGGCGGAGGTTCGCCTCGAGCAGGTGATTCTTGGCGCGGTTTCCGTCGCGCGAGATCCAGTTCAGGTCACGTTTCTGCGCCGTCGAGAGCTTCTCACCGGATTCCATGATCCGGCGGAGACGCTCCGTGGCGTACAGGCCTGCCTCGATACGCTTGGCGAGTTCGACCTCCTCCTCGGCATTGAGGAGGGCGACCTTGCCGATCTGCTTGAGATAGGCGCGAACCGAGTCCGCGGAGGCGGTGAGCTCGGCATCTTTGCGTGCCTGGCGGAGAGCCTCGGATTCTTCCTCGTCCCAGACGAAGTCGCCTGCGGTCTTCGCGTCGGCGTCCTTCGTGGACTTGTCGGCGGGAGGTGCCACGGGAGGTGTTGCACCGGCGGTGGTCTTCGCCGGAGTCTCGGTCTCCTCGGCGGTGTCCTCGTCGTCTTCGGCGGAATCCTCGACATCGTCGTCGTCGACGTCGAGATCCTCGTCGTCGATCTCGACGTCGTCGAGTTCGGCGTCAGGGCCGTCGATGTCGTCGATCGAGCCGCCGTCGTCGAGATCCTCTGCGCCGTCGGCCTCGTCGACGCCGTCGGCGGGACCTGTCGTCTTCTTGGCCGACTTCTTCGCGGGGGCGGCCTTCTTCGCGGCCTTCTTGGCGGGAGCCTTACGAGCAGTGGCCTTCTTGGCCGCCTTCTTGGCGGTCTTTCTCGGCGTTGCCTTCTCTGCAGCCGGGGCCGACGTCGCCGTCGAATCCTCGGCTTCGGCGTCGCTCTGGCGGGTCTGGGTGGCTGCCACGTACAACCTTTCCGAACAAAATCTGACACGCTGATTCACAGCGGGGAACCGCTGCGGATCGGGCTGGTTTCTCGGTGCATCGTCACCGGTGGAACCCATTGTAACGACAACATCACTCCGAATGTGACAAATGCCAGGTCAGGCAGGCTGTCGCCCGCCCGCGAAAGCGGTCATCGCGGGCGTGTCGGGTATCGGCGTCAGCCCCACGGGAGAGGGACTGACGCCGGTCGGGTCAGGGCCTGAGACCCTGATCGACCGCCATCGCCGCGCCGACGATCCCGGCGGTGTTCTGCAGGGCCGCCGGGACCACCTTGGTGTCGTTGGTCAGCAGGGGAATCCACTTGTCGGCCTTACGGCTGATCCCACCGCCCGCGATGAACAACGTCGGCCAGAACAGTGCTTCGTATTCCTCGAGAACCCTGCTGACCTTCTTCGACCACTTCTTGTACGACCAGCCCTTCTCGTCCTTGATGCGAGACGACGCCTGGTGCTCGGCCTCCTTCTTGCCGACGACAAGGTGTCCGAGCTCGGTGTTCGGCACGAGCGTGCCATTCACCAGGATCGCCGAGCCGATGCCCGTGCCGAACGTCAACAGCATGACCACGCCGTCGACGCCGCTTCCGGCTCCGTGCGCGTCTTCGGCCATGCCTGCGGCGTCGGCGTCATTGACGACGGAGAGCGGCCGCCCGCCGAGATCCTTGCTGAACAGGTCGTAGGTGTTGGTGCCGATCCAGCCCTTGTCGATGTTCGCCGCGGTGCGCATGGTCCCGTCGGTGATGACTCCGGGCAGCGTGATCCCCACAGGCCCTTCCCAGTTGAAGTGGCCGACCACCTCGGCAACACCTTTCGAGACAGCCTCGGGCGTCGCGGGTTGGGGGGTGAGCACCTTGTATCGTTCACCGACCAGCTGGCCCGTCGTGAGATCGACGATCCCGCCCTTGATCCCCGACCCTCCTACGTCGACTCCGAATGCACGGGGTCCGGCGGAGTCCTTCGCGGAGGTGGATGAGTCGGTCATGACGGCTTCCTCTCTCGGGGGATCGCGGTGTCCGCAATCGTGCGCTATTCAGGCTATCCACGCGTGAGGTCAAGCGGGCGGACCTTGCCGGAAATCGTGTCGCATGGTGACGAGTGCGTGACCGCCGAGTGGCCGGCGGGCGCCGACCCGGTCCGGCGACAGGCGGCTGACATGATGGTCTGGTGAACATCCCACGCGAGAAAGTCGAGACGATTCCGACCATCGCCGGTGTCGACGTGGCACAGCTCGGCGCAGTGGCACTCGAGGTCGCCACCGATGCGGCTCGCCACGTACGGCGTCGTCGCCCGGAGTTGTTCGGTCGCACCGGAACTTCGACGGTGACCGGCGACGACTCGAATACGGCGGTGTCCACGAAATCGACGCCCACGGATCCCGTGACGCTTGCCGACACCGAATCCGAGGAACTCATCCGCTCGCGCCTGCACCGACTGCGCCCGGACGACGCCGTCCTCGGGGAGGAGGAGGGCGGCACTGTCGAGGTGCCGTCAGGTGTGCGATGGGTGATCGATCCCATCGACGGCACGGTCAATTTTCTCTACGGTATTCCCGCGTACGCGGTGTCCGTCGCAGCGCAGATCGACGGCAGATCGGTGGCCGGTGCTGTCGTCGATGTCGCGCGCGACGTCGTCTACACGGCCACATCGGGAGGCGGCGCGTACGAGCTACGCGACGGTGAACGTGTCCGGCTCCGGGCCAATCCCATCTCGCGCGCCGACCTGGCGCTCGTCGCGACAGGATTCGGCTACGACGTCGACCGTCGGCGTGCGCAGGGCCAACTCATGGCACGGCTTCTGCCGCGCGTGCGTGATCTCCGACGCGTCGGCGCAGCGGCCCTCGATCTGTGCATGGTCGCGTCCGGGGCTGTGGACGCACATATCGAGCACGGTCTGAGTCCGTGGGACTGGGCCGCCGGAGCGCTCGTCGCCGCCGAGGCGGGAGCGGTGGTGCGCACGCCTCCGCCGGAGTCCCGATCGGCCGACGGCGACGCCACCGTGGCGGTCGCGCCGGGAATTGCCGACGAATTCTTCGGACTCCTCGATGAGATCGGTGCGCTGGCACCCCTCACGGCGTCGACCCCAGGCCGGCCTCGCACCTGACGGCGCTGAATCTCCCCTCAGATCAACAGGATTGGGCGTGAACTGCCCGCACGACGCCCGGGTCGGCGCCTGTCTTGGGGTTCTGAGGATCGGCCGACCGAAGCGCTTCGAGGGCGGCCTGTGTGTCCTGTGACTGCTCGCGTGCCTTGTAGTACTGGCCGAGTGCGACGTCGACGGAGGTGCCCGTGCGGCCGTCGTCGACGAGTTCGGCACACGGGATCGCGATCCAGACCGACGCCGCGGCCGCCTTGCCCGCGGGACCGAATCGGATCTGCGCCACACAGTCGAGGTCGTGGTTGGGGTAGAGGGCGTCGTCGGCGTACGCGCCGTCGGGAACGGGGTTGAAACCCTGCGCTGTCAGATCGTCGGAGACCGTCTGGGCTTCACCGCGCTCCGTCGACGCGTTCAATACGCGCACCTGGAAGGTCGACAGCGCCGCGGGAGCGACCTCGAGCATGTCGTCACGACTGACGACGGTCAGTTTCGGTGTCTTCGCCGACGGTGCAGCGGGACCGTTCGCCGCGGGCGGTGCTGCGACGGACGAGCTGGCGGGGGTCGGTTGATTGCAACTGGTGGGGGTGGCATCCGCCGTCGACTTCGACAGCGCGACAGCCCACGCGATCACGCCGACGACGAGCAGGATGACCGCGACGATGACGGCGGGTCTCGCGTGCCGACGTCGATAAGGCCGTCCCTTGTCGTCGGTGGGGTAACCAACCGTAATCCTCGAGACCACCGGTGACCTGCTCCTTCTCTCGTCGACGCACGCCCGCGCTCATCGCGCGGCGAGCGGCATGAGCTTCACTGTAGAGCGTCGACACGTGCGTGTGGGCAAGGTGCCGCCTGCGCGAGTCGAGCGTTTCACCGAAGTCGGGGAATGAATCGGCGTACACGTGATGTTGACCGCGGACAAGCGATGCACTACAGTTCGGGCGCCCCGTCCTCGACAGAGGTCGGACAAGCCACGGCTTATGTGACGCACATCACATAAATCTGTTCGGTCGCGGGTAACGAATTGCAGGCGCCACGAGTTGTTGTGACGTCGGCGAAAACAGTCCCCCGGCAAGGCATCGTGCTCATTGGTCGACCGGCCACAAGCCAGTCCACCTCGGCTCCCACTCCAACCAAGTAAGGCACACAATGGCTACTGATTACGACGCGCCACGGCGTACGGAGACCGAAGATCTGAACGAGGACTCGCTCGAAGAGCTGAAGGCTCGCCGCAGTGAGGCCCAGTCCTCCGCGGTGGATGTCGACGAAACCGACACCGCGGAATCGTTCGAGCTCCCGGGTGCCGACCTCTCCGGTGAGGAGCTGTCGGTCCGTGTGATCCCCAAGCAGGCTGACGAGTTTACCTGCAGCAGCTGCTTCCTCGTGTACCACCGCAGTCGTCTCGCCCGCGAGAACGGCAGTTCGCTCATTTGCGTCGACTGCGCCTGAGGGCTCTACGTCGTGCCGGACACCGGCACCTGCACTGAGCGGTACCCGGAGAGACCTCGTCTGAGGTCTCTCCGTGCAGCTCGGACGTCCCAGGCTCAGCCCTGTTCGTGGTCCGAGCGCTGTGGGTTCACGGCGTCGGTCGCGCTGGCATCAGGGATGCCGAGTGCGGCCAGAACCTGCTCGGGATGACGCGTCGACACCAGCCAGTACGGCGTGGGATCGTCGGGGTCGTCCAACACCAGTAACACCATCGTCTTGATCCACGCGTGGTGGACCAGATACGCCGCCGGGTCGAGCTGGCGGCCGAGAGCAGCGCTCTTCGCCGATGCGGGGATACTCGCGCCGCGCGCGATCACCGAGTTGGGCAGTTGTGCCTTTCCGGCGTGCAACACGCCGTCGGCGCTCACCCTGACCTGGGTCCGGCCCATCGACCACAGCAGTAATGCGCACAGCAGGCCCACGGCGATATAGCCGACGAAGCTCCACGACGAGCGATGCGCCGAGAGCTGGATCTCGTATCCGGCCACGGCGGTCACCACAGCGGCGGCCGGCCACCACCACAGGGGCACCCACAGACGCTCGCTGTAGCGATCTGCTGCCGGATCGGCCGGTCCTGAAGAAAGGTTCCCGGTGTCCTCGGGTGGTTCGGATGAGCTCACACCGGTCAGCGTAGTCTGCGTGCGTGACCGCAGAATCCACCCCTGGCGCTGCAGCGATCGGTCCCATCCCGGTGAAGCGACTCGATCCCGACATTCCGCTGCCCACACGCGCACACGCCGGTGACGCGGGCGTCGACCTGTGTTCGACGATAGATCTCGAACTACCCCCCGGACGCCGACAGCTCGTCGGTACGGGCATAGCCGTTGCCCTGCCGTTCGGGATGGTCGGGCTGATCCACCCCAGGTCCGGACTCGCCGCACGTGCGGGTTTGTCCATCGTCAACACACCGGGGACCATCGACGCCGGGTACCGCGGCGAGATCAAGGTGTGTCTGATCAACCTCGACCCGTCGGAGACGATCAGCATCGCGCGCGGCGATCGGATCGCACAGCTGCTGATCCAACGGGTCGAGCTCGCCGACTTCGCGGAGGTCGACGCACTCGACGAGACGGCACGCGGCGATGGTGGCTACGGATCGAGCGGTGGACACGCCATACTGACGAGCGGGGGACCCGTCGACCCGGGCGCTGGCTCGGAGTCCGCAGATGACAACGCGAGCGAGGAGAACCCGACGTGATGGCACGAGATCCCGAATCGAAGTCGGCATCGGACGCATCCGATGAGCCGCTGCTCATCGGTCAGGCACGAGGTCCGTACGACATCACCGAACTCGACACGCCCGCCGACGATCTCGAGAAGTCCCACCTCGATCTCGGCGCCGTCCTCGTGCCTGTCGTAGAGGGCGGGCAGGTAACGGTCGAGATGAGTGCCGACCATCAGCCCGAGGCCGTGTATCTCGTGACCCCGTACGGTCGCATCACCGTCGCGGCGTTCGCGGCGCCCAAATCGCCCGGCCTGTGGCGCGAGGTGGTCGGCGAGCTCGTCGATTCACTGAAGAACGACGGCGCGACCACGAGCATCGAAGACGGTCACTGGGGCCGCGAAATCGTCGCGGAGGTTCCCGGCGGGAGTCATCGCTTCATCGGTGTCGACGGTCCCCGCTGGATGGTCCGACTGGTCGCGAGTGGTCCAGACGAGACCGCGGGCGAATTGGCCCAACTCTCGCGTGCCGTTCTCGCCGAATCCGTTGTCCGGCGTGGCACCGATCCGGCACCACCCCGGGAGATGTTGCCGCTGGTACTTCCGCCGGTTCTCGCCGAGCAGGTCGCGGCTGCACAGCAGCAGATGTTCGACGGCGCTCAGGGCGGCGAGAGCCCGACTCAGGTCGGTGAGTCCGACAGCGCGCAGGCGGTCGCGGGCGACGATCAGCAGCGCTCCGGTGGTGTCCCCGACCCCGTCGCGGACGCGCCCGCCGTCGAGTCGACACACACCGCCGACGAGGACGGTTCGTTCGCGGACGAAGAGCCGCGTTCGGCCGGATCGGCCATGCAGCGCTTCCGTCGGCGTCGCTGAATCGACGGCCGGGTGGCATGACGCCCGGCTGGCACGGCGGCCGGCTCACTCGGCCGTCTCGCTGTGACGCAATCGCAGCCAGGTGCGTGCGCATGACGTGCCGAGCACAGCGGGGTCGGTGCCCCAACGGGACAGTTCAACGCCGACGACCGCTGCGCAACCCGCAGCGGACGCCCACTGCTGTGCCACTTCCCAGGGATGAAGTGGATCGTCGATGGAGGCGGTGATCGCCAGGGGCACAGCCAATTTCGAGATGTCTGCAGGCGTCGGCGCGACGCAGTCCGCCGCGGCGCGCAGTTGTTCGACCAGATGGTCGGCCTGCGCGCGCCAGGAGCGGCTCAATTCGACGCCGAGCCAATCGGGACTCGTCGACACCATTGCGGCGATCGTCGCATCGAGACCGTCGCGGTCGACAGCATCAGCGGTCAGGCGAGCGCTCGCGGCGGCCACGGCCCCTGTCGGCTCGCCGCTCCACGGCGGCAGTGCCGCGAGAACACCCGAGCACGTTCCGGGGGAACGATGCGCGGACTGCTGCTGCAGCGCCCATCGCAGCGCTGCTACCGCGCCGATCGACACACCTCCGACCAGGATCGCGCCGTGCTCACGCACCGCGGCGTCCATGTCGCGCAGATACCCGTCGATCAGGTCGGCAGATGGTGCCGGCGTGATCAGTTCGACGCCGAGGAGCTCCGCGGCGACGCCGAATTCCCGCCGCGCGTAGTCGTCGTCCGAGCCGGTTCCCGGCATCACGACCAGCGCCGTCGGTGCTGGTGGGGACGCGGCGTCGGCTGAGGGCATGAACTGATGATGCCGTGCGTTGTCCAGAAGGAACGCAGGGGTCTACGCTGGCCGGAAGTGGCTCGGTTGGCCGGGCCCGCAAGACAACGTCTACCTGGAGGTTGTGATGCCCACAGCCGGTTACCTCAAGCGGCTGACGAAGCGGCTCACCGAAGACCTCGGCGAGGCCGATGCGGAGAAGATCGCCGCAGAATCCGCCGCCACCGGCGCCCAGCGCGCGGTGGAGTGTTCCCGCGGCGACGAGGTCACGATGCACGGCGAGTTGCGCGCGGTCGAGACCTGTTCGCGAACCGCCAAGAGCGGGGTCAAGGCCGAGTTCTTCGACGGCAGCGACGTGGTGTTCCTCAAGTGGCTCGGCCGCAACCGAATCCCCGGCATCGAGCCCGGCCGCAAGATCACGGTGAGCGGACGTGTCGGAGAGCACAACGGCACCAAGGTGATCTACAACCCCGACTACGAGCTGCATGGCGCCGGAGAAGACTGACAGCTCCGACGCTCCGCCGCACACCGGCGCAGCCGCGCCGAGCGATCATCCGGCGCCGACGGTCCTCGACCAACTCGGCGGCGTGTCCGGCCTCATCTCGTCGACCATCCCGGTCGTGGTGTTCGTTCCCGCCAACGCGCTGTCGGGTCTGACGGCGGCGACGATCGCCGCTCTCGTCGCGGCGGGGGTGATCACTGGTGTCCGTCTGCTCCGACACGAGGGACTCGCCCCCGCCCTCTCCGGTTTCCTCGGTGTGGCGATCTGCGTCTTCATCGCCCACCGCGTGGGTGACGCCAAGGGCTATTTTCTCTTCGGTATCTGGACCTCGCTCGCGTATGCGGGCGTCCTGCTCGCCTCGATTCTGGTGCGCTGGCCGCTGATCGGCGTGGTGTGGAACTACGCCACCGGCGCGGGTGTCGCGTGGCGGCGCAACCGCAGGACGCTGATCGCCTACGACGTGGCGACGGCGTTCTGGATGCTGGTGTTCGCGGGTCGGTACCTCGCACAGTCGTCGCTCTACGACAGCGGCGACACCGGCTGGCTTGCTCTTGCCCGGATCGCGATGGGCTGGCCTTTGACTGTGCTCGCGGTCGTCGTGACGGTCCTGCTCGTCCGACGGGCTGCACGTGAGTCCGTCGAGCGCGTCACGCGCACGGAGTAGGAGACGCGGAGTAGGAGACGCCGCGCGCGACGCTCAGCTGACGTGGATCGCCGTGTGGAGGTCGGGTTCGACCTCGACGGCGGCAACGAAGACGAGTTCGTCGCCGCCCTCGAGTGGGTCGTCGCGTTCGGGCACGATCACTCGGCCTCCTCGCAGGATGGCCACCAGGGCGGCGTCGCGGGGCAGGTCGATCTTGCGTACGGGTTTGCCCGCGAGCGGGGTATCGGGCGGGAGTGTGAGCTCGACGAGGTTGGCCTGCCCCTGGCGGAACGTCATGAGCCGAACGAGGTCACCGACCGATACGGCTTCCTCGACGAGCGAGGCCAGCAGGCGGGGGGTGGACACGGCGACGTCGACGCCCCAGTCCTCGCCGAACAACCACTCGTTGCGCGGATCGTTCACCCGGGCGACGACTCTGCTGACGGCGAATTCGGTCTTCGCGAGCAGACTGACGACGAGGTTCGCCTTGTCGTCACCGGTGGCGGCGATCATCACGTCGAACGACTGCAGGTTGGCCCGTTCGAGGTTGGCCAGTTCGCAGGCGTCGGCCAACAGCCATGTGGCTCCGCGCACGGCGTCGACGTCGATGTGACTCGCGAGCCGTTCGAACAGGGTCACCTCGTGACCGGCTGCGATGAGTTCACGGGCGATCGAACGGCCGACGGCGCCCGCACCGGCGATGGCGACTTTCATGTCTCTCCTCTGTTCGGCATGGGCTGTGGGCCCGCTGGTCGACGTCGACGCTCAGGGCCGCTAATCGGCATGTGCCAGCGGGGCGGCGACGAGTGCTCGTACCGCAGCGAGATCGTCGAGGCGGACCGACGCGAAGACGATGTCGTCCTGCTGCAGAACCGTTTTCGCTTCGGGCAGGATCGGTTTGCCGTGTCGGTTGAGGAATGCCAGGCGAGCCCCGCTGAGCTCCTGGAATTTCCCCGAGCTGATACCGATCCACGATTCGTGCACGTCGAGTTGGGCGATCGCGATGGTCCCCGACGGATCGCGCCACTCGGTCGTCGTCGACGTCTCGCCGAGTGCCGAGACGAAACGCTCGGTCGTCCATGGCACCGTCGCCACAGTTGGGATACCCAATCGCTCGTAGACCTGTGCCCGCTTGGCGTCGTAGATCCTGGCGACGACGCGGGGGACGTCGAAGGTCTCGCGGGCCACCCGTGCGGCGATGATGTTGGAGTTGTCGCCGGACGAGACCGCGGCGAACGCATCCGCCTCCTCGATTCCCGCCCGTCCGAGGACGTCACGATCGAACCCGACACCGACGATCTGCTCGCCGGCGAAGTCGTCGGGAAGTCGCGTGAAGGCAGTCGGATCGCGATCGATGATGGCCACCTGATGGCCACGCTTCTGCATGGCCATCGCCAGGGACGACCCGACGCGTCCGCACCCCATGATGACTACGCGCACATCGATCCTTTCGTGGGGACACCGGCTCCGGACGCGCGGAGGACGTCGAAACCGGCAGCTGTGGCCGATCCTCCGCGACTTGAACCTACCCGCCCGATCACCTCGGCGACATCCGGCCGCTCGAACTCGTCCGAGACGCGCGGAGACGAGCCCGCTGTGGCGCGAAACAGGGGACCTCGGGACCGTAGTGGCCGCAGACCAGCGCGAGGTCTTAGTGTTGCGTGGTGTCCACCGTGTCAAAGGCGTCTGTCGCGACGAAACGGCTGCTTCTCGGCAGACCCTTCCGGAGCGACACATTGGGCCACACGCTGCTGCCCAAGCGGATCGCGCTACCCGTCTTCGCTTCTGACGCCATGTCGTCGGTCGCCTACGCGCCCCAGGAGATCTTCCTGGTGCTCTCGGTCGCGGGCCTGTCAGCCATGACGCTTGCCCCGTGGATCGCTCTCGCGGTCGCGGTCGTGATGGCCGTCGTTGTCGCCAGCTATCGGCAGAACGTGCACGCATATCCGTCCGGGGGCGGTGACTACGAGGTCGCGACGGTCAATCTCGGCTCCAACGCCGGGCTGGTCGTCGGCAGCGCACTGTTGGTCGACTACGTGCTCACCGTCGCCGTGTCGATCTCCTCCGCCGCGGAGAACATCGGGTCGGCGCTGCCGTTCGTGCACGAACACCGGGTGTGGTTCTGCGTCGCCGCGATCGTCGTGCTCGCCGCGGTCAATCTGCGCGGCATCAAGGAATCCGGTTCGGTGCTGGCGATCCCGACCTATGCGTTCATCTTCGGCGTGATCGCAATGCTGTTGTGGGGGGTCATCGAGATCTTCGTTCTCGGCGAGGACGTGCGTGCCGAGACCGCCGATTTCGAAATCCGCGCCGAGAACACACATCTCGCCGGCATCGCATTCATCTTCCTGGTCGCGCGGGCCTTCTCGTCCGGTTCCGCGGCGCTGACCGGTGTCGAGGCCATCAGCAACGGCGTACCGGCGTTCCGGAAACCCAAGTCTCGCAACGCGGCGACGACGCTGCTCATGCTCGGGACCATCGCGATCATCCTGCTGCTGGGCATCGTGATGCTCGCCGAGCGGGTGGGCGCGAAGTACGTGTCAGATCCCGCGCGGGATCTGATCGGGGCACCGCCGGGATATCAGCAGGAAGCGCTCATCGCGCAGTTGGCGCAGGCGGTGTTCGAGAGTTTCCCGTTCGGGTTCTATTTCGTCGCGGTGGCCACGGCGCTCATCCTGATGCTGGCCGCGAACACGGCGTTCAACGGGTTCCCCGTCCTGGGCTCCGTCCTTGCCCAGGACCGGTTTCTGCCCCGTCAGCTGCACACCCGCGGTGACCGGCTCGCCTTCAGTAACGGGATCATCTTCCTCGCCGTCGCGGCCATCGCGTTCGTGGTGGCTTTCGGCGGTGAGGTGACAGCGCTCATCCAGCTCTACATCGTCGGTGTGTTCGTGTCGTTCACGCTCAGCCAGGCGGGGATGGTGCGACATTGGACGCGCCTGTTGCGCACCGAGACCGACCCGCGTGCGCGGCGTCGGATGAAGCAGTCCCGGATCATCAACTCGGTCGGCCTCGTGATGACGGCGACCGTGCTCGTGGTGGTCCTCATCACCAAGTTCACCGCGGGCGCCTGGATCGCGATCCTGGCCATGGTCATCCTCTTCGTGCTGATGAAGCTGATCCACCATCATTACGCGTCGGTGCAGCGTGAACTCGAGCGAGTCGAAGCCGAGGACGAGCAGGTACTGCCGAGTCGCACGCACTCGATCGTCTTGGTGTCGACGCTGCACATGGCCACCAAGCGTGCGCTGCTCTACGCCCGCGCGACACGACCGGACGTGCTCGAGGCCATCACGGTCAACGTCGACGACCGCGACACACGCATCCTCGTGTCGCAGTGGGAGGAAAGCGACATCAAGGTGCCGCTGAAAGTGATCGCATCGCCCTACCGAGAGATCACCCGACCTGTCATCGAATACGTCCGCCGCGTCCGGCGCGAGCATCCGCGGGACGTGATCACGGTCTTCATCCCCGAGTACGTGGTCGGACACTGGTGGGAGCAGATCCTGCACAATCAGTCGGCGCTGCGGCTCAAGACCCGGCTGCTGTTTGAGCCCGGCGTCATGGTCACCTCCGTGCCCTGGCAGCTCACCTCGTCGGATCGTCGACGCGACGATCTCGAATACAACGCACCGGGAGACACCCGACGTGCTCTCGGCGGCCAGTGAGTTCCCCGTCGCAGCGGCCCGGGTCGATGCCCGTGGTCACCGTGCGGGTCGACCGTCCGGCCAACGGGGGGGACGCGGTCGGACGGCTCGAGGACGGCCGCGTGGTCTTCGTCCGCGGCGCCATCCCCGGCGAGATGGTCGAGGCGCGGGTGGTCGACACCCGCTCCGACTCCTTCTGGCGAGCGGAGGCGGTCGACATCCTCGACCCGTCGCCGCACCGCGTCGACGTCATCTGCCCGGCAGCGGCGCACGGTGCGGGGTGTTGTGATCTGGCGTTCATCGAGCCGGGTCACGCACGCACGTTGAAGGCGCAGGCACTCGAGGACGTGCTCGTGCGCGTGGGCCACTTCGCCGCCGACCGCGTGCACGACTGGTGCGCGGTCGACGCCGATCCCGACGCGCCGCCGGCCATCGGCATTCGTTCGCTGTCCGACGACGCCACGGGCTGGCGCGTGCGCACCCGACTGGCGGTCGACGACGCGGGTCGCTGCGGGCAGCACCGCTTCCACAGCGGCGAACTCGTCGTCGGCGTCGACTGTGTGCAACCCGTGACCGGGCTGCTCGACGGACTCGACGAGCGACGTTTCACCCCCGGTGGTGAGTTGGCGATCGTCGCCGACGACGAAGGTCGCAGGCACATCACCGAACTCGCGCCCGTCGAGCCGACCCGCCGCGGCGCACGCCGTGACCGTGGCAGGAGCGCAGCGCAACGACGACGTCGACGTGTCGAATCGCGCAGGGCGACAACAGTCCTCGAGGGAGACGAGGCTGCACGTCAGCGCGTGGGGCACCGCGAGTGGACGATCCCCGTGACGGGATTCTGGCAGGCGCACAGCGCTGCTCCGACCGTCTATGCCGCCACGGTGGCCGAGTTCGTGAGCTCGACGTCGACCACGCGGTCGGCGACGTGCTGGGATCTCTACGGCGGCGCCGGGATCTTCGCGGGCGCGCTCCTCGACACCATCGCCCCTCGCGCGGTGCACATCGTCGACTCCGACGCGGCGGCCCTGCACGCGGCCGACGAGGTGTTCGCCGCGGAGGGTTCGCCCGTCACCACACATCGCGGCGAGGTCGCCGAGGTCATCGAGGCGTTGCCGTCCCCGGACGTGGTGGTCCTCGACCCGCCGCGAACCGGTGCTGGCACCCGGGTCGTCGACCGGATCGTCGCCGCATTGCCGGAAGCCGTCGTCTACGTCGGGTGCGACGCGGCACGGTTCGCGCGCGATCTGGCACTGTTCGGCGAGCGCGGCTACGCGGTCACTCAGATGCGCGCATTCGACGCGTTCCCGCTCACGCACCACGTCGAGGCGATCGCACTGCTCGTGCCCATCGCGTCGGCCGATGTGTGAGGAACTCCCCGTTGTGGTGACCCAGGGCACTGCCCCGAGATCCGTAGACTGTGCGACACGACCGCGACAAGCCCGCGCGGCCGGTGCGCGTAGTAGGAGGACTCGATGAGTGTGCTCGAGCGGATCTCGTCTCCGGCCGACCTGAAGGCGTTGTCGCCCGAGGAGGTCGTTGTTCTCGCCGAGGAGATCCGTGAGTTCCTCGTCGAGAAGGTGTCGGCGACCGGTGGTCACCTCGGCCCGAACCTCGGCGTGGTCGAACTCACGCTCGCGCTGCACCGCGTCTTCGATTCGCCCGTCGACCCGGTGATCTTCGACACCGGTCACCAGTCGTACGTGCACAAGATCGTCACCGGCCGGGCGGCGGGCTTCGACGTGTTGCGCCAACGCGATGGGCTCACCGGGTATCAGGATCGCGCCGAGAGCGAACACGACTGGGTCGAGTCGTCGCACGCGTCCGCCGCGCTCAGTTACGCCGACGGGCTGGCGAAGTCGTTCGCGCTGACCGGTCAGGACCGCACCGTGGTCGCCGTCGTCGGCGACGGAGCGCTCACCGGCGGCATGTGCTGGGAGGCGATCAACAACATCGCCGACTCCGACCGTCCCGTCGTGATCGTCGTCAACGACAACGGCCGCTCCTATGCACCGACCATCGGCGGCGTCGCCAAGCACCTGTCGGGTCTGCGGCTGCAGCCCGGATACGAGCGATTGCTCGACGAGGGTCGGCGCGTGATGCAGATGCTGCCCGTCGTGGGAGGCCCCGCGTACGCGGTTCTGCACGGCATGAAGAGCGGTATCAAAGACCTCCTCGCGCCGCAGCAGATGTTCACCGATCTCGGACTCAAGTACGTCGGCCCGGTCGACGGACACGACGTCGAAGCGCTCGAGGCCGCATTCACCCACGCGCGGTCGTTCGGGGGTCCGGTGATCGTGCACACCGTCACGCGCAAGGGCAACGGCTATGTGCACGCGGAAAATCACGTGGCGGATCAGATGCACTCGACCGGTGTGATCGACCCCAAGACGGGCCGCGCGAAGTCGGTGTCGGCGCAGGACTGGACATCGGTGTTCTCCGCAGCGTTGCTCGAAGCCGGCGCGACCCGTCCGGACGTGGTCGCCATCACCGCCGCGATGCCCGGCCCCACGGGCCTCGCACCGTTCGGCGAGAAGTTCCCCGACCGGATGTTCGACGTCGGGATCGCCGAACAACATGCGTTGACCTCCGCGGCAGGACTCGCACTCGGTGGCATGCACCCCGTCGTCGCGATCTACTCGACGTTCCTCAACCGCGCCTTCGACCAGCTCCTGATGGACGTTGCTCTGTTACGGCAACCGGTGACGCTCGTGCTCGACCGCGCGGGAATCACCGGGCCCGACGGCCCCAGTCACCACGGTATGTGGGATCTCTCGCTCATGGCCATGGTCCCCGGCCTGCGGGTGGCCACTCCGCGCGACGCCGTGCGACTGCGCGAGGAATTCGACGAGGCACTCGCCGTCGACGACGGTCCGACCGCGCTGCGCTTCTCGAAAGGCGCTGTACCCGAAGACATCCGAGCCGTCGAGCGACTCGACGACGGGGTGGACGTGCTCCGACGTTCGTCCCCGGGAGTAGGCGCGGCCACCGGTGACGTCCTCATCGTCGCGGTCGGCGCATTCTGCGGCCTCGCCGTCGACGCCGCCGACCGGTTGGCCAAGCAGGGCATCGAGGCAACGGTCGTCGATCCGCGGTGGGTGCTGCCCGTGCCGTCGTCGATCATCGATCTCGCCCGCAGGCACCGGCTGGTGGTGACTCTCGAGGACGGCGGTGTCAGCGGTGGCGTCGGTGCCGCGGTGAGCGCACTGCTCGCCGACGCCGACGTCCATGTGCCGGTCCAGGTCCGCGGGGTCCCGCAGCGGTTCGTCGCCCATTCGTCACGCGGCGAGATCCTCACCGATCTCGGGCTCACCGCCCAGGACGTCGCCCGTTCGATCACGGCGACGGTGTCGGGCATGGAGACGGTGCCCGAACTCGAGCACGCCGACGAGCCCGTCAGTGCTCGCGACTCGGGGCGCGAGATCCTCGACGACAGCGATGCGCCGAAACAAGAGGTCGAGACCACAGAGGGCGACCGCAGCTGACTGCGATCTAGCTCGTCGAATCGCGCTGTGGCGCCGCGGGTGTCTCTGCGGTGTTGAGTGCGTCCGCCAGCGCCTCGTCGACGAGTTCGCGCTGCCAGGGCCTGGCACCGCCGGTGGCGAGATGAGCATCGACGATGTCCGGGGTCGCGGGCAGCTCGACTCCGTCCCACGCCAGTTGACGCATCAGGTCGGGTGCGAGCAGGTTCTCGACGGGCACCGCGTTGGCCTCCGCGATGTCCTTGACTGTCGGCCGTACCCGTGCGATGCGTCTGGCCGCCTCAGGGTTGCGCTGTTCCCACCTGCTGATCGGCGGAAGTCCGGTGGTCTGGCCGCGTTTCGATGGCAACTGCGACTCCGGCAGCGCTCGCGCCCGTTCGATCGCACCGAACCAGACGTGCGCTTGACGCCGCTGGCGGGGCCCGCCGAACACCGGCAGTCGGGTCAGGTCGGCGATCGACGTCGGCATGGCGTTGGCGGCCGTGACGATGGCCGAGTCGGGGAGGACCCGGCCGGGTGCGACATCCCTTCGCTGTGCGAGTTCCTCACGCGCGGTCCACAGTTCGCGAACCGCGGCCAACGAACGAGGGCTTTTCACAGTGTGCACATTGGCCGTCCGTCGCCACCGGTCGGTACGCGGTGCAGGTGCCGGGCGATCCAGGACATAGCGGAATTCCTCTCGCGCCCACTCGTCCTTACCCGCCTCCAGCAGTGCCTGCTGCACGGCATCACGCAGTTCGACGAGAACCTCGACGTCGAGCGCGGCATAGTTGAGCCAGTCGTCGGGAAGGGGGCGTCGCGACCAGTCGGCGGCGCCGTGGCCCTTCTGAAGGCCAAGGCCGAGGAACGTCGACACCATCGCCGCCAGATTGACCTTGGGAACGCCGAGTAGCCGTCCCGCGAGTTCTGTGTCGAACACCGTCTCGCACCGGAAGCCCAGTTCGCGCAGACAGGGGAGATCCTGGTCGGCGGCATGCAGAACCCATTCCGGTCCGTCGAGGGCCTCGATCACCGGGGCCAGTGCGTCGGGTTCGCTGATCGGATCGAGCAGAAAGCTTCCCGATCCGGCGCGACGTAGTTGCACCAGGTAGGCCCGCTGTGAGTATCGGTAACCCGACGCGCGTTCGGTGTCGACGGCGATCGGTCCGGTTCCGGCGGCCAGGCGTTCGGCGACCTCGGCGAATTCCGTTGCGTGCGACAACACCGGCGGCACTCCGTCCACCGGTGTGAGCAGTGGCTCGACAACGGCCTCGGCCTCGGTCTCAACCGCCGAGGGTTGCTCCGCGTCGATCTGTTCGCGGGGGTCGTCCGGCGCGCTCATACCGAGCCGAGCTCGGTGACCCCGACCGGTGGCAGGCCCGCCGCTGAGGAGAGCACGTCGCAAAACGCCTCGAGATGACCGCCGAGGCCATCGGAGGTCGGCGCGGTCCAGGACGCGCGCAGTTCGAGTTGGTGAGCGCGCGGCGGGCCCGCGATGTCGCCGTAGCGCACCGACGTCGTCGACGTGACGGTACCGCCGAGCGCGGTGACGACGATCAGTTCGCCGGTACGCGAGGTCTGGGTGCCGTCGGTCGACGTCGCGCCCACCTCGACGCCGAGCGCGTCGGCCAACCAACTCCACGCCACCTCGGGGAGCAGTGGATCCATGGCGAGTGCCGCCTCGACCTCCGCCTGGATGTACGCCACGAGCCTCATCGTGCCGTTCCACGCGTCCTGTCCGTCCGGGTCGTACAGCAGGACCAATCGACCGAATGCGCTTCCCGACGAGTCGACCGGCACGTCGTCGTCGACGTCGGGGACGCGAACTTCGGCACCGACCGCGTAGCTGTAGGGGGCAAGGCGCTGCGGCGGACGGATCGGGCCGACCTCGATATCGCGCCGGATCTGGGCGGTGTGCAGCGACTCGACCGCGGTGCGGAAGTCAGCAGGCTCCGTCGGAGCTCCAGAGGAGGTCACACCTCGACGGTAAGGGCAGGTCGGCGACACCGACAGGAGGCGCGCCGGGCAAGGTCGACCTCATCGGCCTGCGGCTTCGTCCTGCATGGCAGAGTGAGCGGTGATGTCACACACCGCCCGCACCCGACGAAGTCATGCCACGATGCCGCTGATCACCGCAGCGACCGGTGGCCGGCCCACCCGCCGCCCGGTGTGGTTCATGCGGCAGGCGGGGCGCTCACTGCCGGAGTACCGGGCGATCCGCGCCGACCACGGCATGCTCGAGTCGTGTTTCGACCCCGCGATGGTCTGTGAGATCACGATGCAACCCGTACGTCGACACGACGTCGACGCGGCCATCCTGTTCTCCGACATCGTCGTGCCACTCAAGGCCGCGGGTGTCGATCTCGACATCGTCGCAGGCACCGGCCCGGTCATCGCGCACCCGGTACGCACCGCCGACGACGTCGCGAACGTTCCGGCTCTCGACCCGCAGTCGGTGGGCGCGATCGCACATGCGGTGGAGCTGATCCTCGGCGAACTCGACGACGAGACCGCGCTCATCGGATTCGCAGGCGCGCCCTTCACCCTTGCCTCCTATCTCATCGAGGGTGGGCCGAGCCGCAACTACACGATCACCAAGGCGATGATGTACTCCGCCCCGGAGCTCTGGCACGCGCTGATGGGACGCCTCGCCGACATCACGATCACCTTCCTGCGCACGCAACTCGACGCCGGAGTCGACGCCATCCAGCTCTTCGACTCGTGGGCGGGAGCACTGTCGGATGCCGACTATCGGACGTTCGTCGCGCCGCACAGCGCCCGCGTGCTCGCCGAGGTCTCCGACTTCGGGGTCCCGCGCATCCACTTCGGCGTCGGAACCGGGGAACTGCTCTCCTCGATGACCAAGGTCGGGGCCGACGTCATCGGCGTCGATTGGCGGTTGCCGCTCGACGAGGCCGCGCGTCGGGTGGGTGGGGGAGTCGCCGTCCAGGGAAACCTCGATCCCACAGTGCTTTTCGCGGGCGATGCCGCTGTCGACGAGCATGTGCGACGTATCGTCGCCGAGGGTGAGCGCGCGATCGTGCACGGCGCGACAGGACACATCTTCAACCTCGGACACGGTGTGCTCCCGGGAACCGATCCCGACGTGATCACGCGGACCGTCGAACTGGTCCACTCGATCTGAACGCTCGGGAGGCGAGGACATGACCATCGACGTCGCCGTTGTCGGTGCGGGCATCTCGGGCCTCACCGCGGCATATCGGTTGCGGCAGCGACTCGGTCCTGATTCGCGCATCGACGTCTACGAGGCGGGCGAGCGGATGGGTGGGATCCTCAAGACCGTCGACGCCGGTGGTGCGGGCGTGGATTCGGCGGGCGTCGACGTCGGGGCGGAGGCGTTCATCGTGCGACGCCCGGAGGCGCTGGGTCTGGTGACCGAACTCGGTCTGGCCGACCGGATGGTGTCGCCGACCGGACGCCGTCCCGGGCTCTGGGTTTGCGGCGGCCTGCACGACATGCCGCGCCCGGCGCTGATGGGAATCCCCGCCACCCCCGACGCGGTCGCTGACCTGGTCGATCCGGCCGATCTCGCGCGGATGGCGGCCGAACCCGAGCGCCCGCTCGACTGGGTGCCGGGCACAGACGCCTCGGTGGGAGACCTCGTCGCCGATCGGTTCGGACCGACGGTCGTGTCGCGCAGTGTCGATCCGATGCTCGGTGGTGTGTACTCGAGCCTCGCCGCCGACATCGGGCTGCGCGAGGCGCTTCCCGCCCTGGCGGCACGGCTCGACGCGGGGGCAACGAGCCTGACCGCAGCCGTGCGCGCACTCCTCGACAACCCGACTGCGTCGGGACCGGTGTTCGGCACCCTCGTCGGCGGCTACCGTGTGCTCGTCGATGCGCTGGCCGACGCCGCACGCCCCGATGTGCGCTTCTCCACCGCAGTCACCGACATCCGACGCGACGGCGGGCGGTGGGCACTGTTCACCGGTGATCGACCGGCAGCCGCCGACGCGACCTACGACGGTGTCGTTCTCGCCGCGCCCGCCTGGGCCACGGGACACATGTTGCGGCATGCGGCGTCGACGGTCGCCTCGGCGCTGCTTGCCGTCGAGCAGGCGAAGTCGGTGGTCGTGTCCATCACGCTCGCACCGCACACCGCGCTCCCCGACAACTCCGGTGTCCTCGTCGCGACGGGAGAAGATCTGCGCGCCAAGGCATTCACTCTCAGCTCACGCAAATGGGCGCACCTCGGTGAGTCCGGCGCGCCGGTGTCGGTTCGTGCCTCGTTCGGGCGGTACGGGCAACCGATTCCCGACGAGGATCGGCAGCCCGGCATCAACGGGCGGCTGCGCGAGTGGGCGATGGCTGATCTCGACCGCGTGTGCGTGGCCGCGGGCATCGAGCCGGTGGCAGGACACGTCGTCGACACGGTGGTGCAACGGTGGACGCTCCCGCGGTACGCACCGGGCCATCTCGCCGTGATGGCCGTGGCCGAAGAGGCACTCCCCGCCGGGCTGGTCCTCGCGGGCAACGCGGTGCGGGGCGTCGGAGTGCCCGCATGCATCGGTCAGGCGGGCCGCTCCGTCGAACGTCTCGTCGCCGAACTCGGAACGTAGAGGCCCACGTAGAGGCCCCACTGGTCGAGCTTGTCGAGACCGCCACCTGACTGTCGCCGATCAGCACCGCGGTGGCACGATTGACCGTATGAGCCGCCTCGATTACTCCGCACTGAACTCGACGATTCGCTACCTGATGTTCTCGGTCTTCGCTGTGCGCCCCGGTGAGCTCGGCGACGACCGCGACCAGGCGAAGTCCGATGCCACCGACTTCTTCAAGTCGCTGGAGGACGAGGGGGTGGTGGTGCGCGGCGTGTACGACGTGTCCGGACTGCGTGCCGATGCCGACTTCATGATCTGGTGGCACGCCGAGACCATCGAACAGTTACAGGCCGCTTACAGCCGATTCCGCCGCGAGACCCTGCTCGGCCAGGCATGTGACCCGGTGTGGAGTGCCGCCGCTCTGCACCGTCCCGCCGAATTCAACAAGAGCCACGTCCCCGCGTTCCTGGCGGGCGAGGAGGCGGGCAAGTACATCTGCGTCTACCCCTTCGTGCGGTCGTACGACTGGTACCTGCTGCCCGACGACGAGCGGCGCACGATCCTCGCCGAGCACGGCATGGCCGCGCGCGGCTACAAGGACGTGCGCGCCAACACCGTCGCGTCGTTCGCGCTCGGCGACTACGAGTGGCTGCTCGCCTTCGAGGCGCCCGAACTCCACCGCATCGTCGACCTCATGCGTGACCTGCGTGCCACCGAGGCGCGCCGTCACGTGCGCGAGGAGGTCCCGTTCTTCACGGGGCCACGCACCGAGGTCACCGACCTCGTCGACGCACTGCCCTAGGCCAAAGACCCTCAGCTCAAGAACTCCTCAGGTCAAGAAGGAGGGCACGTGGTCACGGTCCTGGCCGTCGACACCTTCGGTACCGTCACCGATTGGCATTCCGGTGTGAGCGCCGTTCTGGCCGAACAGTTTCCGACTGTCGACAGCGCGCAGCTCGCACGCGACTGGCGAGGCACCTACGCGCCGGCGCTGGGGGAGGTCGAATCAGGTGCCAGGCAGTGGACACTGCTCGACGATCTGCACCGCGAATTACTGCGGGACTCATACGGCATCACGGCGACTCCGAAGCAGTTGGACACCGCCGTCCACGCCTGGCACGTCATCCCGGGGTGGCCCGACTCGGCAGACGGAATTCGCAGACTGACGTCGAAGTTCGTCGTCTCCGCGTTGAGCAACGGCAACGTGGCACTGCTCTCCGAGATGGCCAAGCACAACGGATTCGACTGGGATTTTCTCGGTGGGGCTGACCTGTGGCGGCACTACAAACCTTCGCGGGCGGTATATCTCGGGATCGCGCGCCTCATGCAGGTGGAGCCGTCAGATGTCCTGATGGTCGCCACGCACGCGTCGGACCTCGACGCGGCTCGAGCGTGCGGGCTGCGCACCGCCTACATCGAACGCCCCCGGGAGTGGGGAGCGGTACACAAGGATGAAACCCCGAATCCCCTCGACGACTTCCGCGCCACGGGCTTTGACGACCTGGCCGATCAACTCGGCTGCTGATCGGCCGGGCTGCTCAGTCCTCGTCCGGCTCCAAGGTCAGGCTGATCGAGTTGATGCAGTAGCGCAGATCGGTGGGCGTGTCGTATCCCTCGCCGGCGAACACGTGGCCGAGGTGGCTTCCGCAGTTCGCGCACAGCACCTCGGTGCGTGTCATTCCCAACGAATCATCGGTGCGTTCGATGATCGCGTCACCAGCCAACGGTGAGAAGAACGACGGCCAGCCGCAGTGCGAGTCGAACTTCTGATCGCTGCGGAACAGTTCGGCGCCGCATGCCCGGCAGCGATAGACGCCGGTGGTCTTGGTGTCGGTGTACTCGCCGACGAACGGGGCTTCTGTACCCGCCTGCCGCAGGACGCGGTACTCCTGTGGGGAGAGGCGTTCGCGCCATTGTTCATCGGTGAGGTCGGACAGCTGGTCGGGCGTCTGCGGATCCGACGTCGACGGGTTTCCGGAAAGCTCAGAGGTCATACCCCAACGGTACGAGTGGAGGGGTGGCTCCGCCACCACCGGCAAGCCGAGTCACGGTGTGGCCGCGGCCGACTCCTTCGGCGTTGACGTGGCTGCGGACACCTCGGGCCTGCGCTGCACCACTGAGTGGCCCTGGCCGCGGATGTCGAGGTAGCGGAACAACAGTGAACAGAACACGGCGATCATCAACAACGACCAGCCGTAGGTGACCTTGTTGTACTCGAGCATCCAGCCGAAGGCCGTCCACTTCTGCGAATAGAAGGAGTCGAACGTCATGCATCCGTACACGCCGAGCCAGGCTGGCCAGTTCCGCATCGTCGACCCGGGGATCAGGACGGTCATCAGTAGCGGGAACAGCAGCATCGAGTAGTAGCCCTGGCCGAGAGCGCCCACCAGGAACGTCGTCGTCAGTAGCACCCCGGACGATGTCGTCAGCCACAGCAGTTCGTTGGTGGTCCGGTAGTACCGATACAGGAACCAGAGGGCGAACACTGCCATCAGGACGAACGCGATGCGCAGGACGAGCACCAGCCACGGTGCGACGCCGAAGTAGGCGCCGTTGCCCGCGATCGAGCTGTTGTAGTAGTCGCGGGCCTCACCGAGGTAGGGAAGTGTTCTGTGGATGAAGGCGTCCGGATCGGCCGACAACGGCCACGCGATGATCGTCAGGATCAGCGGCACACCGATTCCGGTGACGAGAATGCGCCACTGACGATTGAGCAGCGGAAGTAGTAGCAGCGGTGCGAGGACCGGCTTGACCGCGATGGTCAGGCCGATCGGCACCCCGGCCCAGAGGTCCTGGCGCTTCATCATCAGCAGCATGAATGCCGACATGCCAAGCAGCACAAAGGCGTTGAAGTTTGTGAAGATCAGAGTGTGTGCCGTCGACTCCGTCATGAAGAAGAAGAAGAGGATGGTCGGCAACACCCACGACTTGATCGAGTAGCCGAACAGCTTGGTCAGCAGAATCGCCGAAATCACCAGCGCCAGCACGCTGACCCCGATGAAGACCCAGCGTGACGTCTGCGGGTCGATCACGGAGATGGGCGCCATCAACAGCGTCCCCGACGGCGGATACAAATAGTGGGGATCGACGGTGTTGAGGTTCTCGTTGTAGACCGGTTGGTTGTTCATGAACCGCAGCGCCGCCTGATAGACAGGCGTGAAGTCGTCGGTGCGGTCGCCGTTGACGGCGAGGATCACCGACCGGTGGATGGCCGTCATGATCGTGAGCGGCCACAGCACCAGTGGGATGATCCGCTGGACGTTCATCTGTGGGTAGAGAATCCGGTCGAGAGAGGCCACCCGCGAACCGTACTACGAGTGGCCCGCGACACCGAGGCGGCCCCGCCGAGTGATCACCGTGCAATTCGCCCGTCTGCGCAGCAGAGGGCGGTCACGCCGGACAGCCGCGCTCCGACGGTCCGCTCAGCGGCGCCTGCCTGACGTAGTCGGCCACCGCGTCGGCCGCGCAGTCGCTGCGGGCGAGCACCGAGTAGCCGAGGCCGTCCCACGTCACGCTGACCGACTCAGCGCCGGCCTTGGTCAGCACAGTGGTGACGGTCGCGATGCCGTCGCCACCGTTGATCGGGTCGCCGGAGCCGTTGAGGAGCAGCGGTGGAACGGGGTAGGAGTTTGGTGGATTGACCGTGGGCGTCGACGCCCAGCCGAGACACCGACCGAGTGACAGAGCCGTGTTGGTTCCGGTGAGCGGGTTCTGCTTGCTCCACGTCGTGGCGAGTCCGGGTATCTCGTTCTGGCCGATCGGACCGGAAACGTCGTTGCACGCGGCCACGATCTGTCCGTCGGAGGTTCGCAACGAGGTCGCGTCTGCGGCGAACCCGGCGAGTGCGCGGGTATCGCCGTTGTCAGCGGATTCGATGGCTGAGGCCACCGAATCGATGCCGTCCGCGTCGTTGGGGGCCAGGGCCAGGGCGGTGGTGATCGCGGCGAGCGCGTCGGTGTCCGACAGCGCCCCCAATCTGCCGTCGCGACCCTTGTCGAGCACGCTCTGCATGGTTTGGGTTCCGTTCGCGCCGAAAGCACACGACGGCAGCGAGGCGCAGCGCTGTGCAAAGGTCCGCAGTGCCGCTTGGACCCCGGTCGCCTTGCTGGCGCCCGTGTCGCGAGCATTCGCGCCGAACGGCGTCGGAGTGTCGAGGATCATGCGCCCGGTGCGCCCCCCGTACTGGGCGGCATAGGCGATCACCACGTCGGAGCCTTCGCCCACGCCGATCAGCCCGAGCCTGTCGACGCCCCATCGCTTACGCAACGATTCGAGATCGGATGCGGCGTAGGAGATGCCGAAGTGGAGTTGGTTGGGTGTCAGTGTCTCGGTGCAGCCGTCCGAAGCGGTCGACGCCGCTGCCGACAGCCGCGTCAGCCGCGCAGGCGTCTCCGGCGAGCCGCTGGTCAGCCCGTTGTTCTGGATCGTCTGGCGTTCGTCGCGCGTCAGGCAGTCAAGGGCGCCGCTCTGTTGGATTCCGCGCCTGTCGACCGCCACCACCGGGTTGCTTGCGAGCAGTTTCTTGCCCGCGCCGCCCGCGAGAAGCAGGAGGGTGCGCGACGACGGGAGGTCGGAACCCGACGTCAGCACCAGGGGAGGGGCGTCGGCGGGGGTGGATGAGATCCGCGCGCGCGTGAGGGCGACGTCGATGGTGTCTCCCGGACGGTCGGGGTCGATCGGCGAGGGCAGACTCGCGCACTCGATCGTGACCCCACCGGGCGCCGACGTCGCGTAGTCGGCGGCGACGCGAGTGCCGCAGTCCTTCCAGTCGAGGTCGTTGCGCGGTGTCTGCAGCGCCGGGATCTGCGGTGCGGCACTCGACGGTGGCGCCGACTGTCCGCCGCCACCCTCGCCGGCAGGCACCAGCCCGGGCCCGGTGTCGGGTCCGACCGCACACGACGACGTCACGAGACCGATGATGACTGCGCAGATGCCGACGGCAGCGGACGTCCACGGGTGGCGGAATCGTCCGGACCGTCGGTGTCCGCCTCGCGCAGATCGCATGGGGGCGAGCGTAGTCAACGGCTCCACCGGCTGAAGACATAGCCGTCGGTGTCGGTGAGGAGATGCACGGGGCGCAGACGGTGCAGTGCCGCGTCGTCGTTGTCGCTGTGGGCGATACGCGGCGCGTCGCCGGACACCAGGTTCGGGCTGATCGTGAGGCAGAGTTCGTCGACCAGATCGGCGTCGACGAACGAGCCGAGCAGGCTCGGGCCTCCCTCGCACAGGATTCGCGGGGACCCACTGGCGGCCAGGTAGTTCGTGACGACGTGGGGATCGAGCGAGTCGTCGCCGCAATCGACGAGCGTGGCGCCGGCGTCGACGAGGCGTGCCCGACGCTCGGGGTCGGCTCCGGCGGTGGTGATGACGACTGTGCCGGGATCGCGCAGTGGCGCGAAGTCGGGGTCGATCGTCAGCGACCGCGTCGTCAGGGCCAGGCGGGGTGCGGGTCGCTGACCCGCCGCCGACCTCCGTTCGGTGAAGGCGGTGTCGGGTTCAGGCTGACCGTATCCCTCGGCGGTCGCGGTGCGCGCGCCGACGAGTACGACGTCGCACAGACCGCGGAGAACCCGGAAGATCGCCTTGTCTCCCGCACCCCCGAGGCCGCCCGACTTGTTCTGGAACGCCGACGCGCCGTCGAGCGTCGACACCATGTTGACCCGCAACCACGACCCATCCAGATCGGATGGATAGGCGTACAGATCAGCCAGACCGTCGAGGTCGTTGTCCGGCGAGAATGTGACCTGGGTCGCTTTCTGCAGGTAGAGCATCCCGTCCTTCCGACAGCTATCGCTAGGCTCCGGTTATGGTGGCCAGTCTTGTCGACCGCAATCCGGTCGTGTCTCCCGACGCTCTCATCGATGAGATGGTGCCGCCGCCGACCTTTGACGAGGTCAGCTTCGACTCCTACATCCCTGACCCGAACGAGCCTACGCAGTCGGAGGCGGTCGCCGCGGCACGTGACTTCGTGACGCGCGCACGCAAGGTCCGCAGCGGCAAACGCGGGCTGTTCTCCCGCAACAAACAACAGCAGGGCATCGGCCTCTACCTCGACGGCGGGTTCGGCGTCGGCAAGACGCACCTGTTGGCGTCGATCTACCACGCGATGCCCGAGCCGAAGTCGTTCGCGACGTTCGTCGAAGTGACCCATCTCGTGGGCGCGCTCGGATTCATGCAGGCCGTGGAGCGGCTCTCCGATCACTCGGTGTTGTGTATCGACGAATTCGAACTCGACGATCCCGGCGACACCATGCTCATCTCGCGGTTGCTCGCCGAACTCACCGCACAGGGCGTCTCGATCGCGGCGACGTCGAACACGCTCCCCGGACAACTCGGTGAGGGCCGTTTCGCGGCGCAGGACTTCCTGCGCGAGATCCGCAAACTCGCGTCAGTGTTCGAAACCGTCCGTGTCGACGGTCCCGACTACCGACATCGTGACCTGCCGCCCGCCCCGGATCCGCGCAGCGAGACCGATCTGGTCGCTCTGGCGGAGTCGACGCCGGGCGCGACACTCGACGACTTCGACGCGCTCTGCGAGCATCTGAGCACGCTGCATCCGTCGAAGTACAAGGCGCTGGTCGACGGCGTCTCGCTGGTCTGCATCAGTGGTGTGCACCCCGCGAAGGACCAGTCCGTGGCGCTGCGTCTCGTCGTACTCGCCGACCGCCTATACGACGCCGACATCCCGGTGACGGTCTCCGGCGGGAAGCTGGACGAGATCTTCACCGACGAGATGCTCGCAGGCGGATATCGCAAGAAGTATCTGCGCGCGACGTCGCGTCTCCTCGCTCTGTCGCGATCGTCTGAATCAGCCATCGGCTGACCGTTTTTCGCGGTCGTTGGACCGAATCCACCCGACTCGCATCCCGTTGCTGGCGTCGCCAGTGCGTGGGCTGACGTCGATTGTCGACGCCGCATGGGCGCGGAGGCGCTGGATCGTCGGCGCGGTGCGAATTTCAGTGTTCACGTGTGCACTGAAGCCCCGAGATGATGTACTTACTCGTCAGTAGCGTGGCGGAATCGGGGGCGAGACCCGCACGCTCGGCGGCGAGGTGTGTCGGCATCTCGCCCAACTCGATCCTGGGGGGCTGATTGTGCGTCTGAAGATGACTGTTGCCGCGTGTGTGATGGCACTGTGCTCGGGAATGGTGGGTGCGGGGGTGGCGGTCTCGGCACCGGCGTCCGCGGCACCGGCCGTCGCCACCGATGCGTCGCGCATCGAGGCAGTACGGATGGCTACCGCGACGCGCGCGCAGGTGACGACGTACTCCGCGGCGATGAAACGACGGATCACCGTCAGTGTGCTGATGCCGCGCGATCGCTCGAAGCCGCATCCGACGCTGTATCTTCTCGACGGTATCGACGGAGGTGTCTACACCAACTACACCGAGAGCGGCTGGACCGATCAGACCGACATCGAGAAGTTCATGGCCGACAAGCAGGTGTACGTGGTGCTTCCGATCGGTGGCACGGGCTCCTATTACACCGATTGGCGTTCGAGTGACCCGGTCCTGAAAAACAACCGGTGGGAGACGTTCCTGACCAAAGAGTTGCCGCCGCTGATCGCGCAGCGGTTCGACACCAATGGCGTCGCCGCGATCGGCGGGCTGTCGATGGGTGCACTGGGCGCGATGTCGATCGCGGTACGTAACCCGCAGATGTATTCGGGCGTAGCGGCGTTCAGCGGATGTCTGGACCAGGGAACGCCCGACTTCCGTCGCGCCACGGCGGCAACCGTGCAGACCCGCGGCGGCAATCCCGACAACATGTGGGGGCCGATCACCGACCCGTTGTGGGCGGCGCACGACCCCGCCGAACACATCGCGGCGCTGCGCGGCAAGCCGATCTACGTTGCCGTCGGCAACGGGCTGCCCGACCTCTCACTCGGCATCGCCGGGATCGCATCGCCGGTCGGAGGTGTCCTCGAGAACGCGGCATTGCGGTGCACCGAGGCGTTCAAGCAGAAGGCTGATCGCGCAGGCGTGACGATCACCTACAACTTTCGGCAGGGACTGCACTCGTGGGGCTACTGGAACGAGGATCTGCACCGCGCATGGCCGACTCTCGCAAGGGCGCTCGACGTTCCGGTGCGCTGACCGTCGCCGATCACCACAGAGCGATCACCACAGAGCGATCACCACAGAGCGATCCCCACCGAGCGATCATCACAGACGAGCGGTCACAAGGGCCGGGTCAGGATGTAGTCGTGTTCGATGCTGCCGTTGAGGTCGAAGGTCTTCACGCCTGCGCGCTGAAATCCCATCTTGGCGTAGAACCGTTGTGCGCGAGTGTTTTCCTGGTTCACCCCGAGCCAGGCGAGTACACTGCCACGCGCGCGGGCGGCGTCGAGCGCGGCGGCCATCAGCGCTCGCGACGGTGAGGTGCTCCGCCCGCGGGCGTGGTGATCGGGAAGCACGTACATCTTCGAGATCTCCGAGGACTGCCGCTCGTGGATCACAGCAGCCACCTCCGGCGAGGAGGGGGGTCGATGGTGCACCAGCGAGTAGCCGACGATCGTGCCTTCTCCGGTGCGCGCCACGAGGACGTCACTCTGGTCGCTGGCGATGTAGTCGGCGAAGGACTGTGCGTCGAGGCTGGTTCGGATGAACTCGGTGATGTCGCCGGGTGCCGAATGCGGGGGACAGGCGAGCGGAAAGGTCGCTGCCGCAACGGCGGCCACGTCGGGAGCCTCTGAGGGATCGGAGACGAGTTCGACGACCACCTGTCGGGTCTCGCCATCCGCGTCTGACCTGTCGGCGTTCCCGACGGATCCGACCTCGACCGAACGATTCGACGGGATCGGCGTTACTTCTTTCCGCACGTGCAGTTGTCCCCGCACTGGCACTCGGGACCGCAGGTGCAGTCGGGGTTGTCACACGCGGGCGCAGTCATATGAGCATCCATGCATATCAGTGTAGTTCTCGCCCGCTGCGTCGAACCGTCGTTTGCCCGGCACTCCTGCTGTGTGCCGTCATTCGATCTGCAGGCGCCACGATCCCGCGAACACCTCACGGAGTTCGGTGACTTCGTAGGCCATCGCACCGGTGTCGCCGGTGGTCGTCGTGGAGTTGACGATCAACATGCCGTCGGTGATCTCCCACTTGTGGCTGTCGCCGTCGAATCTCGTGCCGTTGCCCGCGGCGTCGAAGACGGTGAAACTTCCCGCGCGGTAGTCGATGTTCATGGTCGCAGTATGCCTGCGATCGGTCAGTCCTTGACGAGACCGCCGTCGACCACCAAGTTCTGGCCGGTCACGGACCTCGACCACGGCGACAGGAAGAACAGTGTCGCGTCGGCGAATTCCTCGGGAGTCGTGACCGACCGCAGCGGGGTCGACGCCGCGATCGCGTCGAAGATCTCCGGCGGTGTGGCGGAGCTCGCGTCCGTGGTGCGCAGCAGCCCGCCCGAGACCATGTTGACGGTGATGTTGTCGGGCCCGAGGTCGGCGGCCAGGGTGCGTGTCAGCGCCAGGAGTGCGGCCTTGGCCGCGGTGTAGTCGTGGTAGGGGACGACCGGGTTCTGCACGAGATTCGTCCCGATGTTGACGATGCGTCCGATGCCGGCTTCCCGCATGCCGGGGAGAACGGACTGCGTGACGGTGAGCGCGCCGCCGACGATCCCACGGAACTGTGCGTCGAGTTCAGTGGTCGTGAGGGTGTCGGCGGTGGACCGGGCGTCACCGTTGAACGAGTAATCGGGCAGCGCGTTGTTGACGACCGCGGTGATCGGTGCGCCGAAGTACGCGCTCGCCTCGTCGACCATGGTGCGTACGGCTGCGGGATCGGTGACATCTGCGCGCACGGCGAGGGCACGATCCCCGAGTTCGTCGGCGAGTGCCAGCGCCGCGTCGGCGCTGTTCCGGTAATTGATCACCACTCGGGAGCCCTCGGCGGAGGCGGCACGTGCGATGGCGGCACCCAGACCCCGCCCGGCTCCGGTGATGATCACGACATGCTCGGAAAGTGGTAGCGCCACAGGCATTTCCAGACCATCCCTTCGCCAGTGTTAGCTGGAGCAGGTTCGACGGGTGTGATCTCAGCCGACCTCGTGTCGGCACCCCGTGTCAGTCGGTCATCAGATCGCACTCGGGCGGCGAACGCAAGCACAACGCACGCACCGCACAGAACTCGTAGCGTGAAGACGTGCGAGTTCTTTTGTGGGGTGGAACCCACGTCCACGTCAGCGACCATCTCGCTGCTCTCGACGCACATCCTGCCGTAGGGATGGTCGATGTCATCCCCGCGGACCAGACACCTCACTGTCTCGCCTCCGTCGACGCAGTGATCCTGAACGGAAACACCACTGCTCACCTGCGCCAGGCGCGCGAGGTGGCGAGTGCGCACGTCGCATGCTTCATCGAAAAGCCGTTGGGCCGCACTGAGGACGAGGCTCTGGTCGTTGCGGCAACGCTGCGTGACGTGCCGACGGCGACAGGCTTCTTCTTACACCACGTGCCTGCCGTGGCGCGCTTCCTGGAACTCCTTGCCGCGCCCCCAGTGAGTGCGTCGTTCACCTTCGGACACGACGGCAGACGTCGTGGCGTGTTCGACGGCGACGCGTCGTGGATGGTCGATCCCCGCAGCGGAGGATCGGGATCGTTTGTCGATCTCGGGATACACCTGACTCACCTCATTGATCTCATCTGGCCGAATACGGAAGTGGAGGTGATTGACACTGAATTCTATTCAGCCACTGATGGATTGAGTGACAGCGGTGGGCGCGCCTTGCTGCGTGTCGGAGCGGCGGAGGTCCATGTCCAGGTGTCCGCAGAAGTCGCATTCGGATTCTATGTGGCGGCGCGTGACGATGTCGGTCGCCTCTATCGGGTCGACGACGGGACTCTGCGGGTGAACGACGACCTCGTCGTCGAGGCGTCCGGCCCAGACGCCAGAACGGCATTGCTCAGTTTCCTTGATCAGCTCGCGGGCCGGCCGAATGGTGTGCGCCCCGCGTCTCTGGATGAGGCAGTCATTGCGCAACGCAGTGTCGAAGCCATCCGGAGGGGGTAGGTCCGGTGTTGCGTGGGATCCTCGGGGGCATTTTTGTACCCCTGCATCCCACACAACTGGAACCTGGCGCGAATCGAAAAGATCCCGCTGCGAACAGCGGGATCTCATGGTGCGCGATACTGGGATTGAACCAGTGACCTCTTCCGTGTCAGGGAAGCGCTCTCCCACTGAGCTAATCGCGCGGGTATGAAATTGGTGGTTTGGAGGTGGCGACGGGAATCGAACCCGTGTACACGGCTTTGCAGGCCGTTGCCTCACCACTCGGCCACACCACCAGATGCGAGTCGACTCGCGCCGAGCGGATGACGGGATTCGAACCCGCGACCCTCACCTTGGCAAGGTGATGCGCTACCAGCTGCGCTACATCCGCATGCTTCGCGAGCTGATCTTGTGGACCGTTTGTTGCTCGCGATGCGATGCAGAACATTATCCGACGGACACGCTTCTACCAAATCGCCTGGTCAGAGGCTCGAAAAGTAGGAAGTGTGCAGCGGGTGGGAGTCGCGATCGCACCGGGACGCACACGTAGACCGCGATTTGGGTTCCCGGCGTCGATCCGTGTAGTCTTTCCCCTCGTGCACCGACGCCTTGCGGCGTCGCGCGCGGTCCCGTGGCTCAGTGGAAGAGCGTCCCGTTCACACCGGGGAGGTCGCTGGTTCGATCCCAGCCGGGACCACGAAGATAAACCCGCTGGTCACGGCGGGTTTTCTGCTTTCCGATGAGGCTTGTGGCGAGGGGTCGCGGTTCTTGTGCGGTACTCAGGAATCGGCATGGCTGTGGTTACTCGCGGAGTCTCGGTAGTCTGGGATCAGACATAAATGGTTATGGGGCGCTACAGATCCGCACCAAGCGGCCGACCGGCTGTGGGGTTAAAGGCGAAGATGTGTGTACGGCCCGGGCGTGGCGTGGGGGCGGTTTATCGGTTTCGGCCTCCCCAACCGTGTTGGATGCCGTTGCCATCTTCCCAGTTGAAGCCGGCGTCGTCGGTGGCGGGGCCGATGTGTTCGTCGTCGAGCGATGTTTGCTTGGGTCGCGCAGGTGGAGGGTTGTAGTGCTCGGCGCGGACCATGCTCCACGGGTCGTGGTGATGGGCGGTGAGGCTGTTAAGTATTCATTCCGCGGCGCGGCGGGCGTGTTCGGTGAGGAATCCGCGATGCGCGCGGAACAGGGCCTTGTTGGGGCCGCCCTCAAGCGGCGAGGTCGTCCGCGGCAGCGGGTGCTCTTCGTTGGTCAGTCGGGGGTCGATCCAGGTGAACAGGTGGTCGGCGGCGATGAGCTTTAGGAACAGGCTGCGTGTCTTGCGTAGATCGCGGTGGGTGTACCACCAGGTGCTGGCCTCGGCGACGCCTTTGGGGCGGTCGGTGTGTGTGCGGGCTTAGGTCCGATGTCGGAGAATCGGTCGTGTTCCTGTTCTCAGTCGTTGTAGGCCTGCAGCCACAGCACGGCTTGGTCGGCGTTGCGGATGTTCATCAAAGCTGTTGTCAGTGTGACGATTCCGCGTCCGGCATCGGTTCTCGGGTTGTAGGTGTGGTGGCGGCGGACGGTCTGGAATGTGTGGAAGTAGCAGCGTTGGACCCTGGTGGTGGGCCAGTCGTCGGCGATCGCTGCGCGCAGTCCTTGGCCGCCGTCGATGGCCGCGATGTGCGGTGCGGGTTTGCGTTGCAGGATCTGTTGCCAGCGACCCCTTCTCGCGGTCGCACCATTGCCAGTCGACGACGTGAGTGCCGTCGAAGGCGATCAGCAGGCATAGGATTGGAAGTAGGTGCCATCGAGCATCAACAACGTGTGCGGGTTCGGTCGTTGGCGTGGGTGGTGAGACGTCGATGTTCCAGCACCAGGAGCGTGAGCGGCGGAAGGTGCGGGTACTGACGTGGTCGGGTTGTCGACCGTCGAGGAGCCAGGTGTGGAAAGCAGTGAGTTCGGCTTTGCGGGTAATGTCGGGGCGCTTCTGGGTGCTGGAGGCGCCGCAGTCTTTGCAGCGCCAGCGGGTCCGGCCGACGCTGGTGGTTCCGTTCTTGACGAGCTTATGGCCGCGTACACCACACACCGGTGATTTCCGACGACCTGACACCGAACATGCTTTCAGCGCATGTCTAACCCGCCATCACCCGAGGTCGAAATCTGGGGATCTGTACACACACTTTGGCCTTTAACCCATTAGGGTCCGAATGGCACAATCATCACTGCAAGGGGATTCAGTTGAGTGACAACAAGCATGGGCCACGGATCTTCGTCTCGCACGCGCACGCGGACGGTGAATACGTAAAGAAGTTCGTAACAAGCATCTTGGTGCGGGGCGCAGCTCTCCATGCACGCGACATCTTCTATTCATCGGCTGCGGACATGGGCGTTTCATCGGGCGAGCCCTTGATGGATCGAGTACACCGTGAGGCTTCCGGCTCCGCGCTCATCATCGCCATGGTCACTCCGACCTACCAGGCACGGCCAGTGTGTGTGGCGGAACTGGGCGCGGCCTGGGCCCGTGATGTGCTCTTCCCTGTCCTTGCGCCGGGGATGGATAGGTCCGAGTTGGAGGGCGTACTGCCCGGCCTTTTGATTAAGCAAGCTGACGACAGTGCCGTTCTGGAGGAGTTGTCCGATCGGATCCGTGAGCTGGGTTTCGAGTTTCAGTCGACGTCGTTCGGTGAGGGTAAGGCCGAATGGAAGTCGGAGCTACGTAAGGGGCTTGTGCCTGCGCCGCTGAAGGCTCCGCCCAGCGCTGATGACATGCAGCGCCTCGAGGAGGAACTCAAAAGCACAGAGGAGCTACTTGACAAGAAGAACGACGAACTGACGAAACTGAAGGATCGCTACGCGAAACTCAAGAAGGCCAAAACCGAAGCTGCGATTCAGGAAGCCGACCTTCCTGCCGATGAATACGAGCGATTCGCGGCGCTACGCGATACCGTAGCAACGGCACTTCGCAAATTGAGCACGGTAGTTGCTGAGGCCGTGTGGCACGAGGCCGCCGGTCAAGAAATGCGCACACCGGAACGTTACAACTTCCCAGATAGGTGTGACGATATCGAAACTGAGAACAAGCAGGGTCGGCTCATTGTTGACGAGGATGATAATACTGTGAGGCCCAATCTCCACTTCCCCGCGGTCAAGCAAGCCTACAAGGCTGTGGCCGATCTGAGGGCGTATCTAACCGTCGGCGAGCGCAGCGAATCCTTCGAGGACTGGTTCGAATCGACGTACGAAACACCGATGGATCTCGCGAAGCAGGCATGTTGGGACGCCGTGATCTGACGTAGAATCGACGACTCGCACTTCGCACTTCGGCTACATCCCGCGTTGCTGAATGGCCAAAGGACGCTATTGCCAAGGATGTCACGCAGTTCAAAGGGCACCGGACGCCGAATAGGGAGCAGCTTTCGGGACACGCCACCGTACGGGGCTTATGAGACTGCGCGACCTAGTCGGCCTGGCTATCCGCCGGCCGTCCGAAGGGTGTCTCGCTGAACGACCGCCTTGCGGACACGCGGTGACGGCCGGATGGTCGGACTGATGCACTAGAGATGCGACGACTCAGGCAGTGGTCGCTCCTGGCATGATCACGCCATGGTAACGCGTGGCTGGGGCATCGGGTGTCGGCTATCGGTGATGCTTGTCGTGACGGCATCAGCACTGGCGGGATGCTCGATCGACGATCCCGGCGGGTCTGAATCGGCTGGCCCAGTGTTCAGCGCCGTTGTGCCATCACCGACAGCGATGGCACCGACTCGACCACCGACGTCGTCCGCGGCGACGTTGAGCGCCAGACCTCAACGTCCACCCGCGCTGCGCTTCGTTCGCCGTGTCGAACCCGATCCACTGCCGCCGCCGGTACCGCCGCTGAGGCCGCTGGCGCGACCTGGTGCGAATGCCGTGATCGGCGGCAGTTGGACCGGCATAGTGCAGGCCAGCAAAGCTGCCTGCATCGCAAAGTACGGATATGTCGACGATGATCCGGTCGGGTGGGAGTTCGTGGCGGGCAAAGGGCCCGCGGGGGATGCGGCCATTAGAATCACCTGGTCGGAGGGGGTGGAGGGCGAGCGAAATCCGACCGTGACGGTCAACTTCATCGACGCCGAAGTCCCACAGGGGACATCCTGGACGGCGAGCAGTCTTACCGACATGGAACTCGGGCCGGACCGTATCGCGATCAGCGCGGATCGCAAGACTGTAACCTTCGCCGGCGCTGGCGTCGCGGCCCCCGCATCGGCAACCGCCGGCGAAGAGGCGATTGCCAAGATCTCTACCGTGACGATGTCTGGAACGATCACTTGCGATCATCTGGACCTATCGGCACGTCCGTCTTAGATGGAACCGCAGAAAGATGAGACCCCCGCACCATTGGGCAACCGGGGATCTCAGGGTGAGGGTTGGTCAGGGCTTCTTGAAGACGGCGCGCTGTTTAATGGCCCTCGTCTGCTGATACGGGTATTCGGCCAAGCTGTAGCCCCCGCTTGTCGCGGGCAGAGTCGAAGTGCCTGTATTCCTCGACGTTCAGACTGATGAGCTCCCAGCCCGCCAGGGCGGCCTTGGAGAGCTCGCTACCATAAGATGCTTCTTGCCGTCGGGTCCGGTGAAGTACT
>NZ_BAFB01000205.1 GCF_000248075.1 Gordonia otitidis NBRC 100426 | reverse complement strand
TTCTGAGTCATTAATTCGTGTGCAGTAGTGGGCGATGGAGTCGAGGATCTGGTCAGCGGTCTTGACCCACACGTAGGGGCGGGGGTTGTCGTTCCAGGTCTCGATCCATGCTCTGATGTCGGCGTTGAGTGCTCTCACGGTGCGGTGGGTGGAGCGTTGGAGTTTCTTGGTGGTCAGTTCGGCGAACCAGCGTTCGACGAGGTTCATCCAGGATGAGCTCGTCGGGGTGAAGTGGACAACAAACCGTGGGTGCGAGGTCAGCCATCGTTTGACCGCGGGCATCTTGTGGGTAGAGGCGTTGTCCATGACCAGGTGGACGTCGAGCTCGTCGGGCACCTCGGCGTCGATCTTGCGGAGAAACCCGATGAATTCCGTTGCGCGATGCCGTGAGTGAAGCGAACCGATCACTTTTCCCGACGCGATGTCCAACGCCGCGTACAGGCTGGAGGTGCCGTTGCGCACGTAGTCGTGGCTGGCCCGTTGCGGGGTGCCCGGGAGCATGGGAAAGATCGGCTGGGTGCGATCGAGAGCTTGGATCTGGGTCTTCTCGTCAACGCAGAGCACCAGGGCACGTTCGGGTGGGTTCATGTAGAGCCCGACGACGTCGCGGACCTTCTCGGTGAACAGGGGATCTTTCGACAGCTTCCACGACTCCTGTTTGTGTGGAGCCAATCCGAACGCTCTCCATACACGCGAAACAGTTGACTGTGACATGTCGAGATGCTCAGCCATCGCCCGCGTCGACCAGTGTGTCGCATTCTTCGGAGTGGTCTCGAGAGTTGCGGTGATCAGGTTTTTGATCTGCTCGTCGTCGACGGTGCGAGGTCGCCCGGGCCGGGGTTCGTCGAGCAACCCCTCGCAGCGGTGCTCGACGAACCGGCCTCGCCAGCGCCGCACGGTACTGCGATTGAGGCCGAGTCGTTGTGCCACTTC
>NZ_BAFB01000206.1 GCF_000248075.1 Gordonia otitidis NBRC 100426 | reverse complement strand
CATGACTGGGTTGCGGATGCATTCGGCCTTGAACAGCGAGTTGAACGCCTCGGCCATCGCGTTGTCGTACGAATCGCCCTTGGAGCCAACAGAAGTCACTGCGTCGGCTTCGGCGAGGCGTTCGGTGTAGCGGATGGCTCGATACTGGGCGAGTTCAACCGGTCGATGCAACACCGGGCTACTGCAGGGAGCGTAGCTGCTCGGCGAAGACCTCGGCCGGGGTTCGCCAGCCGAGGACCTTGCGTGGCCTGTTGTTGATCGCCAGAGCGACGGCCTCGAGGTCCTCGGCGGACCACCGGGACAGATCGGTTCCCTTCGGGAAATACTGGCGCAGCAGGCCGTTCGTGTTCTCGTTCGTCGGTCGTTGCCAGGGCGAGGGGCCTCGTGGTTGATGATGGCCTTCCGTCTGCCCACGCCGCCAGCTTGTTCGGGGTGATCTTGCGGCCGACGTAGGACGGCGTCAGCATCGCGAACCCGGGCGGCGGGGGTGGGGGAACGACCTCGACGTAGAGATCTCCACGCACATCGTCGGGCCCGACAGGTCCTTGGCCTGCCAACCGAATCCGTTTCCCGAAGTCGAGGCCGGCCGGAAGTCGAAACGAGACAGGCTTGTCGGTGGGCACACGTCCTCGTTGGTCGCAGCGCACACATCCGGTGCCGTCGCACGCCGGGCAAGGCACCTCGGAACGCACGGTGACTGTGTGAATCGATCCGGTCTCGGTGATCTGCTGAGCAGTCAGCGGCACCGTGACGGTGAGGTCGCGGCGCGGGTCGTACGTCATGACGCCACACCCTATGTGAGCAGCGAATGGCGCGTTCGGCATTCGCTGTGCTCTCACCGTCGAGGGAGATACTGCCGCACTGCGGGACACGTGAGAGGGGTAGGTGACGTGTCCCGCAGTGCAGGTCAGCGGGTGAGGCCAGCGAGTTTGGCGAGTTGGTCGATCCACTGCTGCGCCCATGCCACCGAGTTCGTGCCACCAGACACTTTCAGCTCGGGGTAAAGCCCGTGCGCGTTGGCCTGCCAGTACTTGGGATCAGTGACCATTTTCATCAGGCCGGTGTTGTCCTTGAGTAGACCCTGCATGAGCGCCGAGATCGCCTCCGGATACTTCTGCACATCCAGTGGGCTGGTCATTCCTGCCTGCTGGAATGCGCCGTTGATGCGGGCGAGGAGTTTGTCCAGGCCGGTGTTCTTCATCGCGGACTCCCCAGCGGTCGGTAGCCCACGTAGCAAGGCTGGAACATCACGCAGCTGCGCAAACAACTCAGGCAACGCGTTCGGCAGTTTCGACACGCCGTCAGCGACGAGCGCTGCACCGGCGGGCTGCTGCGCGGCGAGCATCGCACCACCAGCAGCGAGGTTCACCAACGCCTGCAACGTGTCTGCAGACAGCTTCGTGCGCGGCAACCCTGTCACGTCAGCCACATTGTTGAGTGCCTGCAACGCGATCAGGCCACCCATCTTCGTGGCTCCCTCATCGGTGAGCATGTCAGGGAAATCGAATGACACGTTCTTCGCGAACTGGGTGAGATCGCGGGCCAGCTGTGAATTGGCGGGCAGTGAGCACACCAGATCGCCAGGCACACAGAACTCGACGACGCGGCCCTTGAGTTCACCGAAGTCGGCGTCTCGTGGGCCAGCAAGACCACCGCCAGCCACCGCCCGCTGAGTGATCGGGGCAACGTTGACCGGTCCGCCGCTGGGAACGTTCGACGACTGGGTTCCGCTCGCGGCTGTGGTGGCCGCCGTCGTGTCTGTCGCACCGGCAGCACCGGTGATCAGGTTCGACACTCCTTGGGCCAGGCCGCCGTCGGCGTTGGAGTCAGTGGAGGTTCCACCAGCCAGCGACGACGTGCTGCTCGACGTGGCTGCCTGGCCGGCGGACTGTTCCGCAGTGGTGGAGTCTGCACCGGCTGACATGTCGACGCGCGTGATCTGTGGGGTAGTCGTGTTCGCGGTGGCACCGTCATCGGAGGTTCCGGTGTCGCTGCTGGATCCGTTCGCTGCTGCGTTGTCGGCGTTCGGTGCAGGTGCGTCCGTGGTGGTGTTCGGTTCGTCGGTCGGTTGGGGAGTGGTGGTCGGCGATTCGGTAGTAGGCGACGGATCTGTGGTGTCGGCGCCCGCATTCTGCTCGGGTGTGCCGCCGTTCTTCTTGGCGCAGCTACCGTCGCCTTCCTGCCCATCCCACACCGGCTTGTCGGCGCAGTCTTTCATCAGGTCGGTGCGGCCCTTGAGGTTCGCATCCCATTCAAGGGTGGCCTGATTCTTGCGAAGGTTGCCGATGGTGGTGGTGAGCTCGTCATTGGTGGTGGCGTACTCGGCGTAGGGATGCTCGGAGTTCGCTTCGGTGTAGCGGCTGTAGCACTCCTTCCACGTCAGTTCATGCTTCGCGCCGCATCCGCCAAGCGCATACAGGTTGTACAGCAGTGCCGGACGCTTCTGGTCTTCGGCGGAGGTACGACCCCACACCCACCCGTGATAGAGGTACGGGTTGGGGTTCTTTCCGGGAATGTCGGCGACGTTGCGCACCGACCCGATCGGTGCGCCCGCTTCGCCGTCACGCGAGGTACCTGCCTCCGACGAGGGTGTCGACTTCTTGATCAACGTCGTGACACCGGGCACCGCGTTCTGATCGGCAGGGGTGAGGGTGGTCAGCTGTTCGGCTGCGGCGTCTAGTCGTGTCACCGCAGCATCAACTTCTGGGGTTAGCCACCGCCAGCCCTCCCCGTACTTTTGTGCAGCCTGTTCAGCGGGAACATTTTTCGCGCGTTCTGACGGCCCGTCGGGTGCGGTGAGTTTGCCGTCACCACCATCGGGGAAGTGCGGCAGCACCATTGACGTCACCCCGGAGGGTGCGTCCTTGGGTCCGTTGATCGATGTTTTGAACACCGAGCACAGACGGGCGGGTAGCTGATCGCAACCGAAGGCTGCGTCACGACGATCCGGCGACAGTGCGCCGCCGGCGGCAGGTGCAGCATTGTTGCTGTCGAAGCCGAGGTCACCTCGAGTGAGGACTGCGTTCGTCCAGTCGGGGCGGCTTTGCTGATACTTCGTCTTCGCTTTGAGGACAAGCTGCCCGATCTGCTGGTCGCTGCGCTTGCCGAGGGAACTGGTGCGCCCAGTCACCTCGTTGACGCACGCTCCCAACGTCCAGGGCCCGTTCGGTGCGTCCTTGGTGATTGCATCGGTGGCGTCGAACGGGCCACACCCGCCGTACAGGTACAGGTTGCGTGCCAGGTCTTTGCGCGCGGCCGGATTGGCGGCTGCGGTGCCCGTCTCGTTGGGTGCAACGAACTTGTCGTCGTTGTAGACGATCTGATGCTGCTTGTACTTGTCGAGGAATGCCTTGGCGGTCAATCCAATCCACCCGGCACAGTCAGGGGAGTTGCCATGCTTGAGGAGGTCGTCGTCACTCAGATCGATCAGACGTTTGCCCTTTTCTCCGTAGGTGGCGCGCCACCACACATGGGTCAACCATTCGTTGGAACTGTCCCCGGACGTCGCGTACTTCCAACCCTTGCCGCTGCCGTCGGGAAGTTGATAGTCCCACCCAAGCTGGTCGGTGGTGACGTTCTGGCAGGCGGCGGCCGACGTGGTGCGTGAGTCGTTGTTGGATAGCTTCTTTCCCTGATTACGCAGAGCGAGTTGCACGACCGGCGTGTTGGTGCCGTTCTCGGTGAAGAACTGGGCGCGGGAAAGGGTTTCCTTCGTCTTCGCATCAAGGTTGGCGAACGAGGTGCCACCGGAGGCGACTAGACCGCTGTATGAGGTGGCGTTACCGGCTGCCGGTGCCGGTGCCGGTGGGGCGCCGATCTGGGTGGCGAAGTAGTCGCGGCAGGCGTCAGCGTTCAACGTCAGGCAGTGCTGGATCTGGTCGTAGGCGCCTGCCGGCACCAACCCGTTGTCGGCGGCTGCGGCTGCCTTGTCGCGTGCGGCGACAAGCTGAGAGGACGGCACCAGCAGTTCGGAATGAGTTTGGCCGCTGCGGGCATCAACGTACGTGTCTTGGCAGGCCTGCAGTGTCTTGCCTGAGCATTCAGGCGAGTTGAGCAGATACAGGTCCTGAATGACTTTGCGGCGCTGATCTTTCTGTTGATCGGTGCGATTCCACAACCATCCGGCCGACGCGTACTTGTTGCGTTCGTCGTCGGTAAGAGCCGACACCAGTTTCACTTCACCGTCGGGCGAGACGATGGTCAGCGGTTTGGTTCCCGGTGTTGAACTGTTGCCGGTGCCCGCCTGTGGAATGGATACATCCGTCGGCCACGGATTCTTGTAGGGGCGCAGGCTGTCGCCGTCGCTGCTCAGCGGTGCACGGCCTGCGGGCACCGAGTACTCGGCGAGCTGCACATGCATATCGCCGTGTGCTGCTGCGCCTGCCATCCCCGCACTGGGGGTGGCAGCGTCACCAGCTGAGGGAGCATCGCTGGTTGCTGTTGGGGCGTCGAGAGGTACAGAGCTTTCGGGCGGCGTCGACGATTCTGCCTGCGGTGTGCTGGTTGCTGCTGCTCCCGCACCGGCCTGTCCCGCGTTGGGGGTGCTGGTCGATCCCGCCGCGCCCGCGGTGGTCGTCGAGCCTACGGCTGCGGTGCCGCCGGCCAGCCCAGTTTGGGTGAGCAGCGACTGCACACCGTTGGTCAGTTGCAGCTGGAGTTGAGCAAACGACGGATCGCTGGCGGCCTGTCCGATGGCGTTTTGCAGCACGGCTGGAATGTCGGGGCGTGACTGGTTGGTTCCGGCGATCACGTTGCTGTTGTCGGCGCGCTGCGGGTCGGCGAACAATGCGACTGCGGCGACACGTCGCGGATCAACAGCGGTGCGGCGGTTGCCGATAGCTGTTGCTGCGTCGCCGGCGACGTCGGCGCCCTGCGAGTAGCCGGACAAGATGATGCTGGCGTTGGCGCATCGGCTTGCGATGTCGGAGATGGTGGCGATCGTCTTCTTGGTGCCGCCGTCGACGGACTTGTTGTAGCCGACACCGTTCACTCCTGCATCGGCGTCATAGTTGATCATCGTCACCGATAGTCGATTACCCAACGCCTTCTCGAGCGGGTCGACGAGCTTCTTGAGGAGGCCGACAGGCTTGTTGGGGTCATCGTCACGGTTGATTTCGAAGGTGCCGGGCACGGCGACGAGCATGAATGGCGCACAGCCAGGTTTGGTGGACACTTCGACGGCGGGAGCGTTCGTGAACTGTTTACGCACACCGCCTTGGGGGACGAGTGGCAGGTTGATGTTGGTGCGGCCATCTGCACCCATCAGTGCGCCACCGCCACCGCTGCCGCCGCCGAGCAAACTCGAGTTGGCGCCAGGCTGCAATGCCTGGCTTAGAGCGTTGGAGGCGCCCGGAACATTCAGCGGCGCTGGCAGCGCGGGAAGCGTTGGTGCGGGCGCCGCGTGTGCGGGCGCGGCAGCTATCGGCGCTGTGACAGCTATGGCTGTGGCGGCGGCTGCGCCGGCAAGACGGAACCGATGCAATGATCGCATGACGCAATCCCCTCAGTGGCTTCGATGTATATAGCCGCAAGAGTAACACTGGGGTGTTGCAGCGCCGACGACATCGAATCGAACGCCGCACCAGCATAAATGCGGCGGCTACGGTCCATAGAAATGGCCGGAGCAGAAGGGAATTGGTGTGCATTTCTCGTCGACTGTTGCGATCGCGGAGTGCCTTTTGGGTGAATCCGTTGAGCGCGAACCAATCATCGAGCGCATTCGTGACAACTTGCGCGCCACCAACGGGTTTCATCTAGTCCCCACCGAAACGGCTGTGGCGGCGTCTGATCGTCCTGCCGCGGTGTGTGTTGATGGCGCCGTCATTTCCTCGCAAACTGACACGCTGCTGTGGGTAGCTGTTGCCGCCACCACCTCGGACGGGTCGATCGAGCATCAGGCCGCGGCCGCGACGCCGACCGGTTCGCACGGTGAGGCTGTGCGTTCCGGCGCAATGGCTGCAGCCGAGTTGCTCGTCGCAGTGCACACCGCCGATCAAGTGGGTCACGTGTGGATGGACGGGTCACTGCGCACACCGCTGATCGCGTTGGCGGCGAGCCTGTCTGCGGTACCGGAGGAAGCGGCCGACGCCTGGGCGCGCACCCTGCGGGACGCCCACATCGTGGATCTCGTCGGCGGGTACATCGAACTCGCCTACCAGGGGCGGGTGAGCGCGTTGCCGAAGCAGGACACAGTGTCGGTGTTCGCTCGGGAATGGTCTGAGTTGGTCGATGGCGCCGACGCCCAATGGTTGCGGCTACAGCGTGATCGCACGCTGGTCGCCGATCTTCTGACGCCGGGCATGTTCTTGGCGCCGAGGGCGGCCCCAGAACTCAACGTCCTACCGACCCCGGACTCCCCGCATCGCGCGTTGAGGCAGCTGCAGGAAGATCTTGCCGACGTCCTCACATGGTGGCGGGAGGTGCCGACGTCAGTCACCTACGTGATGCCACGTCACCTGCACCGACCGATCAAAGTGGAGTTGGTGTGCGATGCAGATACCGTTCCGCACGAACGTGCAGCAGCGATGGCAACTACCGTCGATCGACTGTGTCGTGGCCCGGTGATGCTCGAACCCAGACATCAGTGGGAAGCTGACCATCGAGCGAAACGTCTTGTCGCTGTAGTAGATATGAACTTGCGGGCAACTGTGGCCGCATCATTCGGCGAACGCCGCCCCGATGCGGTGCGCGGCTACCGCACCTAGCTCGCCAGGTTGCGCAGCCCCACGATCTCGTAGGTGCCGTTGTTGTTGCGCACCGTGACTTCCTGCTTACCGCGCTGCTCGTTGACGCCGTCTGACTCGATCGTCTGAACGGTGAACGTGTCGGGTTTCGATGTCGGAGTGACCTGCACGCAGTACGCGGACTGGCGATTAGCGAAATGCTGGTCGATACCCATCTGGATGGCGGCAGCATTCACTCCTGCAGTGTTTTTCGCCCATACTGCGGCGACTGCACTTCCACTGCGCTGCGCATAGTAGGCGTGCTCGAGCGCGCTGATCGTTGACTGCGGTGTGCTGCGATCGGTTGACGACGTGCTGTCGAGAACCGTTGCACCGTCAGCATTCCCTGGCCGGCAGGCGTCTCCTGCCGCGAACTGCGCGGCCTTCGGCTGCGCCGCCGCCGTCGTCGTCTGCGGCGGGACGTCGGCGGGGGTGTCGCTCGACTTATGAAGAAACAGGTACCCGCCAACGCCGACGGCAGCGGCGGCGAGGGCCGCGGCGGACGCACCAGCCAGCAGAGCCCGGCGTGGCCGTTGTCGGTGGGGTGCGCGTTCACGTGCGTCGGCCTTCGCGCTCGCGGCCGTCTCGCGCTGCCGATCCCGTTCTGCTCGACGATCCTGCACGCGCTGCTCACGTTCAGCTTTGCGGCGTTCACGGTCGGCCTGTTTCTGCTGGCGTTGCTGCTCACGGCTCAGCGGCCCAGCCTCACCACCTGTTTCGCTGCCACGGTCGGCGGAGACGTCATCTGCAGGCTGTGCGGTGTCGTCGGGGTTGACTGCGCCACGCCCACCACGCCCCCGGGTGCGCTGTTGCCGCCGCACGTCGAGGATGTCGTCGGCGGCCGGGATGTCGAACGTCGCTCCGGAACGTCGGTCGGCTTCAACTACGAAGTCGGGGTCGGCACCGAACTGCACACCGTCGTCGGTGATCTCGCCACCCGCTCGCATGACGGGACCGGTGTGTGCGCGCACTGCACGCTCAGTAGCTGCCACAGGCTGGGGGGCCGACACAGTCTGCGGTGTATCGAAATCGTCGAAGTCGTCGATGTCGGTGTGGATAGTGTCAGCCATGAATGCACCTCTTAGCAGCCGTAATCAGCTAGTCGGAGCGTGATGCTATCGGGCAGGTTTCGGCGGCCCGCTGCGCGGAGCTACGGCATAGGTGGGGTTTGGAAGTTGCCCCACGGTGTGCTGACCTTCACTCCGCCGGTCAGTGACGGCAGCTGCATGCTGCGGAAACTGGCGTTGCCTTCCACGTGCACTGATGCCGATCCGTCCGGCGCTGACCACTGTCCGGAAACACTCGCATCGGAGCCGTTGTTAGTGGGCAGTGGAGTGTTCGACGCGTAGGCGTTGCCGTAGCCGGCGCCCGTCCCGCTGGTTGCTGCTGCGCCCTGGTAGTTGCCGGAGGTGTCGGCGTCCTGCGCCATCCCCACCTTGTCGGCGCCCACATCGGCGACACCGGCGGTCGTCGCCGAACCGTCGTCGACGCGTGTACTCGTCGACACGGACACATTGGATCCGACGGTTCCCTGATCTGATGATCCGACAACGGTGTTGCCGTCGGTGATGGGTGTGCTGTCGTAGGTGACGTTGGGGATTGCGTGCTGCGGGATGTTGACATGCTGTCCGCCGGGCAGATCCTGTTCGTGGGCGGCGACCACATGATCGGTGCCCTTCGGTGGTGCCTCGACCCGCGGGAAGTCCGGGCGTTGCGTGTCTTGCAGAGAGCTTTCGAACGTCGGCGGTGCCGGTGCGGGTGCGGGTGTTGCTGGGGAGGGAGGCGTCACGGCCACCGCGGGCATTCCTGGCTGGGTGTCGATCGGGGAACTGGTGCCCGACGAGTCAGGTGCTGGTGATGTGTACGCGGCGGGCGCCACGTCCGCTGATTGCGGTGTCGAGCTCGTCGACGGCGACGGGGTAGACGCCGATGTGTCGGGGCTGCTGGTCGGTGCCGACGGTGTCACGGTGGTGGGCTGCGACGGCGTGGACGACTGAGGTGCGCTCGGCGACGGGGCGGGGCTGTCATAGTTTGTTGCCGGAGGCGCCTCGGTTGGTGCTGGTTGCGGCGTCGACGACTCGGGCATGCCTGGCTGCGATGCTTGGGGCTGCGCGGTCGAATCGGTGGCGGCGGGGGCGGACTCGGCTCCGGCTTGCGGCTGAGCATCAGATGTGGGCATGCCCGGTTGTGCTGAACCAGCATCTTGGCTGGCTGCGCCAGCGTCCTGTCCTGTGGATGTCGGCATGCCCGGTTGCGCGCTCTGCGGCGAGTTGGCCTGACTTTGCGCCTCGCCGACGACTGCAGGGTCGTCAGCGAACGCGTGACCAGCTCCACCGAACATTCCGACTGCGGCGCCGAACGACGCCGCTGCTGCCGCGATGCGGCGCTGCTGAGTGTTCATAGCCGGGGTCCTCTTTTCTCCTTCTGCCTGCGGCCGCGATATGGCGTGGGCAGTGTTGTGGCTTCGATGTATGTGCTATCAGGTTACAGCTCCGCCCGGTCACCTGGTACTTTGCGGCGTTGCGCGCGTCGTCTGCGACGAATGTGGCTGTGCGGCAACAGCGGAGTTCCGCAACCCGCAAACGACGTTCCTACGCTGGCCTCCATGACATCAGGTGCTGACGTGGCGACTGTTTCGTCGCCTTCATCGTGCGATCGGCTGGAACTCATCCTTCATCATTCCGCCCGCACGCGTCCGCTGCTGGGTGCGGTGCTGGCGGTGCGCGTGCCGTTCGACGGCGGCGACAGCGAGGTGTGCCTGGGCACCATCACCACGATCGAGACCGTCAACACACTCGCCGACCCGCGAAGCGCGCTCGCCTCGCACATTGCGGCTGGCGTCGACGAAGTCACCCGCCACGATCAGGACACCCGCCGAGTCGTGGTGAAGGTGGAGGCGGTGTTCCGTGGCAGGGAGGGCGCTTGGCGGCGGTGGTCATCGACATTATCGAACTCGCCGGCCACCGGCACCCGCGTCAAAGTTCTCGACCAGGAGCTCGCCAATGAGTTGATGGTTGATATTGCGGACACGTCCGGATATGTTGGATATCTACGCGGTGCGGACGACGTTCTCATCCCAATTACTCTCGATGATTATTCAGGCCCGCGCGGGGCGAGACATTCCGGGGTAATTGGTGCTACTGGCAGCGGGAAGACCAGCTACGCAACGTATTTCATCGCAACAATGATGCGTCACCCCCATATGGCACAACTCGTTTTCGATCCACAGAGCCAATTCAGTGGGGAGCATGGACTACCTATTTCGCTGCAAGGAGTGGCAGCCGCACTAGGACGAAAAGTAACCGTCGCACGCATATCCGAATCCCTCCGCCTACAAAAAGACGCACCCCTTTTCCTGCAGCTCCTACAAGAATCAGGATTCTTTCGGCGCCTCGCATTCGGCGCTGGCGCCGACGACAACATCGCCGCAGCACGCGAAGTCCTGACCAGCGCACTCAACCGCGAACGCGACCTCCACTCCGCCTGCGGCACAACCGATTGGACCGAAGCAGACTCGGCGACACTGATGCGCTACCTGCTGCAACAGCTGTACGACATCCTGCCCACCGGAACCGTCTACGCAGGCAAAGATCAACAAGCTCGAGTAGCAGCAACACTGCACAGACCCACCGAAAGCCCCAACGGGGACCCCATAGCAGCAGACACACTCAACCGACTGCCCTTCGGCGCCCTCGACGACGACGGCACCGACCGCTTCCAGGAACTCCTCGAAACCTTCGGCACCCTCCACCAACTGTGGGGACTGTACAACCCCGCCGGTCTCCGTGAAATCGCCAACGGCGCAACCCCAGAAACACTGGGCGACGAATACCGCAGACGCAGCGCATGGGGACTGATCGCCGACGCAGTACGCCCCGCCGACGACAGACCAGCACCCCTCCTCATCCTCGACCTATCAGCCGGTGACACCAGCGACCGCGCCGCCGACATCCTCGACGACCCCAGCCTCAAAGCGCGCATCATGCGTCAACTCGTCGCCACCACCAAACGTGTCGGGCAAGCCGAGTTCAAGAAGGGACGACTCCTCGACGTCAACTGGGTCATCGACGAAGCATGGGCGTGGATCGGGCCACCCGACCCACGAACCCAGCCGGAAGCGATCGCCGCCTTGAGTAACGAGTTCGCTGCCAGTGCTCGCGACGTGCGCAAATTCGGCATCGGGATCTGCGCAATCACCCAGTCGGCCACCTCCATCCGCGACGACGTGTGGCGGCAGATGTCGGTGATCTTCGCCGGCTACGGCCTGCACGACAACGCCGACCTGACCCGGCTGAGCAACCGCATGTCCGAGGCGCACGTGGCGCTCTACCGCGCCACCCCACCACCGGAAGCCACCGGACGGTATGTGTTCACCTGCCTCGGCGGTGGGGTGACCGGTCTGTCGTTCGGCGCCAACCCGGTGTTCCTCGAGGCGTTCACCGATCCGCGAGACTGGTTGGCCGCCAACACCTCCTGGCTCACCGCGCTGCGCGCCCGATTCCTGCACTGCCTGCCGGCCGGTGACACCGGCGGCCCACTGACCGCGCTACCGGCACGGCCCACTGCCGGCGACGCGGTCAGCGCCGCCCACACCGGCCACCTCGACACCCGCACCCGCCGCGTCGCCGCCGACACCCTCGCCGCGTTCACCCCAGCCACCCCTGCCGGCGGCCGCCCCGACGCTGTCACCGCGGGCCGGTGGGCCAGCACTGGACCCGTCGACGACGGTGACCCACCCTTCTGACATCGTGAGCGCAGTAGCGGCCGTGCGTGTGGAAAATCTTCCACACATTTTCCACACCTGATCCCGCGTTCGGGCGTGTCCTGCTGTGCGACAGTGCGGTAGCGTCAACACGCCGCCCCCGGCCACCCCCGCCCGAGCACCGCCGGGCCCGCACCCCCGACATTCGCGAGGAGTGAGCCCGCCCGTGGACCCCACCACCCCCACCACTGCCGCTGAACGCGCCCTTTTCGCCGCCGCCCACGCCGGTGAGGAATGCGATCTGCGCACCGCCCGCGAACGCACCGATCAAGGGTGGGCGCCGACCGCCGCCGACGCCGCCGACTGGGGCGAGGACCGCGTCGTGCGCGCCGACTTCCTGCGCCACCTGCTCGTCGACCAGCAGCTGGTCGTACACCTGACTGGCGCCCGCATCGACGGCAACCTCGACCTGTCCGGCCAGCACCTCGCCCTCAGCCTCCCCGGCTGCGTCCTCACCGGGGCCGCCGGGTTCGACAAGGTGACGTTCACCGGAACCGCCTGGTTCGGCGGGGCGACGTTCACCGGAGTCGCCGGGTTCAATGAGGCGACGTTCACCGGGGACGCCAAGTTCAATGAGGCAACGTTCACCGGGGACGCTATGTTCGGCGGGGCGACGTTCACCGGAACCGCCGGGTTCAATGAGGCGACGTTCACCGGAATCGCCTGGTTCGGCGAGGCGACGTTCACCGGGGACGCCTGGTTCGGCGAGGCGACGTTCACCGGAACCGCCTGGTTCGGCGAGGCGACGTTCACCGGGGACGCCTGGTTCGATGAGGTGACGTTCACCAGGAGAGCCAAGTTCGGCGGGGCGACGTTCACCGGAATCGCCTGGTTCGGCGAGGCGACGTTCACCGGGAAAGCGGAGTTCGATGAGGCGACGTTCACCGGGAAAGCGGAGTTCGATGAGGCGACGTTCGAACAACTGGATTGGAGTGGTACGTGGTGGTCGACGTCTCGGGTGTCGACGACAGGCTTGGCTGCTAAGCGGTTCGTGCTGGACCGTGTGGTGTTCGAGTCGCCGGTCCGTCTGGATGTGAAGGCCGACGCGGTGTCGGCGCGGGGGTTGCGGGCGGCGCAACGACTGCACCTGGTCGTTGCCGCCGCCGCCATGGATCTCACTGACGCCGACCTGGCGGCCGGGTCGTTGATCGAAGCCGCACCGGTCACCGCGTCCGACCCGCCTAGCGTTCGGCGTGCGTCGATCAGTTCGCTGCGGCGAGCGCATGTGGCCGGGGTGACACTGTCCGGACTTGCGGTGCGTGAGTGCACGTTCGCCGCAGTGGACGGGCTCGATGGGTTGGTGATCACGGGTACCGATGTGCTGGCCAGCAACCGCGACCACACACGGCGCGGGTCAGCCCGTGGCCGCCGATGGTGGCGCGCTGATCGGCGGGTGATCCGCGATGAACTCGACGCCCGCACGCCAGCACCCACCGGCCAACCCGAACCGGCGGAACCGCTGTCGCTGCGGGATGTGTCAGCCACCTATCGGGCGCTACGTAAAGCGCTCGAGGACAACAAGGACGAGCCCGGCGCCGCCGACTTCTACTACGGCGAAATGGAGATGCGGCGTCTGGCCGCGCCCTCGTGGTCGGTGGAGCGGTGGCTGCTCACCGCTTACTGGCTGGTCTCCGGATACGGGCTGCGCGCCTGGCGGGCATTGGCCACACTGCTCGTGGTGATCGCGGTCGCTGGCTGGTGTTTCACCAACAGTGCGTGGGTCCGACCATCACCGGCGGGTACGACACCTGTGCTCGACCCCGACAGCCGGGTATGGCCGTGGGCGTTCGCCGCCCAAGAAACCGTTGCCCTGTTCCGGCCAGCAGGCACCATCGGCGTCACCCTCGTCGGGGCGGGCGTCGCCGTCGACCTCGCCGTCCGCATCCTCGGGCCCGCCCTGCTCGCGCTGGCGGTGTTGGCCATCCGCAACCGCACCAAACGGTGAAGATGGTTCACGTCGCGTGACGGGATCTATCGCTGGCCGTGCAGATCCAACGATTGCGGTGTGAGTGCTTCACCGCGCATCCAGTCGAAGATGACGTTTCCGACGCGGCCGACTTCACCGGTGGTGGTGGCGTCGGATCGTGTGCTGGTGATGAAGTATCCGTCCACCGGGGTGGTGTTCTCGATGGTGATGCCGCGTGCGGCGAAGGTTGCGCCGTCGGCGTTGATCTGTCCTGCTGCTGTTGTGCTGAACGCGCCGGTCGGGGGGCCGTTGGACGTGAACTCTTCGGTGACACGCGGCGGGTTACCCAGGTAGTTGACGGCGGCAGCGATGCGATCCCAGCCGGTGCTACCTACTCCTGGATGGGTTTGCGCGGTGCTGGTTTCTTCCCAGCTGTCCGGATTCTGGGCGGCGGCAGTGGTTGGTGCGGAGGTGAGCGTGTTGTGTGCTGCGGTCAACGCGCCGACACGCAGCGTCGTCGGCAGTGTGGTGTTGCCGGGGTCGATGGTGAAGGTGCATGTGGGCACACCCTGCACCCGGTCATTGCGGGTGTTGACGATTTTCGCGGTGCCGGCGTCGGGATGGTCGCTGTCGTAGAAGTTGGTGTTGGCGATGATGCGGGTGATGCCGGTGGTCAGTGTGTCGGTGCACGGGGTGTCGCTGTCGATCATCGCGATCAGCCCGGCAGTTGAGCCGATGGTGGTGGGCAGAGCGGGACGGCCGGTGGCGTTCGGTGATGCGGAGGAACTGTCGGCGGATGGTGGGGTGCTGTTGTTGTCGTTGCTGCATGCGGCGACGCCGACAACGATGCCTGCTGCTGCTGCGGCAACGGCGGCGGCGCGGCGAACTCTCGGCCGGACCATGGCGGGCTCCTTCAAGGGTGGGAAGTGCGCACAGAATACCGCTGACGGGCCAGCTGGTCGGGGACCCTACAGTCCTCGCGTGCAGCATGTTTGCGTGGATGTCGCCGTGAAACGCGGTTCGTACGATGTGCTGCAAGATACCCACCGACCCCCGCTTGAGGAGTTTTCATGGTTGCCGTCCTATCGGTTGTTCGTTTCGACGATGAGGAACGTGCGGCGCTTGCCGCGGACAAAGCTGATCGTGGGAAGCTGGCGGCGGCTATCGGCCGGGAGCTCACCACTCAGGTGAACGCCATGTTCGGTGCTGCGCGTGACATCGCGGACAAGGATCCCGACGCGAACGATCTCACGCAGGCGACACTGACCGTCGACAATGTTGAGTCCATCATCAAGGCGCTTCCGCAGAGCGAACACATCGAGGCGTTGCTCGAGTTGTGTGCCCGACTCCGCGGTATCTACGGTTCGGCGTTGGAGAGCCTTCCCCGATAGCAGTTGTTCACCTGCCTCGGCACACTCCCTCATGCTCATGTTGCGTGGTGTGCCGAGGTTTTCAGGCTCTGGCCGAAAAGGGGGATGTGGGTGGACGATCAGGCACGGTTTGCTGTGATGCAGCAGATCATCTGTGACCTCGAACGGTTGACTGTCGAGCAGCGCGCACAGTTTGTTGATCTTGCGCAGGACACCAGGTATGAGCGTGACGCGGCTGAGCGGGCGCTGACTCGGTGGCAGGAACAAACGTTGTGGACGTCTCAGTACTGTTTGACGTGTTTCCCGAAGGCGGCGACGCTGCTGGAGGAGTTGTTGGCCTCGCATCGGCCGTTGGAGTTTCCTTACGTTGCGCGCACTGCAGCGATCGATGCTGCCCGCTGCGCGTTGCTCGCTGATCTGCAGCCGCCGATCCCTGACGGGATCTGCAAAATACTGTGCGGCCCAGTCGAAGACGTGCTTGATCGGCTGGTCGTGGAACCTCAGCTGCCGTTGTAGGCATGATCGTATGCCTGCTCACCCTCTAAGCAGGCATACGATTGTCGCGGCACATTCACCTCAGCGGGCGGCGGTCACACCGCACGCCGGCAGCCCGGTTACAGGCCAGCGAACGCCGCGAGTTTCATGGAGCGTTGAGACACGCACACGCCACGTTTGATGCGGCTACTAAGTGGGCGTGGGCGTCGGAAAAGTCTTGTGTCACTGTAGTTTTCGGCGACGGACTGAACCTGTGCATGGATTACGTGGCGGCGCAGCAGTTCCACGTCTCGGGCCCGCTGCTGTGCGGCGCGGGCATCGCGGCGTGCCTGGTCATCGGCAACGTCTTGCTGATAGATGCGGGCTCGTGCAGTCACCCAGGTGCTGGCACGAAACGCGCCCTCAGCTTCGCAGCCGATGATGAACGACATTTCCGAAGCACGCTGCCAGGTGCAGCCAAGGATCTGCGATACGCGGTGTCGGGAGATTCCTGCATCGACACTGCGTCGCAACACATCCCATTCGTCGTCATAGGACAACACGATGCGGCCGTCGGCGGTGGTGTCGGTGTTGGTGTCGAGATGTGACTGGGCGATCGTCATGTCGACACGCTGTTCGTCGAGCGCCATGGTGACGGCGGTTGAATCAGCCAGCGCCATAGGTGCCAGGTCCGCGGGAACCCAGTCGGTGTACTCGTCGACGCGTTCGGCGGCGATCCCAAGATCAAAGTCGAGCGTCAGGTTGTCGAGTTCGCGTTGGCGGGGCACATCGTGGACGGCCGGGTCAGGTAGGCCCTGATCGTTGAAGGCAACTGCGGCAACAACTTCACCTTGCGGGCGCTGACCGGAAGCGATCCTCTCGTAGGCATCCTTCTGGCAGTCCTGCAGGAACGGGCAGGTCTTGCATGCGTTGGCGGCTTTCTTGGCCGCCCGAGCGAAACGTGACGATGCTGATTCCTCAGCTGCGAGGTCGTCGAACGTGAGGAACTCGTCGCCGCCGGTCGCGGGGGATAGCGGTCCTCGGGAAAGGTTCGCCGGGGCGGGTTCTGGCAGGTCAAAAAGTTGTGGGCGCTGCTCGCACACCCGCCGACGTGGTGCAGGAGACACTGGTGTGGCCGCGCGTACACGCGATTCGACCAACATGGATGTGGCCATGATTGTCCTCATTTTTGCCTGCAGCGACGTGTGCGCGACGCTACAGAGTGTTGTGGCTTCGATGTATGGCTGTAAGCCTAGCGCATTTCACCGGATTTGGCGGTAACCGGAGCCCTCAGATTGTTGGGACTAGATGCAGCGGCGGTGTCGTGACAACGGCAGGCGACAGCCACTGGCGAAGGCCGACGAGCCTGATGACTGTGGCTGTGCCGCAGCATAAGAAGATGCCGGACCATACTGACGGGCATGGCTACCACTGACGTCTTGATGCGCGCCGGATTCTATGGATGCGCCCACCTCGGCTACAGGATGGGTGGGATGGCGCGAACCCACCCATCCGGCCTCAACATTCGGGAAGTTGACGGATACGCCACCTACGAACTGGTTATGCGGGACATGATCGCGCACGGTGTGCAGTTCATCAGCGATGGCGGGGACACCTTCCACGTTCACGCCCCCACACCTCGCGCGATCGACGAAGCACTCAAGGTTGACGATCTACGCGTCCAGGCGCAAATCCCGCGCACCACGAACACGGGTAACCACGACAAGTCCTCGAGTGGGCACGTGTCTGCGGTGGCCGCAGTTCACCGACCGCCGTTGGCGTCCTACAGTGTTTTTCCGCGAGACGGCCGACCCGACAATGAACTGATAGGGCCGTTGCCGGGACTCTATGAAGTGCACCAGCCGGTCGAGGAGCTACCCGTGTATCTGCACGTCGTGTCCGACTTCGGACTTAACCCGCGGCTGAGTGACCGCGGTATCGACGTCGATCCCCGGCCGATTCCTGGTGCCGTCAACATTCTTGTTGCGCACGGCATTTTCTCCGCCGACGACCGCCTGTTCGGTGCAGTAGATGGTCACGGCGCGACACGCATGATCCCCTCGGAGTGGGTGGATCGAGGTTTCGACGCATCAGTGCTGTCGGACTATCACACACCGGGCCCCATCCCCGGGTTTGGTCCGAACGACCGCACATCCGGGCAGGTGTGGATGACAGGTTCGCTGATCGGGCGCGGCTTCTCCGACGACATCTGCACTCGTGGCTGGCTTCTCGTTGAACTACTCGGTGATGGGCATCTGCGCATCACCCACAAGCCGGTGTGGATGCGACCCCAAATCGACTTCGAGCCGATCGACTGCGCCGACACCACCGTCGACGAGATCAACGTGCAGGTTCGTCGTCGTCTCGCCGAACGACGCTGGTGGGATGACACGTCAGCGCAGATCACCGGCGACGGCGGCATGTTGCTGCGTCAGCGGCTACGCGGCGCCTCCACTGCACAACGCCACAGCATTCGGGCGCTGGCAGGGGAGTGGGCGACGGCCGCCGGCGACGCCGCATTCTGGGGAGTGTCGTTCGAATCGACCGCGACAACTCCCACCGACCGGGACGCTGTCATCCCTCGCCAGGTGCGCCGCGAGCACACGCGCATCAACTTCGTTGACGACTTCGCCGGTCGACGCGACACAGGGCGTGTCGGAGCAGTCCTTGCTGCGGCGGCACCCGAGATTCGTGATCGTGTCGCCAGCAACGTGGCGAAAGCGTTGGGCGAACTGTAGAACAACCGGGCGTCGTCGACCTGTCGATGTCACCGGCGGCGACGCACCACTGGCTCCACTGCCCGATACAGGTCCAGCAGGTCGGCTGCGAACTCGCCGTCGTTGTTGACCAGGAACCGTGACATGCCGCCAACGGCTGCGACGGCGTCACGCGCGATCGCCCATTCCTCGTTGCTGGGTTCGGTGAGGTCGGCGTGTGCTCCATCGGCGGTGGTGTCGTCGCTGACGTTGTAGGCGGCTAGTTGTGCCCGCACTAGACCTGCCTGCTGGTTGAGTACCGCCAACTGGCTTTCAAGGCGCCGACGGTCGCGCAGCGCCGTCTTACGGCAGTCGGTGGAGTGGTAGGTCTGCTTGCGTCCTGGACCGTTGACCGGCGTGAACCGCACATCGCAGCGGGGGTTGGCGCACGTGATCTCGAAGCGTGCGCCGTCGACAACGCCGCGGTGGTCGTCGAGGTGAACGATGCGGTCGTCGGGCTGTGCTGGCATCGGCCCCGCCCTCCTACGTCGTCAATCCACCATCAATCCGTCATAAATTCGCGCGTAAATACTCGCAGGTCAGCGTACCAGTGCCAACCGGTAAGGCCAGGTCATGCGGCTGCGTGTGCCGCGCGGATCGGCCGGAAACACGCCGAAAAGCGTGCAGTAATTCGAACGTTTAGGCCGTCGACCACGATTGATGGGCGGCCATCGACGCCGCCACGAACACCACCGCAACGTTCACGCACTGTGTGACCAGCAGAAATGAGGTTTGCCCAGCACCTGGCTGACAACTGAAAAGCGCTCGCCTCCGGCGGGAACCGGAGGCGAGCGCGTCAAGTTTGCGGGAGCGAGTCGTCACACTTGCTCCCCTATCCCCGAAGGGACTGTCTTGGTGGACAGAACCCAGGGTAGCGCCGTGCCTGCATTGGTGTCGGCATGCCCTGTCTTCGGTGTGTCGCACCACGCGCCCCGCTCGAGCTCGAGGCTCGCTCAGGCGTGTGGCACACACCTGTACCGCGGGTCATCCCCGCGACGTCGGCGTCGAGGCCGAATCCGTACCGCCCCGGCGCTGCTGCACGCGCTGGGCGTGTCACGCACTGTCATGCTCGAGTTGCCGACCGGCGTGTACTCTGCTGTCGGCTGCTGGCGCACAGATATCGACTATGTGATGAAAGTCGAAGTGGCGTACCAGCTTTACTATCCGCTGCTGCGGCCGGCAGTCTGCGACGGCAACGGTCGCGGTGGTGTTGGGAAGCGTGCAGTGGTGACTGTGGCCGCTGCACGTGCCCGCTACGCCGACTGGCGCACCGGCCGCAACAGCCGACCCAGTGTGGCGACGCTCGTGCACGACACAGGGCTCAGCGAGTCGACAGTTCAGCGTGCGACACGGATGCTGCGGCTACTGGGTGCGGCCACCGAAGTGTTTCGTGGCCGTCAACGCACCCGCGTCGAACGGTTCGCGTCGTGGCGATCGCACGATCGCGGTCGCGGGTGGGCGTCGGTGTACGCACTGCATCCGCCCCGTAATCCACAGGTCAGCCGCGCTGTGCGGGTTGCCGATACTTTGGTGACACCCCACCCCGTTTACGGGCCCTTTAGGGCCCGTGTTCCGTTATCGACAACTCAACTAGACGCGACCGGCGATGCCGGTCCACACCAAAGCCGCGCTCCGCGCGACTCCACGACCACCAGACGGCGGCGTAAACCGTCAACACCTCCTGATCCGAGAGGGTTGCTGTTGGCGCGCCGGTGGTGCCAACACCCTGATTCGCCGGCGTGGGCCAGACGGCACAGTTTGCCGGCGTGGGCTCGAGTACTCGCCCGCGTCGCCCGGGCCGATTGGACGGTCGAGGATCTGCACCAACTGGTGCGTGACCACATCAGCTTGGGAGGGTGGATTGCGGCCAATCCACGAAACCCGCTCGCCCTCATGGGCTGGTTGATCACCAAGCACGATGATCTTGAGGACCGGCCCGCAGCCGCCGACATGGCGCGCGAGGCTGCGATGCGGTCAGAGGCTGCGGCACGGCGCACAGCGATCGCCCGCTGCAGCCGCTGCGGTGATGACGGCTATCTCCTCACCACCGACGGCACCCCCGTCGAACCGGTCGTGCGCTGTCGACATCAGTAGCCGCAAGCCGGGTGCGGTCGCGCTGTTGTCGCACCCGGCTCGCCAACCGCGCACACCGCGCGCGCGAGTGCCGCACCTCATGAGATCGGTGTGATTGCCTGAGTTTTCATCACATCGAAGCCGAATCTGATTGGGAGGACGCACCATGCGTCTGCTGACTGCTCATCTCGAGAACTTCCGGTCGGTGGCCACCCTCGACATGGATTTCAGCGTCGACGCCTGCCACGCCATCACCGGACGTCCGGGGGCGGGAAAGTCCTCGGTGTTCGCTGGGCTGCTGTTCGCCATGTACGGCAACCCCGGACCTGACCAGGATTTGCTCGACCTGCGCTACGACCGTGCCGCCGACCGCGATCCTGTCGTCGCCGACTACACGTGGGAGCACAACGGAACCGTGTATCGGACGCGGCGAGAACTGCGGCGCGGCAACCGTAACGGCAAGCCCATCGAACGGGCATCCGCTCAATTGTGGCGCGACGGCACCGAAGTCGAAGGGATGACACCGACGTCGCTCACCAAGGAAGTGACCGCCATCATCGGCATGTCGGACCGCTCCTATGCGGGGTCAAGCCTCATTCGGCAAGGCGAGGTGGACACATTGACCACCGCAGCACCTGGCGTGGTGCAGGAACTCGTCGAAGCGCACACGGGTATCGGGGCCATCACCAAGCTGCGAGACAGTTCGAGAAAGAAGGCCAGCGAAGCGCGTGCGGTCGCCGAATCCCTACCCGGATCACTCGACGACGTCGAATCGACTGCGGACGCCGCCCGCACAGCACACGAGCAAGCCGGACCGATTCTGGCCGCCCACGAGCAGGCGGCTGCCCGCGCTGCCCGCGCCCGCGACAACTGGGAGCACGCCGACAGTGCGGCCGCCGCGTTGCGTGACACAGCCCGCAACGCGCAGCGGGCATGGGAGGAACTTGTCGCCGCCGAAGCGGCGTTGCAGGCTGCGCAGGATGCCGCCGACAACGCTGATCACGAGGTGCAGTTACTCGACTGCGACACCGCCTCCGACTCCGCTGAACTCGACGGTCACCGAGACAGTCTCACCGCTCGACGGTCCGCGCTCGCCGAAGCGGGCAACGCCGTCTACTACACGCAGAAGGAAGTCGCCGCCGCCGATACCGACGTGACTTCTGCGGCAGGTGAACTCGACAACAGTGCCGATCGCCGTCAACAGCTGCAGCAACAACTCGCACAGTTGGACACCGACTATCTCGCTGCGCAGGACCAGCTACGTTCGGTGCATGTTGAGGTGAGCACTGCGCAGGCCGAGGTCAGCAACCTCGACAAGGCGCTCACAGCGCTGGCCGGGGCACACGCATGCTGCCCGACATGCCAGCAGCAGCTCGACGACCCTGATTCGTTGATAGCGACGCTCACCACCCAACGAGACCGGGCCGGCGAGCGGGTCACCACGGCACGCCAGAACGCTTCCTCGACAAGCACACAGATCAGCGGCATTGAACAGCAGATGACGCAGCTGCGTGGATATGTCGACGAACTCGACAAGCTCACTGCAGCACATCAGCAGTCGGTGAGCCGAGCGCGCCGCGCCGCAGCCGCTCGCGATCAGGCGTTGGCCCGCTGCACCGAGCTCCTACAGCAACCTGCTGATTGCGCTGACACGGCTGTCGATCTGGTGAAGAACGCGCTCGCCGACGTCGACGCCGATCTTGGCCGCATCGCCGAGCAGCGTGCAGCGTTGCGGACGGCCGCGCTGGCATGGCAGACGGTGCGCCAAGCCACCGAACGTCATGACACGGCGCGTGCCGCCGTCGTCGACGCCCCCGACCCTGCCGTGGTCGACGCCGCGATCAGCGAGGCAACACGGCTGCGTGTCGACTTCGACGACGCCTCCCGCGAAGCTGCCGACGCCGCATCGGCAGCCAACGCGGCGAAGGTGGGGTGCACGCAGCTTGACTCGGCGGCCGAAACAGCCGCCGCGCAATGGGCACGCAAGCAGTCAGCGGTGCGCGAGGCCGAGGTCGCTAACACCACCGCCAGCGTGCTGTCGGCGTACCGGCAGGATCTGATCGCAGACTTCTGCGCCGGAATCTCCGCTGCCGCAACCGAACTGCTGGAACGGTTCGGCGGTGAACATGTGGCTTTCCACCTCGACTCCGATTTTGTTCCGCGTGTCGAACTCGCCGACGGACGCATCCGTAAGACGTCGTCGTTGTCGGGTGGCGAGAAGGCGCGTGCAGGCCTGGCGTTCAGGCTCGGCATCTCCATGCAGATCACCGGCGACGCTCTGCCTGACCAGATCATCGCAGACGAGGTGACCACCTATCTCGACGAGGAAGGTCGAGCACAGGTGGTCGCCACGATCGCCAGCCTGTTCACGAGCCCGATCCTGATCTCACACACCAGCGAGATCCTCGACTACGCGACAGTGGTTCACCATCTGCAGCGCAGCCCGCTGGGCACGACTGAACTCGTTGACGCCACCACCGAATAAATCACGGCGACGCCACGGGAGAGGGGACTGTATGCGCTCTTCCGAATCAGTCACCTCTGAAACGATTTTCGGGTCGTTCGTCGCTGCACAACGTGTGGGTTAGAGTTTCGCTACCGGTTCAGCCACCACCCACGGTGCGTAGCCTCGATGGGCGGGATGCGCACTGTAGACAGTTGGTGGTGAACCGCAGCAGTGGGCGGGATGTGCGTCTACGCCTACCGCGGTCGACCGCGACGCCTCCGGCCTGATCTTAGTCCTCAAGACCAGGCCGGAGGCGGCACCGCCGCCTCTTTCCCGGCTCCGAACGTCAGCTGCTTTGCAACGATCCCGCAATGTCGACGTATGCCGACAGTTCCTGACTGAACTGGTCACGCTGATCGTTCGGGCATTTGCTGAGCAACGCCTGCGCAGCGAACTCCATCCCGAACATGCCCTCAATGCTGCTGACAGCCAACAGTTCTCGAATAGACGGCAACCACACTGTGTGGTCGTCAGTCTGCCGTGACCGTTCCTGTCGCTTCTCCGCCACCGAGATCAGGACTGGCGGAACACCTGCACGGGCGGCGATCCGGTAGTCGATCGGCACATCCACAACGAACGCCAGACGGTTGTGCAACGGCCCAATCAGCCCCCACCCCACCCCAGGGTTCTCGGAGAACACCAACGAGAATCCCGGCGCCGCCGTCACCAGCGGGTCGGGCCGATCAACCACTTCCAGCTGGCGGGCGTCGTCGGCCAACGGAAGAAACAATGCTTGCACGCCCGGAGCCATCCATCCGACGTCATCCACATGGCACGCTTCCCCACGCACCATGGCACGCAGGAGCGGGCCATCAACCCACGTGAAGTCGCCAGGTGTTCCCGGTGTGGGAGTGTGCATTCCGACGACATCTTCACGGCCGATGCCCTCGAAGCAACGAATGTTGACGACGTCGGATCCGAGAGCCGCCGCGACCAGAGCAGACTTGCCCGACCCGTACGGCCCACGCAACAACACCGGGGCGTGCGCGCACACCGCACTGCGGATGACGTCGACGTCGCGGAAGCTACCAACTGTCCGTGGCTGATAGACGCCACCGTTGGTGGTGGCGACATCATCGCTGTGGCCTCCCGTCAGCGCCGTCGGGGACGGCAGACTGCGACGCACAAACTCATCCACCGAACCCAACGGCACAGTCCGGTATCGGATGCGCCGTTCGAACGTGGAGACCAATTCCTTCGGGTCGGCCTGATCCGGTACGTCGACCAGGGCAGGACCCCACACATCCTTCGACTCGTCGCGCGTGCGTTGATACTTCGATTCGATCAGCGCTCCGATCTCGTCAAGCTCTGACCGCCCGAACTTCCAGCCGCTGCGCCGCGTGTAACTCACCTCACCTTGCTGGCGCTGCAGGATGAGTCCGCCGCTGGTGGCGGCAACAACCGTCGTGTCGTCCGGATCACCGAACTCGGTATCGACAACGAACCCAAACATCAGCATGGCGGGCCTCTCCCAAAACGGTCGCACTATCGTCGCTGAACAGGGTAAGGAGGACGTTTGAGTCTCAGCTCAGATGGCGATGGCGTCTACACGGCCGCCACCGCCGCAGTCGCAGAACTGGCCGAACGGTTCGCCGACGACAGCAGTCAGAACAGCACGGCAATCGTCGTCTCGGCACGACCGCATCCCGGCAGCGATGTCGTCATCGATGCCAACCACCTCCGACTCACACGCACAGCCCTGTCCGCGCCCATCGCCGACTATGTGGGCCAACTGCAAGCACCCCAGTTCTATGCGGCCGCATACATGGCGATCGCCGCCGCAGCAGGCCGTATCCCGGCCGATCTCGCAGCTAACGCAACCAGTCGCCGAGACGTCGTCATCGCCGAACACTTTCGGGCGGTGGCTGCCGAATGGCGCATGCGTGCACAGTCACCCGTGCACACCCCTCCGGCGGCGGCAGCCGCGAACACCCTGTGGCCTGTCGAACAATACTGTGGGGACACCCTTTTCGTGTTCGTGCTGACGGAGCTTTTGCCGCGCATAGATTCCGCCGTGTTACCGCGCTCCGCCGGCACAGCAGCACTCGACATGGTCAAGGAGCATGCCCGCGCAGTTCTACCCGACTGTGTCGCATTGTGGCGTGAAGCGATACTCGGCACTCCGGGAGGTCACTCATCACCGTCGGTGACCGACTGGATCAGTCATGCTCAACGCTGGAACTCGTTGATGCAGTCAGCGTTCCCGACCGCACGCTGGCACGACGCCGAAGACCACGATGGTGGTTTCACCGCCGCCGACCGCATCCTCGCCACACATCCATGCCAGTCAGACCTCGCCCACGAGTGCCGACAGAACCTGTCGGCCACCACCATTCATGCCACCGCCCAAGCAGCCGACATGCTGGCCCTCGTCCAGGCGCAACCCCCCGCCCAACCACACCGCGCCGGCACAGCACAACGAACTCTGCACGCTGGGGGAACCGAAACCGGAGACCGCAGCGTGCGATACCGGGCGCCCGGCGAAGCCGACATGCGTGCCCGCAGCACCTTCCTCGCCGAGCTCGCTGACGCCGGCCACCGCAGCCCACACCTGACACCCACCCCGGTGCCGTTTCCGTCCGGACGCCTGCACACGCGGCGGCTGATCGCCCGCAACGCGCAGATCGCGGCAGGCCGAACACCGACAGCGATGCCGTGGACGGCGTTGCGGCCACATCCGCGCCTGGCAGTACGTCTCGCGCTCGCACTCGTCATCGACTCGTCGGCAACGATGCTGAGATGGGCCAACCACACAGCCACTCTCGGGTGGGCGGCCGCGCATGCTGTCGCCGAGCTGGGCGGCGTATGCGCAGTGTGGGGGTTCGCCGGCGAAGCATTCCCCATCATCGAGGCGGGCGCCGCACCCGGTGACGTGCCGGTAGTGGAAGACAACTACGCGGGTTCAGCGGGTTCCGTCACCGCCATGCGTTCGGCGTTGGACGCCATCCGCGGCTGCGACGGCCATCGCGTCCTCGCGGTCGTCACAGACGGGTTACTACCGGATCCCGTCGAGGTGTGCGACGCAGTCGACGACTTCGTTGGTGACGGCATTCAGGTGGTGTGGGTGCTGCGTGACCAGGCCGGCCGTGCAGTGCGGCCCACCGCAGCCGTCGTCGTCGAACCAGACGGGCCGCAGCGTGCTGCCGTCGACATAAGCCGAGCGATCCTCGCTGGACTATCTACAGCTGAATAGTCGTTGACCAGCACACTTTCTGCGACGGGGCGGGGCAAAACACGCGCGGTACTCTCTCCCGAACGAGATCGGAACCCTGGCAAACGGGGACACGGAGCCCGGATCGAGGAGTGAGGGAAGCTATGGCATTCAGGGTCATCACCGCTGCAGAGGCCAACGAGGTGAACCCCGCTCACTGCTGTCCGCCGGTCTGCACTGACGACGCCGCCATCACCATCATCGGGAAACGTCACGGCGGTCGAGTACTGCCACTCGTTGGCAACACCCGCCCCTTCATCTACGACGTCACAGTGGTGGGCACCGACCGACGTATCTACGCCGACCGGATCACTGACCTACTGTGCGTCCTGATCGGCGACGAGTATGCCGCCCTCACCGAGCAGATCGACAACCTCGACGTCACCGAACACCCGTTACCCGCGCCGGGGCCGGGCCTCGGGGATCTGCTGCCTACAGACCTGGCCGCGGCCATGCCGTACGACACCGACGACACCGACGACACAACCGACTTCACCCGCAGGCAGCAGGTGATGGACCTGCTCTATGATTTGGCGCTGCTACGTAGTCAGCACGCGAACCTTATTCGCCTGGAATTGCAGTCGGCGATCAACACCGCCGCTGTCGATGACGGCACATGGGAAACACTCAGCGACTACGAGCGTGAAGAACTCACCCTGTCCGCCTCCCCGGACGGTGGGTTCCCGCTGGGTATCCCAGCAGAAGTACCGATCGTTGACTTCGCCGACGACGAGGTGCGGCCCGCCACCATGATTCGCCCAGAGTGGCGGGCGGCGACACCGCTGGTCATCAACACCGGCAACTATGCCCCGTGGACTGTCGCGCCCTACATTTCAGCGGTCCGACTCGTCGAACAGCCCGACGGTTCACTGATCGAGTACGCCACCCGCGAGAACATGCCGGAGCTAGTCATCGACTCCGAACCCGAGTATGTGCAGTCGTTGGTGACTGTCGGGGTGCTCACCCTCGAGGAACGACCCCCCTATCAGCTTGACGGAGTGTTTGCTGACCTGTCAGATTCGCCGGTCGCCAACCCCTATCTACGTTCGCGTGCCGACACCGCGAACTCCGACAACATCGACGGGCAACCCGACCAGCAAATGGCGACCGCCAACGGCGCCGGCGACAGCGACTAACGCGAATGTTTCAGCCGCACAACACTGCTCAAACAATACAGTTCGCTGCACATCGCAGCGTGCATAATCAGCCTCATACATCGAAGCCAAACCTGCTAGTGAGGGGAATTATCCGTGATTTGCCGTGAAAACCCTGCGCGCAGCGCAGTCATGGGATATCTGAAAAGGGTCAACCGCGCCAACGGGGACGGATTCCTACACGACTCCGAAGTCCAATCCGCGCTGCATGAGCACACCCACGCCCTCGAAGGTATGCCCGAGCACTCCACCGAAGATCAGATCGCCTTCGCCCAACACTTCATCGCTCAGGTCGAAGCTGACCCCACACTCACCGACGCCGAAAAGTACCGCCCCTACACCGGAAAAGCAGGGCAGACCGGAATCGTCACCCGTCTGCGTGAAGAGGTGGAAATCCTCAAGACTGGCCGCGACCGGCACGGCCGCCCCGTCTCGGGCACTGTCCGCGAGAACACAGCCCGCCATATGGCGGCAGTGATGCGGATGGGCGCCATCACCGAACATCTACAGCCAGCGAAACGCAACTTCCTCGAAACGAACGCGCGTACACGCGGCATCTCCATGAAGGATGCCGAACGTGAGTGGAAACGGCTGATGGAACAGCCCGGTGACTTCTCCCAGATCTCGCTGAACGATTCGTTCCGCGACGACCTCGGATCCGGGCCACGTGGCGACGAAACCGACACCCGCCCCCGCTCACTGCAAGAGAGCCTTGCAATGGCAGGCATGTCAGCGCGCGACCAAGCCGAACTCGGGCAGTCCGGGCGTGCCCGCAATGCCATGGCCGTCATGGAACGCCGCCGACTCGACGCTCTCGCGAAACTCCCCTCCCGCAACACCTTCGACGCACCCGGCGTCGTGTCCCGCAACTTCCTCGACCCCAAGAACAAGAACAGCTACATCAAGTGCACAGAGTGCGGCCAGTTCGGGCACGACGCATCCGCATGCCACAACGACGACCTCGTTGCCGAGCGCCGCGACATCGAAAAACGCAGCGAACGACTCGACCGGTCCGTCGAAGCCAACAAGTATCGGATGCTCGAGCAACTGCCCGACGACGCACTGCACGACCACCTGACGAAGCTGCGCGCCATCCCCGTCATCTATTCCGACGTCGCAGCGTTCCGCCAGTCCGCACGAGACACCATGCGCGACATCGCCGGCGGTGAACCACTCAGCGAAGTGCAGATCGCCAAGCAGCGCACCGCACTTGAACGTGAAAAGCAGCAACTGCGCGCAGAGTTCGATGCCCGCGGCGGCACCCTCAGCGGCTTCAAATCGCTTGACTACTCACCACACACAGGTGTCCTGAAAGTCACACCGCAAGACACCATGCGCGGCCCAGCAACACCGTTCATGATGCGTGTCTCACCGCAGCAGTGGGCTGACCTCACCGACGGATCAGATGCGATCGGCCGACGCCTCAACCAGCTGGGGCTCGCCGGCACCATCGACGAGGCCTACCGGTTCGAGAACGCCGCCGACCTTGCGGCCGCATCGACACAGCACAAATGCCCCACCTGCGGGCAGTGGGCGTCGATGAACACCGCCCACCGGTGCCCGGTAAAAGGTGGCCCCTCCGAGGAATACCAGGCACGCAACGCCGCACTCAACGCCCAATACCGTGCCGCGCTCCGCGAAGGCGGATCAACACTGCCGCCACGCCCCCGGAACACACGCGTCGCGCAGCCGGTGGAACGCAAGGTGTGCTCCGCTATGGAACTCGACGGCACGAAAGTGCAAGGCTCTCTGGTCACCGCCACACGCGCCTCGATCGACGCCGACCTGGCCACCGACACCACGCTCGCGTTGCCGTCTGTGCAGGCCAAGTTCCCGGGAGCGACGGTCAGCGGGCAGGTGCGGCTATGGAACGACCGCGACCAGCGTTACATGTCAGTGTTCAACTCCGACAAGAAGCCGACCCTCAAGTGCACGTGCGCACAGTACCGAGCAACCTACCGATGCCCCCACGTGCAGGCCGTCGCCGCGACCACCGCCATGAAGTTTGCGGCCGCACCAGCACGCGAACGCAGCCCGGAATCCACCTACGACACGCTGGGCGGGATGTCGCTGGACGCGCCACTATCGGCGACTGACCGAGTCGACTACGCCACCATCATGCGCCGCCGCGACGACAGCAACGCCGACTTCGTCGACGCTGTCCGCAAGCGCTCCTATGCAGGTGAACTGATGAACGCGCCCGTCACTACTCCGCCACGCACCATCGCCGGTGAACAGGTACTCGAACCCACCGTGTGGGGCCGCGAACCGAGTGTCACCGACGACGATTCCGATGCCGCCGGCCGTCGCAGTGAGGTACCGAAGGTCGATCTGCAGGACACCCGCGCCGTCGTCTACCGTCTCCGGAAAGTGTTGTCGGGGCGTGGTCCTCGCCGCTCCTACTCGGTACGCACCGACAGCAACGGCGGAATCACCATCGACGTGCAGAAGTCAGCGAAGAACACAGCTGCTGCCGAAACACAGCGCCGTGAACTGCGGCAACTGCTCAATCTGCCAGCGAACAACAATCTGTCCACCGGCTACTACATTCCGCCTACCGGGTCTGCCCGATTCGAAGCACTCGACCGCGCCTACGGCGATCCGCAGCGAATCAAGCAGTCCCGCATGGTGTTGGCTGCCGACCAGGCGAGCCTTGCTCGGCAACGCGCTGAACGAGTCGCCAACCGCAACCAGTTCTGAGTCGAAAGGCGAAGGAGGCAGCATCCATGTCCACCACCACTGCCGACGCCGACGCCGAGATCGATGCGGCCGTCGACGAAGTTGAGGCAACCGACAGCGCAGCCGGTGCTGCGCTCGTCAACTCCACCACCGTGCACGGGGAGGTCGCCGAGCATTCGACTACGCCGTGCTCGGCTGACGAAGCTCGCCAACTCATCGCCACCGCAATCGCAGCAGCCAACACGTTCCAGGAGACGATCTCCACACTGCTGTCGCGGAAAGCGCATGTGGCACTCGGCTATACGACGCCAAGTGAGATGATTCTGCGTGAGCTTTCCGGCTCTGTGATCAATCCGCGCACCAAGAAACCGATAACGAACACACATTTGCGGCGCATGACACGCGTCGCGATGCTGCTGTGGCATGTCGCCGACAACACCGGCCTCGACGTCACTGAACTGTCGGTTCCGGAGTACGCGGTACGCAGCGTCGCCACCTCCGAAGCTGGTGTCGGCGATATGGAGCTCGTCGACGTCATCACCCAACGCATCGACGAACTCAAAGCCACCGGGCCTGATGAGGTCAGCAAGATCATCATCGACTGTGCCCGCGACTACCCGGCAGCCAAGGCAAAAGCAGCAGCAGAGGCGGCAGCACGGGAGGCAGAAAAGGATTCAGTGTCAACTGGATCCGCGGAGGAAAGCGCAGACCAAGCCGGGGCTCGTGCCGACGACGTCGACGATGACGACCTGGACGATGACGACGAAGCCGGTGTAGACGCTGAGAATGCCCGACCCAAGGGCACCAACCTGGCGGCGTCGGCCGGGGGAGGCCCCACCGAACCGGCACCCGCTGCAGGGAAGGATGCGCGCCCTGCACCGTCTGACAGCGATGACAGTGACCCTGCACCGGCGCCGGAAGCACCCATCAGCGTGACCTCTGTGTTCGACACTGAAATCCCTGAAGGTCTCGACGTGTCGGTGTCAGACTTCGAAACCAGCAAAGCGCTCGAGCATATGCGCACCGCCGTCGACGTACGCCGAGTCGTCAACGACATCAACCGCATCTTCGAACTACTTCCCACCCTGACCGAAATCCGCAACAAGGTGCCGCACATCATCGACTCATTCGACGATCCGGAACTCGATGCACTCAAAGCTGAGCTCGAAACCAGCGACTCCGCAGTCGACTTCGCCGCGCAAGCACGAACCGTCATTGCCGATGCGCTCTCCGAAGTGCAACTCCGATACGACGAAGCCATCTGACAAGGAGCCCGCATGTCCCGCCGCCTCGACACCACCATCATCGCCGCACTCGCCGCACTAGCAGCCAGTGCCGCCGTCGTTGTCGGCTGCTCCACCCAGCAACCCTCGTCGAAGGCGTGGCAGTCGGCGCCCGACACCTACAAGACGGCCATCAGCGACGCAGTCGCCCTGCACGGCTGCGACAGCGTTGACCGTGACCTTGTTGCCGCCCAAACCAAAACCGAATCCGACTTCGGCGAAGGCGGGGACCTCTCCCCGGCTGGTGCTGTCGGGCCCGCGCAGCTGCCGTCATCCGTGTGGAACAAGGTGGCCCCCACCGTGAACGCGCACGATCCTCGCGACCCCGGGGATGCGATGGCAGTTCTCGTGGCGCACGACTGTGACATTGCATCCACCCTCAACGCCGCCCACGTCACCGTGAACCCAGAGTTGATCGCCGCCGCCTACAACTCGGGCACCGACGCTGTGATCACCAACCCCACCGATCTGCCACCCGCCACCAGGGAGTACGCGCAGCAGGTCGTCACGCTCAGCCACACACCCTGAACGGCACACACCTCTCACCGAACCGCGACCGCATAGTCGTCGGCTACGCATAGCATCAGGTCATGCCTGTGGCGATGGAACTACCTGACCAGTGGGACTACGTCGTCCATTTCACCGGCCGCAAACGATCCAAGTCGCGTGCCGTGCCACCCCGCATCAGAGAGATGACGCCGCGCGAACGGCTCTCAAGCATCGTGTCCGACGCGGCGATCAACGCCTATCCGCCGTACGGGTGTAGGACCCCTGTCGTCAGTTTCACCGAAGCCGTGCGCTCAAGCCTCGAAGCACTGTTGTTCGCTGAGCAGTTCCAACCATGGGGGATTGTGTTCGACAAGTCCGTCGTCTACCGAGAGGGCGGCGGGCCGGTGTGGTACGCCCGGGACGACCTGTGGGCGGCAATTCCTGACCCGTTGCGCGCCTGGGCTGTCCGGACCACCGCACCAGATGGTCGCGGCGCACGCATCAGTCAATGGATGCATGAACGGGAATGGCGGGTCGTGCCAGGTGCTGACAGTCCAGCCGAGTTCGCTTTCAGCCCTGCAGATCTGCACGCCGTCATCGTGCCGCAGCACATGCTCGGCCATGCTCGGGCACTGTTGGAGCACTCACACTTCGATCCTCGACTGTGGATGTGGAACCCGACGAAGCGCAGCCTGTGGGAGTTCCGCCGGTTCGGCGCCCGGTAACAAGGCGCACTATCCAACCGCTGTGATTGGTGCCCAGTTCGCGCCCAGCGCGGCCGGTTGCAAGGTCACCAGATACGCCAAATAGAGTGCGGCGACGGAGAACACACCGAGGAGGACTTTGTCGGCGACGCCGTTGGCCTTGATCCGCATGAACCCGGGCGGGCATATATCCCACCATCGTTTCCCGTTGATCGTCACCAGCCCGCCCAGCATCGGAACCCCCGACTTTGTGAGCGCGTCGCCGCACAGGTGAGCGACGATGCCGAGCGTGATGGTGATCCCGAGTGCGGCGGCGCCAGCCATCTGCGGCAGCCACGCCCACACTGCCGCTGACGCTACCGCGGCCACAACGGTGATGGCCAGCCAGTCAGATTTGCTGGACCACTCCGGGAACAGGCCGCGCACCGCGAGCCCAAGCATCAGGAACAGCACGATGACCGATGCTGGTTTGCCGAACACGCTGACCGCCAACGCAACAAGCAGACCCACCGCGATCGCGAACCAGATGGTGTGGGTGGCGGTGCGGTGCCCGTTCTCGCGGGGATCGTCGCGGCGCGTCTTGGTCACGTCGTACACACTCAACGCCGTGTTCTCGCACACGTGCGCCGCTCCCATCGACAGGAATCCGAATGTCCGTGACACGGTCGCCTGCGGCGAGTCGATGTCAGGTAGCAGCGCCGCACCGGCAGTGATCGCGGCGAACGTCAACGCGCCCGCCGCTGTTGTGGGGCCGCCAAGCCAGGATGGCACGACCGCAGCAACTCCCAACCCGAGTGCAGCACCGGACATGGCGTGTGTTGGACCCATCACCATGATGTAGCCGTCCTGTCGGTCACGCCGCCGGACACAACGTCACCGTGCACCGCACTTCGGACGTCGACGGTGTGCCGAGTCCGTAGTTGTTCGGTCGCGGAGTTGTGGACTGCATGTCCTTGTACTTCTGCTCCATCTCTTTCTTGGCGGGCTCAACCTTGTTCTCGTAGGCCTTATCCCACAGGCTGCGCACCGGCCCCGGAACAAGTACGTCACCCGTTGCACCCCAGTGCAGCGCTTCGAATATCAGAAATGCCACCAGCACAATGCCGGCGAACGAAATGCCTCTCATCGCAGCAACCCTTCAACCGTTCGCGGATAGGACCGTGTAGTCATCTGTGTTCTCCGTTCGTGTGTCGTCATGCCAGACCCTCGTCGTCATCAGCCCAAGGCAGCTCGTAGTCGAGAGCACTGGCGGTGTCGTCGCCGCCATCGCCGTCGTCGGCCTCAGCCAGATAGGGATCGGCAGCATCGGCGGGAAGATCGCCAGGCATCGTCGGCTCGTGGTCGCCGCTGCCGGCAGTGTGCGCAGTATCTCCTTCGGTGTCCCCGTCTTCGACCTGCACCCAGCGCGGTTCTCGACCGCCACTGCTATTGGTGACAAATATCTGTGAGTAGCCGTCTGCCACGAGTTGCTCCCGCAGAATGTCGCGCGAACCGCGCAGCTTGACTTCCGGATTCCACGGGCACGGCTCATCGCTGTTCGGCAGGTACGGGATCTGAACCACCTGGTAATCCCTGAGCGGTGTGAACGCCCACCCGCGGCCCTTCGGGGTCCCCTTGTCGGGGAAGCGGGTTCCATGATGGGAGTCAAGAATTTGTTCAGACGTGGGCTGGTTGACTTTCCCGACGCATAGTCGGAACACGAGGTTCTCTTTCAACTGGGTGGACAGCCGATTCTTGTCCGGCTTCTGCGCTGCGAAGATGAGGTTGATCTCGAGAGCTCGGGCGAGCTGTCCCATTCCTTCGAGCTGACTGCGTGAGGTCCCCTTGAGTTCCTCGAGGTCAGTGTTGTCGGATTTCATCCACCAGTTGGCAACCTCGTCGAAGATGACGATGATTCGCTTGGGCGCCGGGCCGTCGGCGGCTTCGTGCTCGGGGTGCTCGGCGTACAGCTTGCGGAGGTACTTGAGGTTTCGCGTGCCGGGGTACTGCTCAAGTAACGATTGCCTGCGGTTTTGTTCCGAGTCAAGGTAGTCGACCACTTCACAGATCTGTTCGGCTCCCGCAGCGAAGCGCACCACAGAAGGGAACTCAGGCGTCCATGTGAAGTCGGTCCGCTTGGGATCACACACGACGACCTCGACCGAGTCTCGGCAGTACAGCGCCAAGAACAGGATGATATCGAGGAAGGTGCTCTTTCCGGCGTTGGTCTTTCCGCCGACGAGGCCGTGCGGTTCCTGGTTGAGGTCCCACACAAATCGCCCGCCACCCTTCTGCGGGCCGACGACGATCCGGCCGTTTCGGAACTCCTCGACCATTTCGTTGAACTCGTCTGAGCCGACCTCTGGGAACGCAATGGCATCCGGGAGGCGAGGAACCGCAGTGATCTCCACGTATCCGAGTGGGGTGTTCCAGTCGTAGTGCCAGTCATTGTGGTGGTCGATGCTGTCCCAGTGATCTGTGAACGCATCTCTGGTGTCTTGCTTGGTGACGTCGACGGTTCCGAACGTGACCCGCGCTTTCGCGGGCAGTGCTGTCCCACTGTCCGACAACTCGTCTTGCCACTCGAGAACTTCGGTGAGGACCGGGCTGCGGGTACCGCCGAACTTTGCCTGGGTGACGTTGCGGAAGCGGGTCAGGGTCTGCCGCCGCAGCGCTTCGGGATCATCGTGGGCTACCAACGTGATGTCGAGGCCGGTAGTGGCGCCGTGGTGCCACTCGAACAGGGCACGCGCTTGGGGCCACCGGTTGTGCACTGCCTGGTCGAATCCGTCCTCGATGGCGTCACGCTTGCGTGGATCGTCGAGGGGCAAGGTTCCGAACTGTACGTGCAGGGAGCGGGGGAGCGGCTGGTCGGTGATCCATTCGGTGACATCGACGACGATCGGGTCTTTGCCCGTGCGGGCGGCGGTCAGTGCGATCAGGTCGTCGGCGAGGCGGCGTTCGGTGCGTTTGCGGTCGGCGTCGAGGCTGTTCTTGTCGGTGACCGTTGCGGTGAGTGTCGAAGTCGCTGTGTTCCAGTCGAATAGCCATTCTCCGTTGACGGGTATTGCGCGTTCGAAGTGGCGTTCGGCGCGGTCACGCAGACTGAGGTCGGTGAGGTCTTTGTCTGCGCAGCGCACCACTACCTGGCCAGGTTGTTCAACGTTGTGGCCGGCGTCGGGGGGTGGTGCGATCCAGTCGTCGACGTTGACTGTCCAACCCGATGCTGTGGTTTTCGTGACACCGAAGATCTGCACGACGAGCGCCACAATCTTGCGGGTGACAGCTTTGCGTCCAAGCATCGGGTTGTCGGCGGACACTGCGGTTGCGGTGACTGTGGCCCGGTCCCAGCTGAATAGCCATTCGCCGCCCAGTTTGGTGTGGGCGTGCGGCAGGTTCTCGATTGCAGCTTCAACTTCGCCTCGCAGTAGCGGTGCGCTCGCAGCTGGGGACGCCGAGCTCAACGTCATGGTGAAACGTTCGGGCAGTCCGCGCGCTCCCCAGCGCAGTCGCCGGAGGAGGGTCTTCGGGTCTGTGAGGGTGGAGACGCTTGTGCGCACTTTCGCGACGGGGGCGACAGCGTCGAACATTTTGGTGAGCGTCTTGCGGCGCTGGCGTTGCACTGCGGCCGCTCGGGATGCGGTGACCACAAGCCATGCTGCGACGGCGATCGTCAGGTTGCTGGCCGACACAGTGTGCGTGTAGCCGACGATGACGACAACGACCACGAACACCCAGTTGAGCATGGCGGGGGTGATCGGCCCAACCAGTTTCTGCCTGTCCGTCGCGAAGGTCAGTGACGCCCAGTCTTTGGCTAGTTGCTTGAGGCCTTGCTGGGTTGCTTGTCTGGCGCGTTGCGCCGTTGGTGACGGTGCTCGGCGTCTCGTGCGAGTTGCCACGATCGTTGTCTCCCGGGGTGCAGATCAGCTGTGTGGCGGTAGCTTACGAGTCGGGTTTCAGCACGCCGCGCCGGTTGTTGCGGACACGACAACGGCGGCGCATGCGCAACCGGTGAGGGTGCGTGTGCGCCGCCGTTCGTCCAGGGTCAGAAGGGAGGTTCGTCGTTGCTGCCGGAGAATCCGGCGCCGACGGGGGCGCTGCCCCACGGGTCGTCGGCGACCGGGGAGCCACCACTGTTCTGGCTTCCGAATCCGTTCGACGCGTCCTGCCCGCCGAATCCGTTCGACGAGTTGCCGTTCTGCCCGCCACCGGAATTGCGGCCTCGCGAGGTCTTGGTGACCTTGGCGGTGGCGTAGCGCAGTGATGGGCCGATCTCGTCGACTTCGAGTTCCACAACCGTGCGCTTCTCACCCTCGCGGGTTTCGTACGAGCGCTGCTTGAGGCGGCCCTGCACGATGACCCGCGATCCCTTGGTCAGACTCTCGGTCACGTTCTCCGCGGCCTCACGCCAGATGTTGCAGCGCAGGAACAGCGCGTCGCCGTCCTTCCACTCATTCGTCTGACGATCGAATGTGCGCGGCGTCGACGCCACCGTGAAGTTGGCGACCGCCGCACCCGACGGAGTGAACCGCAGTTCGGGATCGGCCGTGAGATTGCCGACGACGGTGATAACCGTGTCACCAGCCATGTTGTGTACCTACTTTCCTGTGAGTCGCCGCATCATCCTGCGGCTTTGGTGGTGGCCTGGTCGCGTCGGTATGCGGCTTCGGCCGTTTGCCGGAATCGGGGGAGGTTCTGTGACCACGTCGCCACAGTAGATTCCAGGTTTTGTGTCGCCACGTCGTCGAGTCGGTTCACCTGGAAGTGTTCCCGGATCAACGGCATCACGTCGCGGGGGGCGAGGTTGGCGGCTGCCAGCAGTGGTTGCAGCAGCGCCGCGTTCTGTTCCCGCACCGACGCGACGGGGGCGCGTTGCGCAGTCTGAGTGTCGTCGCCGTCGCTGACCGAGAAGTCAGGTGTGTGCGGCTGGGTGACGGCGGAGTTGGCGGGCCGATTCTGCTGCGTCGGCGCCGAAGTGGGGGGACCGGACGGCACTTCGGGCGGGTTCTGCTTCGCTGCCTGCTGGTGGGCGCGCCCCGACGCATCACCAGCGGGGACCGGATCTGCGGTGGCGGTGGCATACGACTCTGTCAGCGCCACCGCTGCGTGCGCGATCTCCCCGGCAAGGTCGCGAACTGAGTTCAGCCACTGCGCTTTCGCCGCGTCGTCGTCGAGGACTGCACGAGTCAACGGCAGATCACGCGTCGCCACCTGGTGCACCACCTTGCTGGCGGTGGTGTGTGAACCGTCGATTCGGTTGGCGTGGGCGCGGCCAGTGATGCGCATCTGCACCTGGTCAACCACTCCGACAAGTGCCCCCATCATGGCGGTAGCGGTGCCGGTGATCGCCTCCCGCGACAGTAGGTTCGGTTCGCGGCCTTCTGCGTTCGCGGCGTCGACCTCGAGGTAGTTGACGGTTTCGAGGACGGTTAGCGCGGTGTCACGAAGCCGTAGCGCACCACTGACCGCCCAGCTGCCGGGATTGACTCGGCCGTCGGAGTTATAGAGGTCCCACCGGCGTCCTTCGGCGGACTTGGCTGCCTGTAGCGGCGGACGCACCGGCTGGCCATCCGACCGCGCGTCACCGGAAGCATTCATGCGTGCCACCACAGCGACGGCCAGCGCATCGAGGTCGATGCTTGGCGCCGAGGACGTCCCGGTCAGGTCGCGCCACTGCTCACGCGGGATAGCAGCACCCGCGGGGCTGCCATCTTCGCGGGTCGCTCGCACCCATTCGGGCGGCGGCGTCTTGCCGATTCGGTTGGACCGGAAGTGATGCCACAGCAGCGGATTGGACTTCGCTTCGTCGCTGATGGTGATGCGGGGGTCGTCGACGATGCCGGCCACCGCGACGATCTTGCTGATGTTCTGGCGTGACGTGCCCTGCGCGGCATCCGTTGATTCACCTGTGTCGGCGTTGAACCCGCGCAGTTCGAGGATCGGCGTGTCGTAGGGGATGACCTGGCCGCTGAGGTTCTTCCACTTCCGCCGGTACTCGATGCCGACGTAGAGGGCGGCGTCGTGATCCAGTGCCCACCGCAGCGCCTGAGCCATACGGCCACCCGCAGCGACGTTGGCGTTGATCGGGCGACGTAGCGGCGACTTGCCCTCGCCGACAGGCACAGATGCCGGATCGAACGAGACACTGATGTTCTTCCCATCATCGGACTCGTTGAGTTCCTTCACCTTGATGAACGGATGCTCCTGAACAAAGACTTCCGGGTACACGCGAACCTGCTCGACCGACTCGCCAACCTTGATCGTGACGACGTTGCGTGACGGCTGCGCCTCGTAGGCGACGAACGAGCCTCCGGTGGTTTGGCGTTCGAACTCGGTGTCACTCATTGTGCTGACCCTTCATGTGCGGCTTCGATGTGATGTCCCAAGCCTGGCACCCGCCACTGACAGGTGCGGCACTTGCGACGCGCACCCAACTTGAGCTGCAGTGCAGCCACTTTCACCGGAAAACATGATCTCTACGCTGAGCGTATGGCGTTGAACGTGCAGCAACTTCTTGATGACGGCACACACAAACTGTGCGGATGCAAAAAGCGATTGATGGCGGCCGACAAGAAGTGCTGCAGCGAATGTGAACGACTCCCGGCGCAGTCACGTCAGCACATCACACCCCCGGAAGGTAAGACGATCAGCCGATCGCGGCGGCCGGGAACCGCGCCGGCCACCATCCCTGAGCACCTGCTGGGCGGCTTCGCCACACGCTCACAGCTGTGGCTAGTAGTTGCCGGCATCCCGGTGTCGCAAGGATCGATGGCCGCGGTCGCGCCAGGCGTTGTCCGCCACGACAAAGGGCCCGAACTGCGGTCGTGGCGAACCAGCATTCATCGCGCCTTCCTACGCTCTGCCGGAACCGATTTCGTAGTGCCGGACTGTCCGATGCGTCTGCACATGTGCCTCACCATGCCGATCCCGAAGTCCGGAGTCCCCGCGCGCACAATCCCGGTGGCTGGTTGCGCCGCCGATGCCCGGCCCCGCACAGCGCCCGCCACCAAACCGGATCTGGACAAGCTGGCGCGGGCCGTCGGCGACGCCCTCGCACCGCAAGGCAACAATCGGGCCCGCAGCTACACCGACGACAGCCGCATCGTTGAACTGTTGAGCGCCGAAACCTTCCCGGCACCCACCCACGTTCATTCGTGGGCGCTGCCAACACCGGGCGTGGTGATCCGTGTGTGCCCGGCACACATTCACGCGCCGTTTCCCGCAGTGGATCTTGGTGATCCGGGGCCACTATCCGACGAACTGGCTGCGATCGTCGCCCAGCAGCTGGGCTGACTGCGCACCATCCTCACGGCCATCGGGATTGCCGCTGGCAGCCGAAACTGGCGACCTATGGTGGGCGCATGCCTGATTCATCGGTCGGTGCCGTCGCCGAACGAGTAGTGCTCGGTGCGCTCCTCGACGGCGACAACTCGGAGTTCATCCATGACACCATGTCGTGGTTGACGCCGAGCGCATTCGAATCGACAGCCCACCAGAAAGTGTTTCAAGCTGTAGCCGACCTCTACCTTGATGGTGTGCCGATCGGGCTGGAATCGGTGCGGGCACGCATGTCGTCGAACGACACGATCACAGCCGTGGGCGGGTACCCGGGATTGACTGATCTCACCCATGCTGTGCTGACTGAGCCGTCGTCGGCGCCGCGGACGTACCTTGCTGCGCTCGCCGACGCATTTCAGGCGCGCAGCGCGGCGAACGAACTGCGCAGCCTCGCTGAACGTCTCGGCAACGACGTGTCGTTCGACGAGGCGCGCACACGCACCGAGGAACTGTTCGCCAACGGCTCGCACATGTCGGCGGCGCTGCCGGACCTTGAAGAGCAGATCGCCCAGTTCCGGCTGAACCTGCAGACAGAGATTGACCGCGGGCCCGGCTTACACGGCATTCCGACCGGCTACGTCGACCTCGACGGCAACGGCGATCCCAACGGGCGACGTCCCATTATTGGTGGGCTGCGACCTCCGTGGTTGGTGTACATCGCAGCACGCCCCTCCGTCGGCAAGTCCGTCGTACTGATCGACTGGATACGGGCAGCGTGCAAAGCTGGCTACGGCGTCTACTTCGCGTCGACGGAGATGACTGCCAACGAGGTGTTGCAGCGACTGCTCGTCGCCGAGTGCGCGACGGTGCGACTCGATACTTTGACCAAGACGCCCGACCAGCTGACACCGCTGCATCTTGAACAGCTTGAGAACGCCGAAATGCAAGTCATGGCATGGAATTTGGTGATCGATGACATGGCGAGCACGATGCCCGCGATTGAGCGGGGAGCCGCCGGAGCTCGAGCGAAGTTCCGCAGCATTGGTTCCGATCTGCACGTCATCTTCCAGGACTACATTCAGATGCTCGGCGATCCGCCCGCCCTGCCACCGTCCAACAGCGAGTATGCGAGGGTCTCAGCGAACAGCACCCGAGCGAAGCTGCTGGCGAAGCGCATGAACGTGCCGTTCGTCGCGGCCGTACAGGTCAGCCGTGAGGCCACCGACCGTGAGCCGCGGCTTGATGATTTGAAGAGCTCTGGTCAGCTGGAACAGGATGCTGATGCGGTTCTCGCGCTCGAACGCAAGTACGCCACCAACCCTGCGGGAGCAGCCGAGCACGGATATCTACCAGAAGATATGCGGGTGTTCGTGCTCAAATATCGCCACGGCGCGGCAGGTCAGAGTTTTCCTCGAAATATGTTGGGGGAGAGGGCATGTACTGTCGAAGCGGGAAACTTTCCGAATCGTTCACTGCTGCAGAACGACCATCCGCGACCACCCCCCGCGCCTACTGCCGCGACACACGGTTCGTCTGAACGTAACGATACGCCGCGACCAGAGACACCACCAGACCCGCCGTCGAACTGGTCGTAGGGCTACTGCAGTTTGCCTGCCTGCAGATAGCCGACCAGCTTCGCCGCCTGCGCCCGCCACAAGGTGTCCAGCGTCGACACCGCATCCTTGGTGACCGCGCCCGGGATGGTGAGTGCCACCGACAGCACGTAGTCGCCAGCACGGCCGACGGCGGTGATAGCAGTCGACGACACGTCAGCATTCGTGACATCCGGGGTAACCGACTGCGCAACCACGCGGGCTGCGGCAAGCCGATAGGACTTGGCGTTCACCGCCAACCCTTTCAGATCGACCGACGCCTTGTTGTCACCCTCAGTGACGGTCGCATGCGAACACTGCGCGATCCATTCATCCACTGCGCGAACAACATCGAGCGAGTTCTTCGCCAACATCACAGTCGCGCGAGCCTGTAGTGACAGACTGACGAACTCGGTTCCAGCCCATGGCTCGCCCTGCACCCCCAGAAGCTGCACCGCACGCTGCGACTCTCCGCCGGGCACGCATTCGGCAGGCTGTGCCGTCACGCCGGCTGCTTTCGTGGCCGGCGCGGGTTGAGCGTCGATCGCTTTCTGCGTCCAGCCCGTCCATCGTGGGGCGGGCAGGTCCGTATTGGTGACCAGCACCGGTCGCAGTACCCGAGTTGACGTCTCATCATCACTGTCGGGCAGCAACACCACGACGGCCACCGCGACCACGACCACCACCGCGATCGCAGCAGCAACCAGGCCACCACGCACCCGCCAGGACGAGTACTTCACCGCATCCCAGCCATCGCGTGCCCTGTCCGCAATCGCACTGCCCGCATCACCCACACGACCCGGCACGTCACGTGCTCCCATATCGCGATCTCCTCGCCTGTGTCCTTCGATTGCTGACACGTTCGCATACGCGTTTCAGCGGGTACCCCCGGTCAACTGGGTGCGGCAGGGCACCCCTGGTGCGGGCGTGCCGACGAGAGCAGGGACCGATATATCTCATAACTACTGAGAGAATGTGCAAACTAAACCCACATCCGGAGGGTCACAGGCCCTCGCTTGACCGTCGAGGCGAATGCCTCCGGGTGAAGCTGCGCACAGATAAAGCTGCGTGCGGAGTTCTCATCACGGGTCAGGCACCCCAATCCAATCGACCAGACAGCTTCATTCGAAGCTGTGCGTCAGGAGTGTCATGAACCACCAGTTCCCACACCGCAAGCAGGTCCAAGTCGGTGACCAGCTCATCTTCATGGATGTCTACCGGCACTCAATCCTCTGCTACAGCACACGGCCCGAGGCGTTCCGTCAGGGGCTTGACGGCGGATACGTTGGAATCATCACCTGGCCCGATGGGCAGGAATATCACATCGGCAATATCGAGATTATGAACGCGAGCTACCGAGGTATCGGGCTCGGGCTTGAGATGCTCAAGGCCGCTGTCGACGCTGGTGCCACCCCCGACATGCTCGACCGCGGGGCTCTGACATGCTCTGGCGCCTACCTCATCAATCGCTTCATCAGTGAGTGCTCTCTGGGCTTGGACCCGGTGCTTCCGACCCCTAGAAATGAGCACTGGGAGTGCCGCCGTGGCAGTGAGTGCGACTTCTACGACAAAGTGAAAGACCACCCGAAAGACGCACGCTAACGATCTACCGAGGCTCACGGAACGACCCGCGGGCGGCGGCTACCCGATACTCGTGTAGCCGCCGCCCTTCGGCCACCCAAAAACGCGGTTCGCATACTGATGCTCATCAACACGATGGGAGGTGCGCTGCCGATGGCCAACAAATGCGTGCTCGCAGTCGATCTCGGTTCCGCGACGATCACGGCTGCTGTCGCCGGCGGCGAGTTCGACGAACCGAAGATCTTGCAGCCGTCGAGAGGTGAGGTGTGGCCAGCACACATCTACGTCGCAGAGAGCGGGGCGCTTGTCACCGACCCCGCTAAGGCGACCACAGTCATCACACGATTCGCCCGACTACTCGGCCGCGAAGCGCAGGTCATTGCGGGGTCACCCCGGCACGCAGACTCCCTCGTCAGTGCGGCGCTGGCGCCCATCATGGCGAGCGCGCAAGCAGCGATGAAAGCGGACGTGGCCGTCATTGCCGCCACCTATCCGACGACCTGGCCGAAACAAGTCGTCGCCGCCTACCAGAACGCGGTGTCGCGGATCTCCGGCGCCGAAGTGATGATGGTGGCGTGGCCTGATGCCATTGCGGCGCAAACGTATCCGCCCGACCCTTATGTTGACTGTCCGATCACGTCGATCGACTTCGGCGCCAGATCTGCATCGGTGACCATGGTGTCGGTCACCGCGCGTGAACGAACGAAAGCGTTGTACACCATCACCAACCCGCTGGGCGGGTTCGTTGACGCCGCCCGCAGCCTGCTCCACGAGATCGCCCTCGAGCGTGACGGCACCTCACTCGACGACTGCGACGAAGCATGGTGGGACCGATCCGTCACTACCATCGCCGAAGCCCGAATGCATCCGCTCAACACCGACAACGGGCAGCTAATGAACATCGACCTCACCGACCCGCTACCACGGGTCACCATCCCCTACGAGCAGGTCACCGACTTCTTTGTCGAGCGTCTCGAAGGGTTCGACGACTACCCAGGGGTCTTGAGCGAGTTGCTGGACCGCAGCCCTGTCCAGCAACGCTGGACCATTCCTGGTAACCCGCTCGCCGCACGCCCCCTGGTACACATCACCGGCGGATGGGCGCAGGATCCGGCGGTGCGTATCGCCGTGCAGAACGTGACCGGCGCCAATCCATCTGTCGTTGATCAACCAGCACACGCCGCCGCGTGGGGAGCGGCGAAGCTGGCACACGAAACGCTGTCCCGTCTACTTCCTGTGGGGCGCTGAAAGATGACACAGACACCGACGACCGCTCACCTGATCCGGTTCACGAAACGCATGCCGATCGAAATCCCACAGATGACGCCCGTGACGTTGCTTCGGAAGGCGTGCGCCCACTACAACCAGCTGAACCCGCACAAACGGCCCGCCGACCCGCTGCAAGTCGACGCAGACCCCGCGTTCTTCGCTCGCATCCAAGTGAACTATCTCAGACATGGCACAACGCTGTACGACCAGAATCGCGACGCGCTCCGCAAGCTGGCCGGCAACACCGCTGCCCGCAACCAGATTGGCGGCATCATCAAGGCGCGGACCCTGGCAAAGATCGCAGCCACCTACCCGCACCTAGCGGGGGAAGCACACAGGCAGGCCATGCGCACCGACCGCGCCGACACCCACAGACGCGACCGCCAGTAACCGTGCAGGCATGTGCCGCACCTCCCACAGACCCACGCAACGATGGAACAGCTCATCACAGCGACCGGCGCGAACACTTCTCTGCGCGCGCCGCTTTCACCACACCAGACCCGTAAGGACCGAACCCAGACATGGCTACAGCAGCTTCCACTGCCCGCCGAACCGCCAACAGCGACAGCACCATGAAGGCTGAGCTCACTCGCACACGCGCCGAACTTGACGTGGCGCGTCAACGAATCACCGAACTGGCAGAAGCACTCACAGCGCTGGGTTTTCCGCCTGAACAGCTGACATTGCAGCTCGACCAGATCGCCGCCACCAATGCCAACGCGGCAGCCGACGCAGTCACCGGCCGCAACTTCCATGTAGCGGTCATGAAGGCGGTCACCGACGCCCAGAACAAGCCCGACGCATCGGCCACCGACACTCTCAGAATGCTGCTGACAAAGCTGCAGAAACTCGATCAGGCCGCCACCGCACAGACACGCCGCAACCATGCCCGAAACCGCGACAATGTGACGGCCCGCCGAAACCGTATCCGAGCAATGCTCGTCGGCACTGACACCACCTCCCCGTAGCGCGCCGGACATCAGCTAACGCATTGTGCCGCACCTAGATTTCGGGTCACGAAAGCTACTCCACGTACACCCACCACCGACGTAGGAGCAACCCCATGTCTTTCATGTACGGTCCGGCACTCGACATCGTGAAGGTTCTACTGGCCATCATCATCGTCGCGACGATCATCCGTCTCGCCCTCACAGCACAGCAGAACGACACCGACTGGGAGCAGTCCTACCAGGTCGACGCCGACCCAACTCCGACCACCAACCACTCGTCCCCGACCCAACACCCCCGGTCGCTTCGACACGCGACGCCCGCACATCGCATCGTCTCCGATCGAGACAATGAGTCACCACGCCGCGCAGCGTAATCGTGCAGCCTCTTAAACCGACGAGTGGTACCGAAACACAGCCTCTACCCTCGCAGCACTACATGGAGGCGAAATCAGCACCGCCGAGGCCATCCCATCCGGAAAGGCAGCACGATGAACGTTGACAACATCGTTGAGGAATCCGACCAGCCGGGCAGCAGCAACAACAGCGCAACCGCAACTTCGCTGACGCCGCACCAGCTGGCAGCCATCAACACCGACATCGACATGGCGCGTCGCTCACCCGAGATGGCAATGCATGTCGCGCTCGACCACGGACCGCAACTCGTCGCCGAAGTCGAGCGGCTACGGGAGGAAGTAGCCTCACGCGAGACTGGCTGCCGCTGCACGATCGAGACTGGCTGTGGCGAGGGTCGCGACGCCGGGTGCGAGTGGTGCGCGAACGCTGACATATACGATCCGTGCCCAGTGTTCGGCTTCATGTGCGACCCGGAATGCGGCAATCCAGAGGAACCGTGTTGCACGGAGTGGCAGCAGGCCAACACCCGAGCATTCGAGCAGCGGGCAACGGAACTTCGAGAATGCCGCGCTGAGCGCGACGCCGCCCTCGCCGTCATCGAGCAGCTGCGGGCAAAGGCGACTCTGTGGCAGCACGCCATCGTGCAGGGCGTTTTGGATCAAGGTTCGGTGCCCGACTTGGTGACCCGTGCTTTCGGCGATCAGCTCGCCCACATCCTCGACGCCACCCATGCGGCGAACCACAAGGGTGTTGCGGCTGAACCGGGCGTGACACTCGGCGACGATGAGTCGCACTACGCGTGCACTCAGACCCGCTGCACCGAGGACAATCCCGAGAACTGTTGGGTTGACCACGACGACGGGGGCAAGTGATGGCCCGCCGTCCCAATCCGGCGCTGATGTCGCTGCGTGAGCTAGAGGAATCGATCCGAGACCGAGATGAGGAAGCACCCAGACGGGAGCTGCTACGCCAACCGGCTTCACGACGAGTATGAGCGGCGGGACGGCGGTGACTTCTGATGCCCCGCTACGACTCGGACGAAAGGAGGGGGACGCGTGGCACTCACTCTGACTGATCTGTTCTGTGGCGCGGGTGGCTCAAGCACCGGCGCGATCCAGGTGCCGGGTGTCGAGGTGCGTATCGCGGCGAATCACTGGCAACTCGCCGTCGACACCCACAACGAGAACCACCAGAACGCCGACCACGCGTGTGTCGACCTGCACCGCGAGAAGCCGTCCTACTTCCCCAAGACCGACATCCTCTGGGCTAGCCCTGAATGCACCAAATGGACTGTCGCATCCGGCAAATCGGCGGAACACATCGACCCGGGCCTGTGGGAAGACCCGCTCGCCGACGAAGCGAACATGCGGTCACGCATGCTGATGTTCGACGTCCCCCGATTCGCGGAATACCACCGCTACCGCGCAATCATCGTCGAGAACGTCGTCGACGTGTCCACGCGTGCACTGTATGTCGGCGCATTCGAACGGTGGTTGGCCGACATGCGCAACCTCGGCTACCAGTGCCGCGAGGTGTACCTCAACGCGATGCACGCGCAGGCTGGCGGTCTGCCCGCGCCCCAGTCCCGTGACCGCCTGTACGTGGTGTGCTGGCGCGACGGTGAACGCGCCCCCGACATTGAGAAGTGGACACGACCGCGCGCCTGGTGCGAGACGCATGGGTGGATCGACGCGATGCAAGCCTGGAAAGACCAGCGGAAGCGGCGTGGCCGCTACGGGGCACGCGCACAGTACGTGTATCGCTGCCCGCGCAAGGAGTGCCGCAACGCGGTAGTGGAGCCAGGATGGTTGCCCGCGTCGTCGATCATCGACTGGGAGTTGCGGGGCACCAAGATTGGTGACCGCGCAAAGCCGCTGTCACCGAAGACGATGGCACGCATCCGCGCCGGCCTCGAGCGGTACGGCACAGGCAGTCCAGTGCTGGCGGAGTACTACGGCCAATCCGGTTGCCGCCCTGTGGCCGAACCGCTGTCGACCGCCACCACACGCGAACATCACGGTCTGCTGGTCCCGGTCGAGGGGCGTGAGGGCAAGGAAGCGTGCCCCGCCGATGATCCTCAGCGCACCTTGACGACTCGCTCAGAGACGGGCGTTCTCGTCACCCTGCGTGGACACAACGCGCCGAAGTTCACCGACGATGTGCTCGACACGTTCGCGGCGTCAGGCAACCATCACGGCCTGCTGATGCGAAACAACTCGAGCAAGGGCAGCGGAGCCGAGATGGTCACCCCGACATCGGAGGTGATGCGCACCGTCACAACTGCGGGTCACCAGTCACTCCTAGTGCCCTCGGGTGGCACGTGGAATGACACCGCGTATCCGTCGTCGGAGCCGTTGCGAACCTGCACGACCCGCGAGACGGAGGCGCATGTCGTGACCGCTGCCGACATCAACGACTGCGAGTTCCGCATGCTCGAACCGTCGGAGATTAAGCGCGGCATGGCGTTTCCCGCCGAGTACGTGATGCTGGGAAACCGACGCGAGCAGGTCAAGATGGCCGGCAACGCCGTGGTGCCGCCTGCCGCGCGTGACCTTGTGGGTGCCGTCGCCGACAGCCTCGGAGTGACGCCGTGACCGATTCCCTGTTCCCTGACCTCGCGCCCACACCGTCCACACGGACTGCCATCACTGAGCGCACCGTGTGGGGTGTCGCCACTACCGACCCGAGGACCGGCGAGATCGCGGTCCTCGAGTGCGTCGACCCTGCCCAGGCGGAACACCTCGTCACGGTGATCGGTAAGCATCGCGGGCCGTCGACACCAGCCGACGTCGTGACGCGCATCGTGCGTGAAACCGAATAGAGGAAAGCGTGATGGCTCGGCATTGCCGTTTCCGAAAGTCCCACTGCCACCGCGCAGCAGACCGCATCACCAAACGCGGCGAGGCCACGGAAGATAGTGCGTGATGGCCCAACGTATTCAGCGAAACAGGAGTACGGGCTGGACTACGCCACTATGCGTATGTGGGTGCGGACGCAAAGCGATCTACGTAGGCAGGCCGGGCAGGTGGGGCAACCCGTTCAGGATCGGTAGTCGGTACGACTTGAAATTCGATGACGGTCACCGAGCGGGGGAGATCAACTCACGGCAGGATGCTGTAGCCGCGTTCGTGGATTGTTTGTGGGGTCACTACGAGTGCAACGCATTCAGCGGATATCCCACCATTGCCGAGATCCGCGACGAGTTGCGTGGCCACGACCTCATGTGCTGGTGTCCGCTCGGCTCCCCGTGCCACGCGGACGTGCTGCTTGAGATCGCGAACCGAGGTGAGCTGTGATGGCTGTTGTATGCACTGACTGCCAACTTGGTCGCCACAAGCATCACTTCTACGGCCCGAACGCGCCAGAAGTTGCCAGCGGATTGGTTGAGGTCGGAGACATCGCTGACTGTCCGCGGCCGGTACAGGGCCACGACTGTTTATGTGACTGGCGTGGGCCCGGTAAGACAGCGCACCCGCTTACTGTGCGCCACTGCCCGACATGCCAGTGTGGCGCCTTGTAGTTGCGGGTGTGGGGCGACGCTCTCGCGCCACAACCGGGCTGGGGAAGAACGCGATCCACACGATTCGATAGAGAAGCCCCGGCGAGTGGTGGACACTCTGCCGGGGCCTGATCAAACCCGAGATGGGGGAGCGGCTGTCCGGGTGACCAGCGTCAGCTGCGACTGGGCGAACTCGCCTTACGGGTCGTCGACTTCGATGCTGGCGTCGCGGTTTTCTTGGCGGTCTTCGGGCTTCTTTCGGGTGCGGCCTTCGGCGCCTTGGAGCGTGCGGTCTTCGGCGCCTTGGAGCGTGCGGTCTTAGCGGCGGTCGCCTTCTTTGGTTGTGATCTCTTGGCCGGTGCCGCACTTCGTGACGAGCTCGCGGTGGTCGTCTTCTTTGCCGCCGTAGTCGCATTCTTCGTCTTGGCGGCGGTTCGAGTGGTTGCCGACGTCTGGCTACCTCGACCGACTGCTACACCTGTACGCGGCAACTTCTCCGACCCCGCGACGATTGCCTTGAACTGCGATGCTGGGCGGAACGCCGGCACATTCTTTGCGCGCAAACGGATCTTCTCACCGGTGCGGATATTGCGAGCTGTCCGCGGGGCGCGGCGTGCCTTCTCGAACACGCCGAACCCGACGATCGTGACGTTCTCTCCCTTGCGGACTGACCGCACGATGGTGTCAACGATCGAGTCGACTGCTGCGGTCGCCTCAGCCCGGCCGATGTTCGCGCTTTGCTGGACGTGGTCGATCAGGTCGGTCTTGTTCATCACTGCCTCCGCAAGCTGATTCGGGAACGAAACGCACGTCACGTGCCCCCCGTGAATGACATCACGAGCGTAATCGCCGGTTGCACAACGTGACAAATACTGCACCCGCGACTAGTCAACGTGTCTCACATATCAAGTGCCGCAGCCCTGATCCCTCACTGCAACGCTGAATCCAGCCACCAGCCGAGCCGAGAAGGGAACCAGCCGATGCGCCTTGTTGATTCAGTCGTCCGCGCACTGAACACGCTGCACGACCTCAACAACCCCACTCACGGGCCGTTGACGGCTGACCAAGTCGATGCACTGCGCGGGTTCCCCGGCTGGGGGCCTGTGGCTCCGGTATTCGACGCCGATGTGCCGAGCACATGGCAGGCGCACGCCGCGAACGTGCTCACCGCAGCGGGCGACCTGCCGCTCGACGCGGCCCGCGATGTTGTCGATACCAGCTTCTACACTCCCGCTCCGATCGCTGAACACATGTGGACGCTGCTACAGCGCACAGGATTCGGTGGGGGGCGTGTCCTCGACATCGGATGCGGCACCGGCCGATTCCTCGATACCGCGCCAGCAGGCCTGCCGATCGGCTACACCGGCGTAGACGCCGACCCGGTCGCCACGTCTATCGCATCGTTGCTTCACCCCTCCGCCACCATCATCACCGGCACCGTCCCGAAGGTGTCGGTGGGTTTCGGCTACTCGGCAGCTATCGGAAACGTCCCATTCTCGAACGCGCAGGTGTACTTTCCGGGCGAAAGTCAGCGGCAACCGCTGCACACCGCATGCTTGTTGCACATCATGCGCGCGTTGCGGCCGGGCGCGTACGCGGTCATCGCCACGTCCCGTTACGTTGTCGATCAAGCGTCTGTGCCGCAGCAGCTTGAAGAGGTCGCGGAGTTTGTGGAGGCGCTGCGGTTGCCGTCTGGCGCGTTCCCCGGAACTGACACAGTCGTTGACGTCGTCGTGTTGCGTGCCCGCACACCCAGCGGGTTTGTCTCACGCTGGCCGACGGCAGGTCGGATGCAGTTGCCGGTCGCCGACGGTGCACCGGTCGCGGTGAGCGACTACTGGTATTCGCGGCCCGATCAGATCGCGGGAACGATGGAAGCGACCGCGTTCAGTCGGGCGCCGCTGCGGGTGGTGTCGGCGCGACGCGACCGCGACATTGCTGCCGCATTCGCTGCGACCGCAAGCCGTCTGCACGCCGCTGCGCCTGCACCGTTACCTGATGTGCTGGCAAATGTTCCGTTGACCGACAGTGACGGCCGCCCCGAAGGTTCATTCCATCTGATCGACGGCGCTGTGTTCCGTGTTGTCGACGGGCGACTTGCGCCGGTACATCGTGCCCCGGGCGAGCTTCGCGCCCTGATCACACTGCGTGATGCCGCCCAAGCACTCATCGACGCCGAGTCGGACTGGGATTGCACCGACGACACATTGCGCCCGTTGCGTGAACGGGCGGCGCGGCTCTACCGCGACTACGTCGCAACGTTCGGGCCGCTGAATCGGGGGACGCTTCGGGAAGGCAAGATTGATCCCGACACCGGCGCGCCCCGCGTGTCATGGCAGACGCCGTCATTGGGCGGTTTCCGCAACGATCCAGACGCGGCGGTGGTTCTTTCTCTCGAATGCTATGACCGGGACGCCGACGAAGCGCAACCAGCAGCGATCCTGACGCGAAGAGTCAATCGGCGCCCGCATCGCGCCGTCACCGCCGACAGTCCTGCCGCCGCCCTGGCAATCAGTCGCGGCGAGGGCGGCATCGACCTCTCGCGTATCGCGGGTTTGCTGGGACTGGATAGCGAGGCTGCGGCGTTCGCCGCGCTGGGTGATCTCGTGTTCCGGGATCCCGATAGCGGGGCTGTTGTCTATTCGGCCGACTACCTGTCGGGCAATGTGCGGGTGAAGCTGGCCAGTGCTGAGGTGGCAGCCGCGACTGATCCTCACTACGCCCGCAATGTTGCAGCGCTGCAGGCTGTGCAGCCGGAGTGGCTGGGTCCCAGCGAAATCCGACTCGAATTGGGGTCACCCATCGTCACATCTGATGATGTGGAGGACTTCTGCCGAGAGGTGTTCGGGCTCAGCTATGCCAGGGTGATCTATGAGCCGCTGGTCAGCCGGTGGGAGGTGACAAGTGCCGCTGCCGGAGAGCAGGCGAGAGCCGAGTACGGGACTTCCGAAAAGACGCCAACCGAGCTGCTGCAATCCGGCCTCAACGGCAAGATCCCGGTCGTGACCCGCAAGGTGGACACGCCGGACGGCCGCATTCGCACGGTGAGGGATCACGCTGCGACGGAGTCAGCGGTGGTGGCGTTGAGCAAGATCGGGGACCGCTTCTCGACGTGGTTGTGGGAGGACCCGCATCGTGGGCGGAGGCTCGAGCACGACTACAACATGCGGTTCACTTCGCATGTGCCGCGCACCGCTGACGGCAGCTACCTTCCGATGCCGCGTTTGGCTGCCGACAAACAGTTGTGGCCGTGGCAGAGGGACTGGATTGACCACGCGCTAGCGTTACCGGCCGCATACTGTGCATTTGACTGCGGCCTCGGTAAAACGCTTGCCGCCCTTGGGTTATCGGTGACTTTGCGCGAGTTTGGGATCGCGAACAAACCACTCATTGCGGTGCCCCTATCGGCGTTGGAACACTTCGCGATCGCCGCCCGCCAATACTTTCCGACGGCGCACTTCCTTGTCGCCGGCCCCGATGATCTGACGGGCAGTGCGCGACGACGCTTGTTCGCTGCACGCTGCGCCACCGGCGATTTCGACGCGGTCATCATGACGCACGAACAGCTGGGTTCGCTACCGATGCCTGTGGAAGTTGAGCGTGCCTGGCTGCACGAGCAATTACAGGAAGCACGCAGCCACTACGCGGAGCAAGGCTACAATGCGAAGAGGACTGCGAAGCGTCTGAGGACACTTGAAGGCCAGCTCGATCAACTCCGTCACGCAGTCAATGATCCCACTCTCATCACGTTCAATTCCCTTGGGGTGGACCACATTACTGTTGATGAGGCGCACAAGTACCGTCGCTTGTATGTGAACAGCACGTCCGACGGGTTCAGTCTCGGGCACTCACAACGCGCCTCCGACCTCCACCTCAAGCAGTGGTCGCTGAGACAGCATCGCGGGAACCGGCCTGTATATGCCGCGATGTCCGCGACACCTTTCACCAACTCGCTCGCCGAGGCGTACGTCGCTTTGAAGTTCTGCGCTCCGCAACGTCTTTCGGATGCTGGTGTTGAATCGTTCGATGCGTGGGTTGCCACGTTCATCCGCCAGGAGACCGTGATCGAGGTCGCCCCCTCCGGAGGTATCAAGGCGACGCGACGGCCCTGCGTCGTGCAGAACGTGCCGGAACTGCGGTCGATGCTCACCGAGTTCATGTTCGTCAAACGCGCCGCCGATGTGGGCATTCCACTACCCGAGGCCCGCTTCCACACGTGCGTCGCCGAACCCAGCGCCGCCGCCGAAGAGTACATGCAAGTACTTGCCTCCCGCGCCGACGCCCTACGTGGACGCTCCCGGTTCGCGCACGCACCAGACGACGACAACATGCTCAAAGTGTGCACCGACGGCCGCAAACTCGGCCTCGACATCGAGTTGCTACCGGGCATGCGGCCCGAGCATCCCGAGACAGTCACGAAACTTGTTCTCGCAGCCGACAACATCGCAGCCATCTACCACCGAACCCGCAACGTCAGCATTCCCGGCTCACCGGTTCCCGGACTCAGCCAGATCGTCATGTGCGATCTCGGCACGCCCCGCGCCGACGGAACCCAAACCTACGGGCGGCTGCGTGCACTGCTGCTCGCGCGTGGTGTGCCGGCCGCGCACATGCGGTTCGCCCACGACGCCAAGTCAGCGAAGGCACGGCAGGCGATGTTCAGCAGTTGCCGGTCAGGTCATCTGCCGATCATATTCGGCAGCACACCGCTGATCGGAGAATCAGCAAACCTCCAAACCCGTTGCACAGCCTTACACCAGCTGGACCTAACGTGGACCCCGGCGGCGTTCCAGCAGCGCGTCGGGCGTGCGATACGATTCGGCAACCTCGCACCCGGCGGCGTCGACATCTTCACCTACGTCACCGCCAGAACATGCGACGGATTCATTGCCGGTTTGATCCGCCGCAAAAGTGAGAGCTTCGCTGCGCTGTTCGACCCCACCTCACAGATCCGTGAGATGGTCGACGTCGGCCGCGCCGAACTCAGCTATGCCGAACTACAGGCCGCAGCCTCCGGAAACCCGCTACTGCTACGGCGCAACGAGATTGCCGGTCGAATCCGCACTCTCCGAATCGGGCGGGCGACCGTACTGCAGAACGCGGTGACCGCGCGAGAAAATGCCGACACACACAGCCAACGCGCTAAGAGGTTACGTCGAACACGCGACCTGCTCGACCATCTGCTGCCACACATCGACACGCTAGCCCGACACCACTGGGATCTCCCCGCGATCGGTGGTGCCACCACCAGCGGTGTCGCCGGCGATCAAGTTCTGGTCGCCTCCACCAGCAGGAAACTTGGTGCGGCACGCATAGAACTCGCTGTCGGTAGACGCCGCTACACCGCCCACCATGTCGCAACCATCGACGTACCACCCAAGGTGCTACGCCGCGACGGCATCGCAGTAAGCCGCTGGATAGCTAAAACGATCCGCGAATGGATCCGACAGCTACCCGACACCGTCGCCCGCCTCGACGCCGACATTGTCGCGGCCGAGCGTCGCGCCGACGACGCCCGTACAGCCGCAGCCACCATCACCTTCGACAAACAAGCCGAACTCGACCGTGCCCTGGCCGAACTCGACGCCCTCGACGAACAGATCGCCGACACCGCACAAGAGGCCGCATAGAGCGGCGGGAGCGCGGCAAGGGGGAGCGCACCATCACAGGGTGGGCGGCGAAATCGGCTCAGTACGATGCGCGCATTCACTCGACCACAGAGGAGGATGCGGCATGGCTGCCCACCCGTCGTCATCAACACGCGCCGCAACGCTGGCCACCCTCGACCGGCTGATCGCCGAAACGAAAGCGCGGCGCAGTGAACTTAGCGCCGAGATCGTGAGCGGAAAGCAGCGAGAGCAGCAACTTCGTGACGCTGTTGACGATGCGCGGCGCGCCTACCGGGCCACCAACGACGGCATCGCGGAATCGGCGCGCGCCATCGAGATCGCCCTCCTGTCCGGAGCCGACCGCCGCACCGTGCGCGCGATGCAACGCCAGCACCGGCAAGCTGAGGACGACTCCGACATCGAGTATCAGCAGCGCAGACAACGCTGGGACCACCGGGCAGGCGACGGGCCCGTACGTGGCTGTCCGGTCGGCGACAACCACGCCCTGCGCGCACTGCTCATGCAGGACGTCGTGGTCGGCAGCTACCGGCACGACCCGACGGTCGACACAGTGAAAGTCAAGGTGCTGCGGCCCGGCGTCAAGAAGGCCTACGCGTTCGTTCACGTACCCGCACGCGACCCGATCACCCTCACCTACGTGTTCGAACACATCCTCGCCGACGATGATCTCGCTGCCCGAGTCTTCACCCGACTACGCCTGCCAGCCAGCAACTACCAGCGTCTACGGGCCGCCGGCACCGACAGTGCAGCTACCGCGCCAACCGCAACCCGATAGCTACCGTCAACACCATGCCTCAACCACGACTACGCCTCATCGACCACGGCGCAACCTGGGTGCTGTACAACCCGCTGCGCAGCGGCGCAGCCGATCCCGCGGCAGTGATGCCCTCTGTGCTCGAGCGCTACGATCGCGCACCACGCACAGCTGCCAGCGCCGGAATCATCGCCGGCATCGCCGTCTTCGGGTTGCTGTGCCTGACAACACCCGTCGTCGGTGCCCTCATCTCAGGTTTGGCAACCGGAGTTGTGCTCGCCGCCGTCATCCGCTGGCACAGCACCCGCAGCCTCACCGCAGCAGAACAGTCCATCACCGCGCTCGACGAAACACTCGGCCCACGGAAATGGTCGAGCGCCTCCCTACGCACCCCGGCAGTACACACCGAATGCGACGCCGCCAAACAGGCTGCTCTCACCATCAGCACCTCGCGCGCGGTGTCGCGCGGTGCGCTCGGCGATCCCGACATGATTCTCACCGACCTCAACGAAGCGCTGTGGGAGATCACCCAGCGTGCCACGGCCGTCGACGCCCGCAACCACCTCCACCGCAACACCACTTCACAACTCGCCAACACCGGTGACGCCACCGACAACGACCTACTGAGCGTCGCCGACGCAGCGCTCAACGCCGACCTCACCGCACTCCACGCCAGCGTCCAGCAACTCGACGAGCTTGCCGCCCGGGTCAACGACATCGACGCCGCACTCAACGAACCGACCATCACCCACCAGCTGCACGCCGTCATCGCGCCGATCCCCACCGACGTCGACCCCAGCGCCCTCGAACGGCTTTCCGCCCAACTCGACGCCGCCGACATCGTGCTGCGACACGGCGGCTCCCGCCCAGACCCGGACAGTGACGACCGCACGTAACGCCTGCGATCGTCGTGCAACACCCTCGCCTCACGCACACCCAACGAACGGCACATCAATGAGCGACACCGTTGACGAGCTCCTGCAGCAGCTCGACGCCGCCCAACAGCGGCTCGACGCCGCGCAACGGGTTCGCGACCTACGGTGGGCACAACACCGCGCCACCAACGACGGGATCGCCGAATCGATGCGCGCCATCGAACTGGCCGCCACCACAACGCAACGCCGCAAGCTGACCCGCCTACACGTCGCAGCCGAGCACACCGCACTAGCCGAATACGACACCCGCCGCACACGCTGGGGTGACAACGTCACCGGCGCTCTCCGCGCGCTGCCGTGCGGCGCCGATCCGACACTCACCACCCTGTTCATCACCCACAAAATCATGGGCAGCTACCGCTTCTACCCGGACCGCCCCGACACCCCCCGCACCGTCACACTGCTCAGGCACATCAGAACCGATGGCGCCATCAGCCGCAGCCGTCGCCGGTTCCGTGTGCCCGCCGACCAGCCGCTCACCTCACTGGCAGACGCTGTCACAGCACTGCACACCCTGCACCCCGAGCGGCTACGCGCGTTCGCCGACGACATCACCGACACCCTCATTGCAGCCCTGCCAGTAGCTGCCAACGCCGACAGCTGCCCGTAACGTCCCCGCACAACCTCTCGGCATTTGCGTCTGCCATAGGCAACAATGGGACTGTCCACGGAGCGTGAAGAGAAGGGCCGCTGCTGATGTGTGTTGCCGCCGACTGCCGCGGTGGTCCCTGCCGATGCTCGAATGACACCCTCACCCGGGCCGAATCCGCAGAGCGCGCCTATCAGCAATGCAGTCACGACATGCAAGCTGTTGTTGAGCAGTTAGAGAAGTCGCCGGCCACCAAAGAGGAACTGTTGGCGCGGCGCCCCGACCTGGCCGCAACCATCGAACGCTTCTACAACGCCGGCTTCGACATGCGCATAGTGGACGACCTGCACGACCCGGCGCACGAACCGATGCTCGTCATCGGCGGCCGATCCGCCGACCAGTCAACCCGCGCCGCGACGCCAACCACACCGGCGGCAGCGCCGACACCGCGCAGCACCAGCAGAACTGTCCACCCGTCGAAGGAAACCACCCACCAACGCCCAGCGAACGGGCTGCCCGACCCGACCACTTACGATCCGCGCAGCCCCGAAGGAAAGCTGCAGCGGCGCATCGAGAAAAGGGGAGGGGTGTGGGAGCAGCCCGCCCTGTTCGACCAGCAAGGGCAGCCAGTGCCCGCTAAGCGAATGGACACCAGCTACGGCCCGGCATGGGCGGTGTTCGGTGACCCGTCGTGCCGGGGTGACGTCGTCGCCTGGGTCAACGACTCGAAGGCTGTCGACGCGCAAGCACGGGTCAACGCGCTGTGGGGGAAGGGTTATCAGGTGGGCACAGTCCTCGCGAGATCGCAGGCAGTGCCGGACACCGTCGGCCGTAAGAAGGCGGCACGGGCTGTCCGAGTCGACGGCGGCTACGACCCCAACGCCAAGATCGTTGAGGCGTTCACCGCTGATCACTATCCGCGGCGGGCATGACGCCGGCCTGCGCTGCCGACCACCTCTCCCAGCCTTAGATGTTGCTGCCCTGCAGCTAAATCACACCGCCGCCCGTCGGCGCTGTCCGCCGATCGTCGGATAGTCCGCGACGACAGGTGCCCTTGTTATACGTGCACGCATTGCGTGCCGGGTAGCCGGTGCAATGATGCTGGCGCACAGTCACAGTGCCGCACCCTTCCGACCCGAACTGTTGTGATGGAACCACATCGAAGCCAACCAACTCCGAGAGGACCACACAATGACCGTCATCGACACTTCCACCGACAGCGCAACCACTGTCGCCGACCCCGTCGGCCGCGTCCGCGCCGACCTCGTCCTGGGCACCGACATCAGTCACGCCACCAACATCGACGACGCGCTCAAGATCGCTGGCCTCGACTGGGGCATCACCACCGTCGACGGCGACACCGGGATCTCGGTCATCGGCGATGACGGCGAGTACTCGGCGTTCGCACCGAACCGCAAACTCCTTCTGCGCGACGATAAGCCGATCGTGCTGGGCATGGTGGGCGCGACGTCGTACACGGTGGTGGAGAATCGGACCGCGTTCGCGTTGGCCGACAACGCACGATCGATGGGTGCTGTGTTCACCGCAGCCGGCGAACTCGACTTCGGTCGCAAAACGTTCGTCACCATGAATCTGCCCGAAGCGGGGATCGTCATCGGCGGTAAGGACGCCATTTCGTTCGACCTCCGATTCCGTGCCGATCATGCCGGAACTGGTGCTGTCACAATGGAATTGGAGGGAACGCGCTTGTGGTGTTTGAATGGCTGCACGACGCGCTTGTCCCTTCCGATCCGCTGGGTGATCCGCCACTGCTCGTCCGCTGAGGAGCGCATCGCCGCCGTTTCCACCGCCATGCGCGGCGCATTCCGGTACGCGAAGGAGTTCGCGGCGCTCGGTGAGCGCCTGATCAGCTCCCCGATGCGGCTCGACGACTACCTGGTCTACATCGACCAGCTGTATCCGCGGCCCGACGACGCCCGCAAGGCGGCTGTAACCCGTTGGGAGAAGCGCCGATCGGACCTGATCGGGCTGTATCGCACCAGCCAGCTGCAACAGGACGCCCCCGGCACTGCGTGGTCGGCGGTGGCGGCTGCCACCGAGTACGACCAGTGGTTCCGCAACGCCCGGTCGCCGGAGTCGCGGGCACGCCGCCAGTTCACCGCAGGTGAAGACAGCTTCACCACGCGGGCATTCGGACTCATCCGCGAGATGGCCGACGCCTGACCTGCGCCACCGGTTCGCCCCATCTCGCACAGCGAGGCGGGGCGAACCGCTATTCGGCCGCAGCTGTCCGAACGTCCTACCGTTCACCGTGGTCGTCGTCGTCGAACAGTTCTCGCTGACAGAACCCCCCACTAGGATCAGTAGCCACATACATCGAAGCCGAACAACATCATGAGGAGCCGCTGCCATGTGCATTGGCGAAAACGAACCACACGGCCCGAAGCGCTGCGCAGACGATGCCCGCCAGAAATGCCAAGCACGCACCGGCGAGCTCGAAGCCGCTCAAGCCTCCACCATGCTCCTCGAAGCTGACCACGACGACGCGGCCCTTCACCTGGAAATCCTCGAGGCCACACGGTCAGCGTTCCTCGGCGAGCTCACCCCTGAACGTGAGCTCGAGTTGGCTGAACGCATCGAGGCATGGGACGAGCAACACCAGATCGACCAGCTACGCGCCACCTTCGGCGCCACGCACCTCGACCCCACCAACGCACGCGGCCTGGGCATCGAGGAGGACACTCCGCAAGCGTGGGATCGGCGCATCGCCACGGTGGAGGACGCAGCCGTCAGTGAACGCGCCCAATGGGAACGTCTCGCCGAACAAACACGACAGCACCAGCTTGACGGAACCCTCACACCGCCACCCACATTCGATGAAGCACGAGAACAGTTACGCGACGAGTACGAGCACATGTGCACCGTGTGCGGCGACACCCCTACCGATCAGGGACTGGACGACTACACGCGCCTAGAAATGGCTGCCGCCGCCGGATATGACGAACATGCACGCGACACCCTGTCCGGCGCCTACACCGAGCAGTGGCGTGAGGAAGCCATCGCCTGCCATCGTGGCCGAGCACGACACATGGACATCGACGAAGCCCTCGACACCGTCGACGCACGCTGCGCCAGCGACGAACTCGACCAACTCGTCACCGCCCGCGACAACGCACGCCAGCACCTCGACTCCGTCACCGCCGAATGGGACACCGCCCGCGCGCAAACACCCCCAGACGTTGACGCCCTCAACGAGATTCGCCCCCGCCTCAACGACGCCTACGGCGACTACATGATGGCCCGCCAGGATCTCGACTACTACAAGGACTGCACCGCCCAATACGCGGCCCGCGCGGGCGAACTGCACACCGAACAGATGCCGCAGTTCGCAGGCAACACGCTCGGCTCCGCCAGCTACATCGGCGAATACGAGCAGTCCACCCGAGAATGGCTCGAAGCGCACCAGCAAGGGCTGGGAGGCTCCGACGCCGCCGAAGCACTCGGACTCGACGCCTACAGTTCACCCAAGTCAGTCATCGACAACAAGCTGCGGGCAATCACCGACGAGGAAGTCGCCCAACAGTTGCAGGGGGTGCGTGACCACACCGGTTCCGCCCCACGCGGCCACGCATGGGAACCGGTCATGGCCAAACAGTTCGCTGACGCCAACCCGGACCTCGTCGTCGCCCACACCAAAGCAGCGTGGCGCGGCGATCAGCCATGGCAGCGTGCACAACTCGACGCCGTTGTCCTCGACAAGAACGGCAACTATGTGTGCCCGTGGGAGTCGAAGACAGCCTCCGACCCAGCCCAGTGGGCAGACGGCATCCCCGTCAAGTATCGGGCGCAGCTGGCACACCAGATGGATGTCACCGGAGCCGACCGCGCCGCCATCAGCGTCAACATCGACGACCACGACTTCCGCACCTACTGGATGCGACGCAACGAACCAATCGACCCCAACGATCCGCAACGACGCACCTACGCCGACCGCAAACACGAGCTCGCAGCAGTGTGGGACAAGGTAGAACAGCAGCGTTCTGCGCCCGCCGACAGCAAGGCTCCACGGAAGAACAACGGCAGGTTCTCGTGGGTGAAGAACCCGAAGTCAGAGTCGTCGTTCGCCACCAACGACAGCACCGCACGCCAACTCGCGCGCTACCGCGGATGCAGCACCGACGAAGCGACACGCCTCATCCAGGAACGCGTTGCCGCCGGTGACACCGCCGACGCCGCTGTCCGCCACTGCTATCGCAGCTATCACCCCAGCCAGGATCCGCAACGCCGGTTCGTTGTTGTCGACTTCGAAACCAACGGCACCCACGCAGGCAAGCATGAGATCCTGCAGACCGGATACCAGGTCATCGACGGCTCCGGTACCGTGCACGAGTCGGTGAACTCCTACCACGACATCAACCCGAAGCTAGCTCCCACCATCGGCGTCGGCATGAAGGAAGTGCACCGAATCGACTATCACTCGCTCGCCGGCCGCACCCCGTTCAGCCACTCCCGTGAACGGGATCGGCTGCGCGAACTCGCCCAGGATCCCAACGTCACATTCGTCGCCCACAACGCGAACTTCGAAACGAGTATGCTCCGCGGACACGGCATCAACCCCGAACGGGTCATCGACACAATGAACCTGTCCCGCAAATTCGATCACGGTTCCACCGGCGCGAAACTGTCGGATTTCGTTGCAGCGCATGGGATTTCGTACGAGAACGCGCACGACGCGGCCGCAGATGTCTCGATGACAGCACGTGCACTGCTGAACTTCTGGAACGGTGTGAGATCCGCGCCTAGTTTGAATATTCCGGATCTATCGTGACCTTGTTTGTACTTGTCCGCGTGTATCGGGCCCGACGGCCGGGCGTCGACGTCTGGCGCCGCGGAGCGGTCCGGTGTGGTCGAGTCAGCCGACGAGGCTACATTCCGCGAGCGTGCGTTTGAGCGGGGTTAAAGGCGCAGTACTGAAAGCGACGGACCTTCAACCCCGTGGTTCCGGGCAGTGAAACGTCGCGAGACCAGCCGCCTTCTCGCGCGCTGTATTGGGGTCCTCGTCGAAAGAACAGTAGGCGGTTGGAAGAAGAAAAATGTCGAATTGTGCTGCGGGACAACGGAGATAAGAAGGCTATGAGGGGCCTGGGGGCACTCCTATATACGTCACCAATGGTGAGTGTACCGGGCGATGGCAGTTCGACCGAGAGCGGAAGCGAGAGGGCCCGTTGCTTGTTCTGCAGCCATAAACTCTCTCACTCAGCGTGGTCGACCGTCTGTGGGCGGCGTGGACAGGACTGCCATCGCGCGGAGCTTTGACGAGATCGCGTGCCACGGCCGGGTCAGGAGGAGGTGAACCGGTGCGTCGGGGCGCCCGGCGGATGGGTCA